>CAJBBV010000138.1 GCA_903951405.1 uncultured bacterium
CTCTTGTCTTTTGATTCGAGCATTGATTCACCCATTAAGAACTCATCTATTTTTCGGGCACATTCTCTTCCTTCGCTAATTGCCCAAACAACAAGGGATTGACCTCTTCTCATGTCTCCGCAGGCAAATACCTTCCCAATGTTCGTTTTATAGTCTTTTTCAGTTGCTAAAACATTTCCTCTGTCGTCTGTAGCTAAATCAGATTCCTCGAGCATCCCTTCTTTTTCAGGGGATACAAATCCCATAGCCAACAAAACTAGCTCACACGGTATGATTTTTTCGGAATTTGGACGCTCTACAAAACGACTAGGCTTGCCATCCTCAGATTTCCAATCTAATTCAACGGTTTTAATTGCCGTTAAATTTCCATCTTTATCACCGATAAACTCTTTGGTGGCTATGGCCCATGCTCTATCACATCCTTCCTCATGAGAAGAAGTTGTTTTGAGTAGCATAGGGTAGGTAGGCCAAGGCATTACTTGAGTTCTGTTCTCTGGCGGTTTTGGTAACAATTCAAATTGCAATACATTGGCTGCATCTTGTCTATTTGACGTTCCTACACAATCGCTTCCAGTATCACCCCCACCAATTACAACTACACGTTTTCCTTTTGCATTAATTTGAGCTGAAGCTATATTACTTTCAATGGTACTATTTGCAAATGGATCGGATCCTGCAACCAGCTTATTCTGTTGTTTTAAAAAGTGCATGGCAAAATGAACACCGTTAAGCTCTCGTCCTGGGATTAACAAATCCCTAGGCACAGTAGAACCACCTGCTAAAACAATCGCATTGTAATCTCTTAAAAGATCATTCATTCCAATATTTACACCAACATTAGCATTGCATCTAAATTCAATGCCCTCTTCTTTCATAAGGTTGATTCGGCGATCCACAACATTCTTCTCCAGTTTAAAATCTGGAATTCCATACCGTAACAATCCTCCTGGTTTTTCATCCCGCTCAAACACAACCACTGCATGTCCTGCTTGATTAAGTTGTGCTGCTGCCGCCATACCAGCAGGACCACTTCCAACTACTGCTACTTTTTTCCCTGTACGTAGGTTTGGCTTTTTAGGAATTACATATCCTTTATCAAATGCTATTTCGATAATATGTTTTTCTATATCCTCAATGCTTACCGGGGGTTGATTTATGCCTAGCACGCATGAACTCTCACAAGGGGCAGGACAAATTCTTCCGGTGAATTCAGGAAAGTTATTGGTAGAGCTTAATATTTCGTATGCCTCTTCCCAATTTTTTTGATATACGGCATCGTTAAATTCTGGAATTACGTTACCAAGCGGGCATCCGTGATGACAAAAAGGAACACCACAGTTCATGCATCTAGCAGCTTGTTTATTTAATTCACTATCCTCAAAGGGCTTAACAAACTCATTGTAGTTTGTTATCCTTTCTTCTACGTTGATCTTCTTTGGATTAGATCTTTCGAATTCTAAAAAACCCGTTGGTCTTCCCATATCGTTTCAATTAACAAATTAATTAGATTAATGCCTTCTTTATTGATTTATTGGATTGTATGACTTTTTTATAGTCACGTGGATAAACTTTTACAAAAGATAGTTTTTGATTTTCCAAATCACCTAGTACAAATTTAGCAACAGTACTTCCCGTTGTAGTTAGGTGTTCTTCTAATAATCCTTTTAGTATAATTACATCCTCATCATCCATTGGATCTAAATCAACCATTTCTTGATTGCATTGGTTTTTGAAATTACCATGTACGTCATATATATAAGCAATGCCACCACTCATTCCGGCTGCAAAGTTTCTGCCTGTTGCACCAAGTACTACAACAGTACCACCCGTCATATATTCACATCCATGATCTCCTACACCTTCTACTACAGCCGTTGCACCAGAGTTTCTAACAGCAAATCGCTCTCCTGCTTTTCCTCTGATAAATGATCTGCCACTTGTTGCACCATAAAAAGCAGTGTTACCAATTAGTATATTATCTTCTGCTACAAATACAGATTCTTTTGGAGGATAAATAATCATTTTAGCACCACTCAATCCCTTTCCAAAATAATCATTAGCATCACCTTCCAATTCTAATGTAACACCCTGTGTATTGAATGCTCCAAAACTTTGTCCAGCAGTTCCTGTTAAACGTAATGTAATCGTATCTTCTTTTAGACCAGCCGCACCATACTTTTTGGTAATCTCATTGCTTAGCATTGTGCCAGTAGACCTATCTGTATTCTTTATCTTACTATGTATAACGACAGGTTGCTGGTTTTCTAGTGCGCTAGATGCTTCCTTTATAAATTTCCAATCCAATACATCTGCAATGCCATGATCTTGCTCCTCTTGTTTATATAATCCAACTGAAGCGTCTGCAGGTTCTTTGTAAAGAATTGGCATTAGGTTTAGCTTATTGTATTTCCAATGAGAAATATCTTCTCTCATTTTTAATGCATCAACTTGTCCAACCATTTCTTCAATGGTTTTGTAGCCCATTTCAGCCATAATATCTCTTAACTCTTTTGTTAAGAATTGAATGAAGTTGACTACATATTCTGCTGCTCCGTTAAATCGTTTTCTAAGTTCTGGATCTTGAGTAGCTACGCCAACGGGGCATGTGTTCAAGTGGCATTTGCGCATAAGAATACAGCCTTCAACAACCAATGCTGCAGTAGCAACACCCCATTCTTCAGCACCAAGTAAGGTTGCTATGGCTATATCACGACCTGTTTTGAGTTGACCATCGGTTTGTAAAACAATTCTACTTCTGAGTTTATTTTTTACCAAGGTTTGATGAGCTTCAGCTAAACCAAGTTCCCATGGTAATCCTGCATGTCGAATAGAACTCACGGGAGAGGCTCCTGTTCCACCATCAAAGCCTGAAATAAGTACTACGTCTGCTTTTGCTTTGGCAACACCTGCAGCAATTGTGCCTACACCAGCTTTTGATACTAGTTTTACACTTATCCTTGCCTTTCGATTTGCATTTTTTAAATCGTAAATAAGTTGTGCTAAATCTTCGATAGAATAGATGTCGTGGTGTGGAGGTGGTGAGATTAATCCAACTCCAGGAGTTGAATGCCTTACTCGTCCAATCCAATCATCCACTTTATGCCCTGGTAATTGTCCACCTTCACCGGGTTTGGCCCCTTGTGCCATTTTGATTTGCAGTTCATCTGCTTCAGTTAAGTATTGACTTGTTACACCAAAACGAGCTGATGCTACTTGCTTAATTGCTGAACGCATTGAGTCGCCGTTCTCCATTAAGTTATAACGCACCTCGTCCTCTCCACCTTCGCCCGTATTGCTTTTGCCACCAAGTCTGTTCATGGCAATCGCTAGGGTAGTATGGGCCTCCCAAGATATCGATCCGAAAGACATAGCACCTGTTGCAAAACGTTTGTAAATATTTTCAGCAGGTTCTACTTCGTCAATTGAAATAGCAGGTTTATTTGGGTTGAATTGAAACAAGCTTCTAAGTGTGCATGCTTTTTCTCCTTGTTCATTGACTAATCGAGAATATTTTTTGAACATCGAAAAATCAGCAGTTCTTGTCGATTGCTGAAGCAAATGAATTGTTTGCGGATTGAATAGATGAAATTCTCCTTTTCTTTTCCATTGATAAACACCACCAACAGGAAGTCTATCAACCGGGATAGTTTTTCTGCTAAATCCAAGATGATGTTTTGCTAAGGATTCTCTTGCAATCTCATCCAATCCCATTCCTTCAATTCTGGATACCGCACCAGTGAAATACTTATCAACAACCTCTTGATTCAACCCAATAATTTCAAATATTTGTGCTCCATGATAAGATTGTAGTGTTGAAATACCCATTTTTGAGAATACTTTCAACAATCCTTCATTAACCGCTTTGATGTAATTTTTCTTTAAGTGTTCTGCATCAATTTCAGTCTGCATTTTGCCACTGAGCTTAATATCGCGAATAGATGAAAGTGCTAGATAAGGGTTGATGGCAGTTGCTCCAAATGCAATCAAACAGGCAAAGTGATGTACTTCCCATACATCTCCTGCTTCAACAATGATTCCAACTTTTCCTCTCAGTCCTTTTCGGATAAGATGATGATGTATTGCAGAAGTAGCTAGTAGCGATGGTATTGGTGCGTGTTCAGAATCGATTGCTCTGTCTTGCAATACCAATACTTCAAATCCATCCTCAACAGCATCTACTGCATATCGACAAATTCTGTCAAGTGCTTTTTTAAGTGTACCAGGTTTACCATCAGCTCGAAAATAACATTGTAGTGTTTTGGCTTGAAACGCACCAGTATCAATGCTTCGTATCTTTTCAAGGTCACGGTTTGTTAGCACAGGGTGTTTGAGTGCAACAGTATGACAACTCATTGGATCTTCCGTTAACATGCTACCATTGTTTCCAATGAATGTAGCAAGAGACATAACAAGACGTTCTCTTATAGGATCGATCGGGGGATTCGTTACCTGTGCAAATAACTGTTTGAAGTAGCTGCTTAAGTGTTGTGGCTGATCACTTAGTATTGCCAATGGGATATCACTTCCCATAGAGCCAATCGGTTCTTTGCCATCAATAGCCATGGGGGCAATGATGTGTTCTAAATCCTCTGATGAATAGCCAAATGCCTTTTGATATTTGAAAACTTGTTCGTGTTCTAGATGAGTGAACATTACCCTTGGATCAGGCAATTCATTCAATCGTATTTTATATTTGTTGATCCACTCACCATAAGGCTTCTGCCCGCAGATGGTTTGCTTTAATTCATCATCACTAATGATTCTTCCTTCTTCAATATCTACTACGAACATCTTACCCGGCTGCAGCCTTCCTTTTTCAATAATTAGTGAAGGATCTACTGGAAGTGCACCTGTTTCAGATGCCATGATAACACGATCATCTGATGTAACGCAATAGCGCGAAGGACGAAGTCCATTTCTATCTAGTGTTGCACCAATCATTCTGCCATCCGTGAATGAAATTGAAGCAGGTCCATCCCAAGGTTCCATGATGGAAGCGTGGAATTCATAAAATGCTTTTTTAACAGGATCCATGCTCTCATTGCCATCCCATGCTTCGGGGATTAACATCATCATCACATGTGGCAATGACCTACCAGTCATAGTCAACAATTCAATCATATTATCCAAACTGGCCGAGTCACTTTGGCTTCCCGAAATTAAGGGTAGAAGCATCTCCATTTCTTCCTTAGAAAAATACGGAGAAGCATATCCATTTTCATTTGTTTTTATCCAGTTTAGGTTGCCCTGAAGGGTATTGATTTCACCATTATGAGCGATATACCTGAATGGTTGAGCCAGTTTCCATGAAGGGAAGGTATTTGTTGCAAAGCGTGAGTGCACTAATCCAAGTGCACTTACCAGTTTTTTGTTGGATAAATCAGGATAGTATGACCTCACTTGCATACTAGTAAGCTGGCCCTTATAGACCACTAGTTTGTATGATAGTGACGAGATATAAAATCCGATAGCATCTTTTTTTACAGAATTATTAATCAGATGCGTAGCATAGTTTCTAAGTATAAATAATTTTCGCTCAAAAGCCATTGGATTGCTGATGTGATCAGGACAAGCAATGAAAACCTGCTCTATTTCAGGTTCTACAGACCTTGCCGTTAGGCCTATTCCTTCAGGATTAATGGGTACTTTCCTCCACGTGAGAATTTCCATCCCAAGCTCCTCAGCAGTTCTGTTGAATATATCTCTGCACTCTTCACGAAGCCTTACTTCTTTTGGAAAAAAAACACTTCCTACACCATACTTGCCGTAGGCAGGTAAGTGAACTCCCATTTTCAAACATTCATCAAAAAAGAATGCATGTGGTGTCTGGATTAAGATACCCGCACCATCACCTGTATTGCTCTCGCAACCACAAGCGCCTCTGTGTTCCATGTTTTCTAGTATGGTTAAGGCATCAGATATGACCTGATGACTTTTATTCCCTTTAATATTTGCTACAAATCCGATGCCACAAGAATCCCTTTCGAATTCCGGACGATATAACCCACGATTTCTTGCCATAATGGAGCCTTTATTTGAATAAAATCTAAAAAATTGTTACAAAAAGCAAATAAAATCTAAAACCTTGGCAGGCATTCGAATAAATTTACGAAAAAATGGTTTAGAATTTTCAGATAGCACCAAAAATTAAAAAAACCCTACTTTATTGACCAATTTTTTCTTCTACATAGCTACTAATAGGTTCGCAGGTGCAAATCAAATTTCTATCACCATGGGTGTTATTTACACGAGCAATACTTGGCCAAAATTTATTGGTGCGCTGTCTTTCTGTTGGAAAAGCAGCTTGTTCACGGGTGTATGGCCTATCCCAGCTATTTCCACAAACTGTTGTTTGAGTGTGTGGAGCTCTTTTCAATACATTTTCTTTTTTGTCTGTCTGCCCAAGTTCTATTTCTTTTATTTCGTTTCTAATTGAAATCAATGCATCACAAAAGCGATCAAGTTCGTCTTTATCCTCACTCTCGGTAGGTTCAATCATAATAGTGCCTGGAACGGGAAAGCTAAGTGTTGGAGCATGAAATCCATAGTCCATTAGTCGTTTTGCCACATCCTCAGCTTCAACTTCAGCTGATTTTTTATATGGCCTTAAGTCTACTATAAACTCATGAGCGCAGGTGCCATTGGTTCCTAGATAAAGTATATCATAGTGCCCTTGAAGTCTTGCTCGCATATAGTTCGCATTCAGTATCGCATATTCTGTGGATGCTTTGACTCCTATTTTCCCAAGCATACGGATATAGGCATAGCTTATGAGCAATATACTCGCACTACCAAAAGGAGATGCGCTTACTGCCTGAGTTTGCTTAAATTCAGTATCATTTTTGATGGTATTGACAGCATGTCCAGGTAAAAATGGAGTCAAATGAGACTTTACACAAATTGGACCCATACCAGGTCCGCCGCCTCCATGTGGGATGGCAAATGTTTTATGGAGATTGAGATGACATACATCCGCACCAATTAGTCCCGGTGCTGTTAAGCCAACTTGTGCATTCATATTGGCACCGTCCATGTATACTTGTCCACCGTGTAAGTGTACAATTGCAGTGATGTCTTTTATGGTCTCTTCATACACTCCATAGGTGCTTGGATAGGTAATCATGATGCCTGCGAGGGATTCGCTATATTGATTCGCTTTTTCGGTCAGGTCATTAATATCTATATACCCATTCTCAAGTGCTTTAACCACAACAACCTTCATTCCAGCCATTACAGCTGATGCAGGATTCGTACCATGAGCAGATATCGGGATGAGCATAACGTTGCGGTGATGATCACCTCTTGAAAGGTGATATCCTCTTATGGCTAGCAGTCCGGCATATTCTCCTTGTGCACCACTGTTGGGCTGAAGGCTGCATGCATCAAATCCTGTAATCTCAGAAAGATAGGCAGAAAGTTCATCAAGGATTTGAGTGTATCCCTGTGTTTGATATGCTGGTGCAAATGGATGAATTTGGCTCCAGCATTCCCAACTCAATGGCATCATTTCAGAAGCTGCATTTAATTTCATTGTACAGCTACCCAACGAAATCATCGATGTGTTCAATGAGAGGTCCTTGTTTTCTAATTGCTTAATATACCGCATCATCTTGCTTTCGCTGTGGTATGTATTGAAAACAGGATGTTCAAGAAACGTTGATGTCCTAGTGAGTGAAGTAGGAATATTATGTAAGTAATCGTTCTCCGAAACACTAAAAAAGCCTTGTCCTTTCTCATCAAAGCAACTCAACAAGGATAGTAAGTCACTGCTGTTGGTAGATTCATCAAAACTCAATCCAATATGCATCGTATCAATTAATCGAATATTGATGTGTTTTTCTTGTGCAATTTGATAAATCGATTCTGCCTTTGTCGTTACAATAGTGATGGTATCAAAAAAAGATTCATGTAGAAGCTTATATCCACCTGCTTTTAATGTTTTTGCAGCAGCTTGAGCAAACAAAGAAGTCCTGGTGGCTATCTTTTTTAATCCAATTGGACCGTGGTAAACAGCATACATAGCAGCCATATTGGCTAATAACGCTTGGGCAGTACAAATATTCGATGTTGCTTTTTCCCGTTTAATATGTTGTTCTCTTGTTTGAAGAGCCATTCTCAATGCTCTGTTTCCCTCTGCATCAATACTAACACCAATTATTCTACCCGGTATACTTCGTTTAAATTCATCTTTAGTGGCAAAAAAGGCTGCATGTGGTCCACCATTTCCCAGGGGTACTCCAAAGCGTTGTGAAGAACCACAGGCTACATCGGCGCCTAACTCACCTGGTGATGTTAAAAGGGTTAATGAAAGAATGTCGGTAGTCATGACTACATAAGCGCCTACACTATGAACCTTATCAATAAAATTTCTGTGGTCGATAAGTCCACCTTTATCATTTGGATACTGAACTAATGCCCCAAAGTAAGTTGAATCAAGTGTTGCTTCTTCTGTATTTCCCAGCACAATTTCAATGCCTATTGGGTTAGCTCTGGTGTAAAGCAAATCAATGGTTTGAAGAAAACATTCTTTATCTACAAAGAACTTTGGACGTTCAATATTATCTTGTTTGTTTAGTGCATTAAAAAACATCGCCATTGCTTCTGCCGCTGCGGTTGCCTCATCTAATAAAGAGGCATTTGCGATGGGTAATCCGGTGAGGTCAGACACCATGGTTTGGAAGTTTAATAAACTCTCCAATCTTCCTTGTGCAATTTCAGCTTGATAGGGAGTGTATTGTGTATACCATCCTGGGTTTTCAAAAATATTTCTAAGAATTACACTCGGAGTGAAGGTCCCATAATAACCTTGGCCAATATAATTTTTAGCAACTATATTTTTATTTCCAATCGTTTTGATGTGCGTTAGGTATTCCGCTTCACTCATGGCATCCGGAATATTCAATGCCTCATTATTTCTAATATTTGCTGGAACAGTTTTGTCAATTAACTCACTTAAGCTTTTAACACCAATCAGTTTTAACATCATTTCTTCCTCAGCAGCAGTAGGGCCTATGTGGCGACTACTAAATTCCTTTTCCTGTTGTTCAATTAAATTCATTGGTTAAAATTAGTATGTTACAAATCAGAGATAAAATAGGTAATTATCAGGGTGCAAATTTAATTATAAGGATTGAGTTTAACCCTCATTTGTGTATTATATAGGCTAAATGTGGATTAATTGGTGAAACAGTCGGGCTCTCTACTATTTTATGAAGAATGAATTGGCGTAACTTTGAACTATGTCGGATGAATTATTGGAAAATTGGGAACAAAAGTCTAAGGAAAGACAAAAATTGTATAAAACATTCCTTGCACGAACCCATAAAAATGATATCATTTATAGCTTACCCGATTTACATGAAGAAGCTTTTGAAAAAGTAGACTGCCTTACCTGTGCAAATTGTTGCAAGAATTTTTCTCCGCGATTCAAACCCCCAGACCTTAGGCGAATTAGTAAAGTAGTGGGGATGAAGGAGAGCGAGTTTATTGCCACGTATCTTAGGATGGATGAAGAAGGTGATTATGTATTGATCACTAAACCTTGTCCTTTTTTAGGAGAAGATAATTTTTGTTCAATCTATGAAAACAGGCCATCTGATTGTAAGCGATTCCCTTATACAGATGAAGATGTTTTTGTTAAGCGTCCAGCCTTAACCCAAAAAAATTCAACTTTTTGCCCAATTGTGTATCATGTAATTGAAAAACTTATCCTTGAGGTCAATGGGTAATCTTAGTATTGTATTTTTTTGATTGATGGATTCTTAATCCACGTCAATACTACAATTCCTATCGTCATAGACCCTCCAAAAATCACAGAGGGAATTACGCCAAGTATCTTCGACATAAATCCACTTTCAAAAGCGCCTAATTCATTTGAAGACATGATGAATATGCTATTTAATGAAGACACCCTCCCTTTCATATGTTCTGGGGTCTTTAAGTGAAGTACAGTTGATCGAACTATCATGCTTATCCCATCTAGTAGGCCAGAAATAAATAAGGCCAAAGCAGAAATCCAAAACGTAGTAGAAATGCCAAATACTATCATTGCACATCCAAACCCGGCAACGCACCATAGCATTATCTTTCCTTGATTATGGTTTATCGGAAGTGACTTTAAAAACACCATCGTTACAAATGCACCCAGCGCAGGACAAGATCGTAAAATTCCAAGTCCTAGTGGGCCACTTTTTAAAACAACATCAGAGAAATATGGAAGCATTGCAGTGGCTCCTCCAAAAAACACAGCAAATAGATCAAGACTTAATACACCAAGAATTTCTTTTGATTGCCAAACAAACTTAATCCCTTCACGTATGCTGTTGGACATTGTTTCATTCTCTTTTTGCAGAAATGGAGGTATTGGTTTTATTAAAAAGCAAGAGATAAGTGCAATAAGCATCATGGCAAGCATGATGGAAAATGTGATGGTGATGCCTAATATGCCATATAACACTCCCGCAAGTGCTGGCCCCGCTACGCTTGCTATTTGCCAAGTTCCACTATGCCATGTTACGGCATTGGATATTTCCTTTTTGGGTACTAGGCTTCCAAGCATGGCAAAGGAAGTTGGGCCACTAAATGATCGAGCAATGCCTGTTAAGAAAGCTATTGAATATATAATGATTAGTAACGCGGCTTTGGATAACTGACCTGAAGCCCAATTACTCGTTATATAGGCAAAGGATAAGGTTAATAAAAGATTGCCTGCAATACTTAACACAAGTAATTTCCTTTTGTCCGTTTTGTCAATAATATACCCTGCATAAAATGCCATTATAAACGCTGGCAGGAATTCAAATAGTCCGATGAGTCCTATACTAAAAGGGTCTTTTGTTATCTCAAATACTTTCCAACCAATCAATGTTGCTTGCATCGAAAGTACGAGGATGAAAAAAAATCGGGTAATGATGTAGTGTCTGAATTCCGTATATCGAAGTACAGTGGATGTAGGTCGTTTTATAAAATTACTTATCCCTGTAAAGTTCATGGTTTTTTGCTATTCGAATACTAGGGGAGTGTAATGAAATGTTGCCCCTCAGAATAATCATTTTCAAGTGCTTTGAGAAGCACTTCGATGTGTTTTTCATTGCTTAAGAAGTCGGCATTACTGGCATCAACAACTAGTGTTTTTATATGATGTTGCTTAATGTAGTTAGTAAACGTTTCTTGTAGATTGAATAGGTAATCGTTTTGAATATTCAATTCATAACTCCTGTTTCTTTTTTTTATGTTTTCTTGGAGTTTAGACACTGGTGAGTGCAGGTATATGAGCAAGTCCGGCTGAATCATTTGCTGATTCATGATCTCGAAAAGTCGTTGATAAAGTCTGAATTCTTCCTCTGACAAATTCACTTTTGCGAATAGTAGGCATTTTGTAAACAGATAATCAGAAATTGTAATATTTTGAAAAAGGTCTTGTTGGCTAACAAGATCTTTTAGTTGTTTAAACCGCTCTGCCATGAAAAATAATTCTACTGAAAACGCATATTGAGCAGGGTTTTCATAGAATTTTGCTAGGAATGGATTATCAGCAAACTCCTCAAGGATAAGCCTCGCGTTAAGTGCTTTTGATAAAATATGAGCAAGTGTTGTTTTCCCGGCGCCTATATTTCCTTCAATGCTTATGAACTTGTATTTCATGAATCCAAACTTATTAAAGAGAATTTAGATCAGGATATATCGTTATTCACAATTACAGGCAATTTAATAACAGAAAGGTTATCTTGGCAGGCTAATAATAGGGTTTCAATTGTTTTATTATGTATGGGATCAATGAAATGGCTTGCAATTTCTGCAAGTGGCGTTAAAACAAACCTTCTTTCTGAAATTCTAGGATGGGGAATTGTTAACGCTGTTTCATGTACGGTAAGATTATCATAGTAGAGGATATCAATATCTAGCGTTCGGGCTCCATATTTTTCTTCCCTTTTTCTGCCAAGGATATTTTCTACCATCAGAATAGCATCAAGTAGCTCAATTGGTTCTAATCTTGTTGAGATTCTTATTACTTGATTCAGAAATGATCCTTGATCAAGTTTCCCCCAGGGAGCTGTTTCGTAAATAGATGAAAATTGTTCAATCTTTCCGCAATGAACAGCAATAAGCTCAACTGACTTGGTTAAGTAGAAATTTCGATCACCTACGTTGCCACCTATCAATAAATATGCATCATTCATAAATCGAATTGATCAATAGCCGTAAAGTTCTTTAATTTTACACTTTAAAACTAATTACGTTGAAAAGTTTTTTCAAATCATTTTTCGCATCGCTTCTTGCCATATTTACCTTTTTTTTGCTTCTATTTATATTTTTCTTCGCAGTTGCGAGTGCAATAATGAAAGAGGAGAAAACTGAATTAGCTAAAAAGTCGGTTTTAGTCATCGACCTTTCTAAATCATTTGATGACAAACAAAAAGAGGATCCTTTCGCAGAAATAACGGGTAAGACTGATGATGTTATGCCAAGTTTATCAACCACTATTCAGTTAATTAATGCTGCCAAGTCTGACTCCTCTATCAATGGTATTTACCTGCGTTCAGCAACCAATGTAAATGGATATGCATCCAGTAACGAGCTCCGAAATGCCCTAATCTCCTTCAAGCAGTCTAAAAAGTTCATTATTGCTTACGGGGATTATATAACGCAAAAGGCTTATTACGTTGCTAATGTCTCTGATAAAATATATTGCCATCCTAAAGGGTTAGTTGAGTGGCAAGGTATGTCAGTAGAATATATGTTCTTCAAAAGTTTAATCGATAAGCTTGAAATAAAGCCACAGATATTTTATGCTGGCAAATTTAAGAGTGCGACAGAACCTTTCAGGGAGTCTCAAATGACTGAAGCGAATAAAGTTCAAACTACTGTTTGGTTGAATGATTTATACGACGACTTAATCTCAACTACTTCTTTGTCGAGAAGAATTAATGCAGATACACTGAAGTCATATGCCAACAACTACGAAATTACAAATACAGAAAAGGCACTTGACGTTCATCTAGTTGATGGACTTAAATATGATGATGAAGTAAAATCAGAGATTCGAAAGAAGTTGGGTATTGCCGACGGTAAGAAAATAAATTTTATCAGTTTGCCTCAGTATAAAAAAGTGGCAGATTTAAAAATTAGTTTTTCATCAGACAAAATTGCTGTTGTTGTGGCAGAAGGAGAGATTGTGTATGGTAAAGGAAATTCAGATCAAGTTTCTTCTGATGAATATCTTACATTATTAAGAAAGCTTCGGAATGATAAAAATATAAAGGGTATTGTTTTACGAGTTAATTCTCCTGGTGGAAGTAGTTTAGCAAGTGAAATTATTTGGCGGGAAATTGAATTAATAAAGAATCAAGGCAAGCCAGTTGTTGTTTCAATGGGAGATGTTGCAGCAA
>CAJBBV010000139.1 GCA_903951405.1 uncultured bacterium
GCAGATCTGAGGATTGTATTTTCCGAAGCTATATCACCCTCTACTGTAATAGACAACGAAGGATTTGTCTATCTATATGACCCTTTAAAAGGGCTGTATATTTTTGATTATTATGGCGGGTATAAGAAGAAAATTTCGTTATTAGGCTGGAAAGGCATTCAGCCTTTAGGCAAGAATATCATTGGAATATCTAGTGACAAAGTGTTTGTTTTCACTCCTGGAGATGTTGATATTAAAGAAATGAAAATTCCAATAGGATTGGAAAAGGCAAAGCAACTCTCTTTTTTGGCGGATGGCTGTATAGCACTTTATGACGATAGGATTGTATCGTATAAATGGACTAAATAATTTTGCTATATTTATACCATGCAAGATTTCACTAATAGAATCGTACTTAATAATCCCATTGGTGATTATTTGGTTGTGGCATTAGTCTTGTTAGTCATTTTCATCCTTAAGAAACGGGCAAGTAAGAATATCACTCGACTCATTTTTTTTCTTTTCCGAAAGTTGGGTAGAAAAATAAATGAAACTGAGTTTTTCGAACTCATCTTAGCCCCATTAGAAAATTTCATTGTTTTCCTAACTGGTTATCTTGCTTTTAGTGAACTTGTGTTCCCCAAAGCATTTAGATTTCAAGTGTTAAAATCGACTTCTCAAGATTTGATTTCTGGTCTAGCGTCAGGAGTACTCATTTATCTTTTCTTTTATACCATCCTTAAGGTAATTGACTATATGGCCATTGTGTTAGAAAAGAGGGCCAATCAAACAAAAGATTATACAGACAATCAGTTAATTATTTTCTTTCGTGAATTTCTTAAGGCTTTAGTCATAATAGCGTGTATTCTGGTTATCATCCGATTTGTATTTAATCAAGATATTACAAAAATACTTGCTGGACTTAGTCTTGTGGGTGCTGCAATCGCACTTGCGGCAAAGGAAAGTCTCGAAAATCTCATTGCATCCTTTATCATATTTTTTGACAAGCCATTTACTGTTGGCGATTTCCTCAAGGTTAACCAGGTCACTGGAACTGTAGAAAAAATTGGGCTTAGGAGCACGCGTATTCGAACTATAGAAAAAACGTATGTAACGATTCCGAATAAGCAAATGGTAGATAGTATAGTAGATAATATTTCATTGAGAACGTATCGAAGAGCTGAAATGCTGCTTCAATTGGAGTTGAAGACTACAGCCGCGGATTTGAAAATTCTCATCAAGAATATTGAAGGAAAATTGTCCGAATTCCAAATAAATGAGCAATCTGTTTATTTGAGTGAAATTCGCTCAGATGCTTATTTGATTACAGTCGAATACTTTGTGCAAGTAATTGCCATTAGTGAATTTAATGAGCTTAAACAACACGTTAATATTGCAGTGCTCGAGTTATTAGAGCATATGGGTGTTGGAATGGCTGGTAGGGATAAGAACTTAACCGCTTCGCGCTTAGATTAAGCAGATAGTCCTGCTTTTAATTCAAGCAACATCATTCGAATTTGTTTTAAACTTTCGATTGCTTCAAATTTCTGATTCGATTTTTTCCCTTTTTTTATGAACACTTTCGCTCCTTCAATAGTGTATTTTTTTTCGCGAAGTAAGAAGTAAATAAGTTTAAGCATTTTCACATCCTCTGGCCTAAACAATCTATCTCCCTTTCTATTTTTTCTTGGTTTGAGTACATCGAATTCTTTTTCCCAAAACCGCAATAAGGAAATATTCACGTTGAACATTATTGCCACTTCACTAATAGGATAATATGATTTGCTAAATAGAATTTCGTCATCTGGGATGTTGATGGTAGTTATTTCTGCAGAAAAACTACTGATTGCTTGCCTTCCAGACGATTTTCGTTGCTCAACTTCTATAGTGACGGATGCTTTTTCAGCCGTAACAAGATTAACTGATGCAGCTGTAGGTTCTGTTACCAACTGTGTGGGAGGCGCAAGATTATACTTCACCACTTTAGGGGGGGTGCTATGTTTTTCTTGCTTTTTAGGCTCTTCACCGAAAAGATCGAGTTGTGTAAGCATCACGACAAAATTATAGACTATTCAAGATGAATAGCTATAGAGTTATTCACAGTTTTGGAACGATTAGTCGAACGACTGATTCCTCGAAGCAGCAATTTTTAAGATCTGCTGGTATTGCTCGGGAGTGAGGTCGTTATAGAAAAAGTAGATAGGGTCAAGATGGCGCCCTCCCTTCATAACTTCATAATGGACGTGTGGACCGGTTGATTTCCCTGTATTTCCTACATAGCCAATAACCTCTCCTCGTTTTATTGATTGGCCAACCCTCACTTTTATTCGATACATATGTCCATATAAGGTAGAATATTGATAGCCATGGTTGATTATGACGTGATTTCCATAGCCATTTCCTTGATTGCCAGCCACTCGAACAACCCCATTGGCTGTTGCGTATATAGGTGTTCCTTGAGGAGCTGAAAAATCTAATCCAGCATGAAATTTCACGGTCTTGTAAATAGGGTCAATACGGTAGCTAAATCCTGAGGAAAGCCTGTTTAAATCTTTATTACTTACTGGTTGAATAGCCGGTGTGCTGGCGAGTAATTTTTCCTTATTTCGGATCATATGCTCAATTTCCTTATAGGATTTTTCTTGGTGCATTACCCTGTTATACAGGATATTTAGCGTTTTGTAAAGTCCATCAGTTAGTTCTTGGTTATCCATTTTGGCTACCTTCTGAAGCTCTTTTTTATTCTCAATTTGTTTGGCTCTTGCACTATCTGGAATGGGGCTAGCCTCAAATATTGAGCGATACACATCGTTGTCTCGCTTTTCCAGTTGTTTGAGCCGTTCATCTATTTCCACTACCTTTTCAGCATAGCGTCTATTCTGGTCTTCGGTTTTTTCTAGTTGAATTTTTAATAGCTTCTCCTTAGGGGAATCTAAAAATCGGAATGCTATGGCCACTATAATGAGCCCTGTAACAATGGCCGTTGAAATAAAGGCAAATATTCTTAATAAGGTTACCTTAAACGGAACTACTTGCTTCTCGTAGCGTAACGTATTTGTATTATAAAAATATTTTATTTTCTTCATCCTTTGGCTAGATACGAGTTATTCAGAACAGAGGTAACATCTTTCAAAAGATGTATTTTTGCCCAAAATGGGTGATTACAAATATAATCCATTGATTTTAGATAGTTTACAAATAAAGCATTAAGAAATGACGTCAGCGGAGATTAGAAATAAATTTTTGCAATTTTTTGAGTCTAAAGGACACCATATTTATCCATCTGCCCCAATAGTATTGAAGGACGATCCAACATTATTGTTCACTAATGCGGGCATGAATCAATTCAAGGATTACTTTTTGGGCAATAAGCCAACTCCTCATACTAGAATTGTGGATACGCAAAAGTGTTTACGCGTTAGTGGAAAGCATAATGACCTAGAAGAAGTAGGAGTTGATACGTATCATCATACCATGTTTGAGATGCTTGGCAACTGGAGTTTTGGTGATTACTTTAAAGAGGAAGCAGTGTTGTGGAGCTGGGAATTATTAACGGAAGTTTATGGCATACCCAAGGATAGGTTATACGCATCCGTATTTGAAGGGGATGAAGCAGAAAATCTTCCTGCATCAACAGTGGCACTGAAAGTTTGGAAATCGTTACTACCAGATGATCATATTGTATATGGCAATAAAAAAGATAATTTTTGGGAAATGGGTGATACGGGGCCTTGCGGACCATGTAGTGAAATACATATTGATTGTCGCCCTGATGATGAGAGGGCACTAACACCAGGTCACCTATTAGTAAACAAAGATCATCCTCAAGTAATTGAAATCTGGAATAATGTATTCATGCAGTATAACCGCCTAAAGGATGGAAGTTTACAGCCTTTAGCTGCTACGCATGTAGATACAGGTATGGGACTAGAGCGTTTGGTACGTGTGTTGCAGGGAAAATCTTCTAATTATGATACAGATATTTTCTCTGGTTCTATTCAACAGACAGAAAAAATATCTGGTAAAAAATACAGTTTTGGGGATTCGAAACAAGATGTAGCGTTTCGTGTATTAGCAGATCATATTCGAGCTATTGCATTCACCATTGCAGATGGACAATTGCCTTCTAATACAGGTGCAGGCTATGTTATACGTAGAATTTTGCGTAGAGCAGTGCGTTATTATTATTCTTACTTAGATGTTAAAGAGCCAATGCTTTATAAATTGTTGCCAGGTTTAGCTGAACAATTTAAAGATGTATTCCCTGAATTGTTTGCTCAACTAAATTTTGTCGCCAAAGTTGTAAAGGAAGAAGAAGATACGTTCTTACGTACGCTTGGTAAAGGATTAAAGAAAATCGATGACCTTATTTCTGTATCAAAGGAATCTGGTGTTTTAAATGGAACTGCAGCATTTGAATTATATGATACATATGGGTTCCCTATAGATTTAACCCGATTGATTTCGCAAGAACATGGTATTCAAGTTGACGAGTTGGGATTTGAAAAAGAGATGCAGGTTCAGAAGAATAGAAGTCGCGCTGCTACAGCAACTGATGTAGATGATTGGGTTGAAGTCAGTAAACCTGATTCTGCTCAAAATTCAGGCCTTACGAATGGATTTATTGGATACGATAATTTGCAATGTGAGACGAAACTGCTTCGGTATAGAAAAGTTATTGCTAAAGGACAAACTACATTTCAATTGGTATTAGCGCATACTCCTTTTTATGCTGAAAGTGGTGGTCAGGTTGGAGATACGGGTACAATTATAATGCAAGGTCAGGTCTTAGCTGTATTGAATACAAAAAAAGAAAATGACCTTATTGTACATTCTGTTGAAGCTATGCCAGATGCAATTCATACAGATGTTATAGCAAGAGTAGATGAAGCTCGGCGGAAAGAAATTACGTTGCATCATACCGTGACACATCTTTTACATGCTGCATTAAGAATAGTGCTGGGGAACCATGTTGCACAAAAGGGATCTCTTGTACAGGAGAAAGGAATGCGTTTCGATTTTTCTCATTTTGCAAAAATGACTGAAGAAGAATTAGCTCAAGTAAGCATAATTGTTAATCAAAAAATTAGAGAAAATATCCCTGTAGTTATTCGGGAGATGAATAAAGAAGAAGCATTGAAGCTTGGAGCGACAGCATTATTTGGTGAAAAATATGGCGATAAAGTTAGGGTAGTAACAATTGATCCGAATTATTCTGTTGAATTATGTGGGGGTACACATGTTTCTTCCACCGGGGAATTGGGGTATTTTATGATAGTCACTGAATCAGGAATCGCTGCAGGGGTTAGGAGA
>CAJBBV010000140.1 GCA_903951405.1 uncultured bacterium
AAGTGATTCAGTTTAGAGATCTTCGTGCCAAAGAACTTAATGAAAGATTAATTGTGCGTTCTCTCGAAGATTCGATGAAGCGCGGAACAGTGGTTTTAAAATCAGCAGATGAGCCACGCAATAAACATCAATCAGTCACACTTTTAGAAGCTATAGCAGAATTTGAATTTGATTGTTGTATTGGCGGAGCAAGACGTGATGAAGAAAAAGCGCGCGCTAAAGAAAGGATCATGAGCTTTAGGGATGAATTTGGTCAGTGGGATCCAAAGAACCAAAGGCCTGAGTTATGGAATCTCTATAACGCAAGAGTTCATAAGGGTGAAAATATTCGCGCCTTCCCTATTTCCAATTGGACTGAAATGGATGTTTGGCAATATATTGAACGAGAAAAATTAGGCTTGCCTAGCATCTACTTCGCACATAAACGCCCTATTGTGAGACGCGGCGGTGCCATCGTTCCCATTACACCCCTTACGCCCAAAAAAGATAATGAAGTCGTTGAAGAAATTATGGTGCGCTATAGGACAGTCGGAGACATTACTTGCACAGCCCCAGTTGAAAGTGTAGCTGACAGTGTGGAAAAAATTATTATTGAAACCGCGAGTACAACTATCACAGAACGTGGTGCGACAAGATTAGATGATCAAACATCAGACGCGTCTATGGAACAACGTAAAAAAGAAGGTTACTTCTAAAATGACACAAGAAAATATTCAAGATAGCTTATTACGTTTTATGACATGCGGAAGTGTTGATGATGGCAAGAGTACACTCATCGGTCGTCTTCTTTTTGATACTAAAACCATTCTTACAGATACACTTACTCAAATTGAAAAAACTTCTAAAAAAAGAGGTATGACAGCCGTTGATTTATCTTTGATTACTGATGGACTTCAAGCAGAACGTGAGCAAGGTATCACGATCGATGTTGCGTATAGATACTTTAGTACAGGTACACGTAAATATATTATTGCAGATGCTCCAGGCCATGAACAATACACACGCAATATGGTAACTGCAGCTTCTACCGCTCATTTAGCAATTATCCTCATTGATGCAAGAAAAGGTGTGCTCACCCAAACAAGACGCCATTCCTTTTTAGCAAAACTAGTTGGCATTCCTCATGTTGTTGTCGCAATTAATAAAATGGACTTAATCGATTACGATGAAAGCAAGTACAAAGCTATTTGCGAAAGTTATAAAGCTTTTGCAAAGGAAATTAAACTATCAGAAAATCGTACTATTGAATTTGTCCCTATGTCAGCGCTTAATGGAGACATGATTGTAGATCGCGGCGAATCTATAAACTGGTACAAAGGCCCTACACTTCTTGATGTTTTAGAAAAAACAACCGCAGATTATGCTGGCAAAGATAAGAGCTTTAGGTTCCCCGTGCAATTCGTTTGCCGTCCACATGCTTCCGATAATCTTGACCTCCACGACTTTAGAGGATTTATGGGTCGAGTGGAATCTGGATCTATTGCTGTTGGGGACGAAATTACAGTGCTACCTTCCCAATACAAATCAAAAATTAAATCAATTCAATTGGGTGATACAGAACTTAAAAAGGCGATCTCCGAACAATCTGTGACCATTCTTCTGGAAGATGAAATTGATATTTCACGTGGTGACATGATTATCAAGTCAGATGATGCTATAGAGCCTACAAAAAATATTAATGCGATGGTGTGTTGGCTATCTGAGACACCTAT
>CAJBBV010000141.1 GCA_903951405.1 uncultured bacterium
CTATAGTCTAGTTTATACAATCATCTTTCTGATGATAATGCAAAATGTATGTCTACTATTATTTTATGAGATGATTTTTAAGATCACTTACTTCAGATGAACAAATTTGATCCATCACTTGCTTCAGCTGAACTTTTAAACTTGAAATCATATGATCGCCACCTTCTTGACCTAAGGCAGCAACGGCATACATAAAGCTTCTCCCCAAAAATGCAAAATCAGCGCCACTAGCAAGGGTTCTGGCAACATCAGGGCCTGAACGCAAACCACTATCCATCATAATTTTAATTTGAGTGCTGTATTTTTCAACAATGGGATGTAACGATTTAATACTAGATTGACCGGGGTCTAATTGTCTTCCACCATGGTTCGATACAATGATGCCATCTAATCCAAGTCTGATGGCCATCTCTGTATCTTCTTCAGAAGCTATCCCTTTAATCACTAGTTTTCCTTTCCACCGTTCTCTGATTGCCGCAATTTTTTGTTCATTCAAACGACCCGAAAAAGTAGCGTTCATAAACTGACCCAATTGTTTCATGTTTAAGTTCTCCGGCATATAAGGTTTCATGGTTGCAAAAGAAGGTTGTCCATGATACAACGTTTTCAACGCCCATTCAGGCCTACCCATGATTTGAAGGATATTTTTCAAGGTCATTCTAGGAGGCATAGCCAATCCGTTTCTTATATCACGTGGTCTATAGCCAAAAGTTGGGACATCACTTAAAATAACCAACACCGGATAACCAGCCTCTTCAACTCTATCAATAATTTTATCTCGGATGTCATTTTCTGCTGGATGATATAATTGAAACCATGCCCTACCTTCTGTCAACTCTCCAATTCGTTCAATACTGCTCGTTGACACCGTGCTTAAAATAAAGGGGATATTATGTTTAAAGGCCGCTTTTGCTAAAATCTCAGGCGCATTGGGCCAAACCAATCCCTGAAGGCCAATAGGAGAAATACCAAAAGGTGCATCATAAACATGTCCAAATAATTCAGTGTTTAATTTTGCATCTGTATGTGCCCTTAAATAATAAGGCTTCAGTTCAACATCCCTGATCTCTTTTGTATTCTTATAAAGGTTTACATCTTCATTACAACCTCCATCCATATATTCAAAAGCGAATTTCGGGATTTTTGATTTTGCTTTTTTAATAAGGTCATCAATAGCGGGGTACCTAGGATTATAAGAAAGTTGCATGAGATTTTTTTAGTAAAATTTTAAAATGAATATCGTTGTGTTTTAATGGGTATCACTAAAAGAACAAAGGGAATAAAACAACCAAGATAGCTGCCCAAACTGAATATATAGGGAGCAGAAATCCAATGCTTCGTTCAATATCAGGAAGGCTAGCTTGTTTTCGAATATAGAAGAAGACTTGTCGTGTCACCAGAAGTAAATTTCCTAAAATCAATACATCAGCTCCTAAAACGGCAATTCTATTGGGTGTAAACCCATACTCTTTAATACGAAAAGCGATTGCAGATAGTGCGATTCCATTCGTAATGATGGTCAGAAGCGCCATGCCAAATAACATTTTTATAAAAATAGACCGTTGATCATTTTTAACCACCTCTGAAATAGAAAATAAAAAAATTGCCATTACCCCAACTAAAAGTCCATTAAACACCAACAGAAACTCTCTGTCGCTATAAGGATACTTACCAGTAACTGCCACGGCAAGTAAGAACAAAACAAGAATTAAAAAAACGAGTGGTGTAAATAATTTGGCAATTAAAGGTGAAATCTTATTCACTACATTAGCATTGTTGGAAACAATATAGCTCGCCAAGATGGGTACAGCAGGCAGCGCCCAAAACAAAACATATTTTGTCATGATCATCTCCATATCAAACCCAAGCAATTTGAAGAGCGCTACACCAATGCCAATAAATAAAATGCCAGCTAACTGAATAATCGCCATCATGATTAACCAATCGCCATTAAATCGAAGAAATTTTATTCTCTTTTCGCTATTCTTAAAATCACCTCCCATAAAAGAGTAACCCATTAGCGTCCAAAGAAAAAGTGGAAGATGAAAATTTACTTGAGCAATGGCATCTTCACTGTGATTCAGCGATAACGTATTTGTATATGCCGCTGCTAAACATAAAATTAAAGCCGGTAAAATAAAATGTTTAAGAGCTTCCTTTTTCTTCCAACTGAAATAAAATATTTGAACGGGAAAGATTATAAACCCAATATTTCGTGCGATGTATTGATCTTGTGACATATCGACAAATGCAGAAAGCTTGGCAATACCTCCTGCAAAAAAAATGCAACAGAAAATAAAAATCAACTCCCCTCTCTTACCCCATTGAATTCCAGGCTGTTTATAATGTAACCGCTCATTCCAGATAGCCGCTGCAGGAAACTCTTTAATATCGGCATATGCCTTATCAAATGCCAATTTGAATATGTGTTTATTTTCCTGGTACAAAGACTCCAATTGATGTGGGGAATCAATATGCTGTTTAATGCGATCTTCCATTATAGAAAAGTACATTATTTTATTCACTTTTAAATACGACTAAGTATCAAGTCTAAGTTCTACCCACTAGAGTTCAAGTCATATGCTCAAAAAAAATTCTATTAACAAATAGACTACTAAATAATAGCCTAAAAAAATCCCCGCCTTCTCAGGCAGGGACGTAAACTTTTAGCAACAAAAGTTCAATGAACTATGGCTGCAATGCATCAACCTCCGGAAGATTTCCAAATAATTCCTCATCGGTGAATTCATGATTGGTGAGCTTGCCTTCGAAATAATCAGCATAGGCCTGCATGTCAACAAAACCATGTCCGCACATATTAAATAGAATAGTCTTTGGCGTTCCTTCTTCTTTTGCTCTATTCACTTCGCGAATTACTTGAGCAATGGCATGGGTTGCTTCAGGTGCAGGAATGATTCCCTCTGTTTTCGCAAAGGCAACACCTGCTTCAAAGCACTCGAGTTGTTGTAATGCTTGCGCTTCAATTAAGTTATCCTTCAATAATTGGCTACACAATACACTAGCACCATGATAACGTAACCCTCCTGCATGGATAGCAGCTGGTCTGAAATTATGTCCGAGTGTATACATCGGCAACAATGGTGTATAACCTGCCGTATCACCAAAGTCATACATAAACTTGCCCTTTGTAAGCTTTGGACAAGAAGCCGGCTCCACGGCAATCGCCCTGATTTTTTTTCCTTCTGTAATTTTATGTTTTAAGAACGGGAATGAAATACCTGCAAAGTTGGATCCACCACCCAAAGGGGCAATTACTATGTCTGGAAAATCTCCCGCCATTTCCAATTGCTTTTCCGCTTCCTGCCCAATGATGGTCTGGTGTAATAACACATGGTTCAATACAGATCCAAGTGAATATTTTATGGTTGGATCTTGTGCTGCCATTTCAATTGCCTCTGAAATTGCAATTCCAAGACTACCCGTAGAATTTGGATCTTGAGCAAGTATATTTCTACCAGCCTGTGTTCTGTCACTAGGTGATGCATATACATTTGCGCCAAACATATTCATCATAATTTTTCTATATGGTTTTTGATCATAACTGATCTTTACCATGTACACATCACATTCAATTCCAAATTGTTGGCATGCAAAACTCAAGGCAGTTCCCCACTGACCTGCTCCGGTTTCTGTGGTGATTTTCCTTACCCCTTCTTGCTTGTTGTAATATGCTTGTGCAACAGCAGTATTGGGTTTATGTGAACCACTCGGACTCACCCCTTCGTATTTATAATAAATTTTACAATTAGAATCCAACAGTTTTTCCAAACCGGTAGCCCTGAATAGTGGAGATGGCCTCCAGATTTTATAGATATCTCTTACTTGATCAGGTATCTCAATATACCGTTCTGCAGAAACTTCTTGCTTGATTAATTCCATTGGAAAAAGTGGCGCTAAGTCCTCAGGGCCAACAGGCTGCTTTGTCCCAGGATGCAATGGAGGCAAGGGCTTATTAGGCATGTCTGCAACAATATTATACCAATGCCTTGGCATTTCAGTTTCATTCAAAAAGATTTTTTTAGTCATGGTTCAGTGTTTATGATTGAATTGGTGAATTAAATTACGGATTTAAATAACAATTACAAAAGTTATTGGACTAGTTAGGAAATAATAGTCCATGGCTTAAGAGCCAATCCTACATTAAACTCCGGATCAAAAAAACATTTCCTTTTCGAAACATAGCGGCACTCAATATGGCAGGTGCCCCTGATGAAAAACAGGAGCTGGCGAAACAGCATCACGTGTCAACTGAATATTTTCAGCGCTTTGTGCATGGGAAGAAATTAAGCACGTCAACAATGCCCAAGTATTACAACCTTTGTGTACATGAAAATAAAATTCAATGAAGCGAAGCCAACTATTGGTTTACATTATTTACTACCCTTATTGGCACAATAGTAATTTTCATGTATGGATAATAGGGCAGGACAGAAAGCCTTGTATGCACATCTTCTGCATCTGTTGCCATGATGACCATATATATACCCGACATATCAAGTTTGATGAAATTATCAACGATTGTTCCGTCTTGTTCTAACACCTTAACGAGCTCTTGTTCTTTAGGAAGCAGTTTCATGCGCGTTTCATGATCTAATCCTTCTAAGATGATATCAACCATAAACTTCTTCATCGAATTCATTTTTAGGAGAGTAAATTATCCTAAAATACATTAACAACGAAATCAATTTGAAATTCATTGGCAGATGTAATGACAAAACAAATACGTATCCCGTTATGGTTGGTTGTTCCTATTTCTCAACATTTCAGGGTCTTTATGCCCCATTTTACCATCTTTATTGTAATCTTGTAGCTATAAAAAGTATACTCACTCATTAAAATAAATAGTTATGGATTCTCGTCGTAAGTTTTTGCAAAACTCCTTCATGATTGCTGGCTCTGCTGCTATTCCAGTTTCCTCTATTGCCTCAGAAATTAATTCATCTAAAGCAACTCCAGAAGACAGCGATATTCAACTCGAGTTCAAGAATACCTACGTAAAAAATATTTTTGTTACGGAAAATGAGTTCAGGAATGCCAAGCCTACATTAGTTGCTGCGCCAAGCTTTGAACAAGCGAAAGAAATTCTACCGGTTCCATATTGGAAAGGCAATACGCAAGCGATAGACATGTATTGGAAGGCCTGGGAAATTGCCTTTAAACACATCAAAAACCCAGCACCAAAGTCAGGTTTTATTGCATCATATATAGACACGGCATACAACGGCAATATTTTCATGTGGGATTCCACCTTCATCACTATGTTCGCTCGATACGGAACACGTGCATATCCATTTCAACAAACACTTGACAACTTCTACGGCAAACAACATCCTGATGGCTTCATCTCAAGGGAAATATGGGGCGAAACAGGAAGGGATTGTTTTCACCGCTACGACCCAACCAGCACCGGACCAAACTTGATTCCATGGAGTGAGTTGGAGTATTTCCGTCAATTCGGAGACCTAACTAGAATCCATAAAATATTCCCTGTACTCTGCGGTTATTACCAATGGTTGAAGTTGAACAGAACATGGCAAGATGGTTCCTATTGGACCAGCGGATGGGGAACAGGCATGGATAATCAGCCTAGGGTATCAAAAGAATACAACCAAATCTATTCTCATGGGCACATGACCTGGTTGGATGCATGCTTACAACAGTTAATGATTGCGAAAATATTAGTAGACTTTGGATTCTATGTTGAACGTTGGCAAGAAATTGAAGACATTGAAGCAGAAACAAAATCACTAAAAAAATACATCAAAGAAAAACTTTGGGATCCTAAAACAAATTTCCTTTACGATCGATACGCGAATGGAAGTTTAGGAACACTTAAAAGTATTGGAGCCTATTGGGCATTATGGACAGATATCCTTGAGCCCGATGAAATGAAAAAATTTGTCGCCCACCTAAGCGACCCAGAAACATTTGCTAGAAAACACCCAATTCCTTCTATACCGGCGAATCATGAAAAGTATCAAGCTGATGGAAGATATTGGCAAGGAGGTGTATGGGCTCCAACTAATTACATGGTGATCTCAGGCTTAAAACACAACAACTTTCAAAAACAAGGATTTGAATTGGCCATAAAACACCATCAACAAGTTATGCAAGTGTTCAAGGACACTGGAACATTCTGGGAATATTATGCGCCTGAAACGAGTACCCCCGGACTCCTTGCAAGACCTGATTTTATTGGGTGGACAGGATTAGTACCGATTTCGATTTTATTTGAATGTATTTTTGGAATCAATGCAAACTTACAAGAACAAACCATTAAATGGGATGTTCGACTTCTAGAAGAACATGGTATCGATCGTTACCCATTAGGAAAGGATGGTATGCTTTCTTTCAAGTGCGCAACACGATTAAATGAAAAACAAAAGCCTGAGTTAACTATTCAATCCAATATGAATTTGAAATTAAAATTGACTTGGGCTGGAGGTTCTGAAACCTACAACATCAATGTAGGCAGTAATAAAATTTAATTAACCACACAAGCCGCCTGTTTTTCGTCCATGGTATCGCGGATAAAAAAGGCTATAGCCAACAACGCTAAGTTTTTGATAATATACTGACCTACTAATGTTGGAGTTAATATGTTTGTCCATGAATCCTTAAGCAATACAAAGAAAGGCATTATC
>CAJBBV010000142.1 GCA_903951405.1 uncultured bacterium
AAAAATTACTTCTTCTTTTTAAACATTTCTAACATTCGGTCTGTAACAACAAAACCGCCAACCACGTTCAGCGTACCCAGTACAACTGCTAAAAATCCAAGTATGAGTGCAATGGTATTTCCTTGTTCTGCCTTTCCCATAACGATTATGGCACCAATGATAACTACACCATGAATGGCATTTGCTCCACTCATGAGTGGTGTATGCAAAACACTAGGCACTCGCCCAATAACTTCAATGCCCACAAAAATCATCAGCACTACTATATAAATCATTTCCTGATGTGCGGAGATCCAAGATAAAAGTTGATCCATAATTACTGTTTTTCCAAACTATATTATAAAGAAAAAATCGGCCCTTAAAATCTATGCATGTGCTCTAGTACCAATCACTAAATCGTCTTTGACTTCTTGAATAACATTCCCTTCTTTATCTAACAGCAACTGCATGAAATTCAAAATATTTTTACCATACAATTTACTTGCATCAGAAGGCATTGTTGCAGGTAAATTACTATCGCCAATAATGGTCACACCATGATACAAAACCGTTTCACGATCTTTTGTCACAGGCGTATTCCCACCAGTTGAGGCTGCAAGATCTATAACAACACTACCTCTTTTCATCGTTTTCAACATCTCTTCAGAAACCAGTATGGGTGCTTTTCTCCCAGGGATCTGTGCTGTTGTAATGACAATATCTGACTTTGCAATACTCTCTTCAATTTTAAGTTGTTGATTACGCTTATCTTCCTCTGTTTGTTCTACGGCATATCCTCCTGCAGCAGATGGATCTGCAGCACCAGAAACTTCAATAAACTTTGCGCCTAAACTTTGAACTTCTTCTTTAACAGCAGGCCTAGTGTCAAACACCTCTACAACGGCTCCAAGTCTTTTTGAAGTAGCGATGGCTTGTAATCCTGCAACACCCGCGCCTAAAATCAAGACCTTTGCGGGAGCAATACTACCCGCAGCAGTCATAAACATCGGAAAATACCTTCCATAAGCGTTGGCGGCTGTGAGTACCGCTTTATAGCCGGCTATATTAGCTTGACTTGACAATACATCCATACTCTGAGCACGTGTAGTACGAGGTAGCAATTCCATGCTGTACACCACTACACCTTGATCAGTCCATGTCTTTATACGCTCTTTCTCAAATCTAGCTTGAAACATGCCAATCAAAATCACACCTTTTCGTAATGTAATTGTTGGATTATGAATAGATAAAACAACGTCAGCTCCTGCAGCAATTTCTTGTGCAGATTTAATTTCTGCTCCAGCTGATACATAATCTTGGTCTGAACAAAATGCATTTAGTCCTGCACCAGCTTCAACCCAAACTTGTATATTTTTTTTTATCAATTGCAGCGCTCCTTCTGCAAGCAAGGAGACCCTTGTTTCAGGAGAAAATTCCTTTAAAACAGCAACAATCATGTGGGATAGTTTGAAGCTACAAATCTAATCAAATTAATTATGCTAGAAGTACTGAATTGTTAAAATCGAATTCGAAAATCGAGTTTTTCTTTAAAATCTTTTCTAAAAAAAACAATCCCAATAAAAAATAGGTCAATAGCCAGGGTTACTCGGTCATTTCCACGAATAATATCCCATGCATTTTCCATTTCGGAGCTCCAGTGTATATCATCAAAGACAAAAATGTCATATTCACCAGAATGAGCTAATGCCGTGTTGAAATATTCAATGGTTGATTTAAACTGATGATTACCATCAAAAAATATCATTTTGGATCCTTTCATAGACAATACCATAGGCTCAAGTTCATGATCAAAATTGCCTACCACCTGACGAATATTGTCAAGTCCATGTTGCTCAAAAACCCGCTTTGCAACTTGGGCTATTTCAGGCGCTCCCTCAATGGTAATGACGCCATATTTTGGCTTTGCCAATGCTAAATAACCAGTAGTAACTCCCAATGAAGTACCCAACTCCAAAATGGAACCAATCGTATAATACTTCGCTATGCGAAATAGCAAAGTTGAATACTTAATAGGCTTAACTGCATATTTGGCTATTCGTGCAACACTTCGTAAGGGTTTCTTTTCAATGCCGGATCCAGCGCCTAAGTCATCAACGTTTACGTATTGATCAGATTTTTTCAAATCCTTTAATTGCCTATTTAATAGATCAAAGCCTTTGTCCCTTATCCCCTTATTCTGAAGAACATTGATAATGAAGTCGTATACAAAGGGAGAATGCATGCCATGCCCTTTAGCATTTGAAGCAGTTAGGTAATATGCAATGTATTTGAACGCTAGTTGAAATCGATTATACATTGAACGATTTCTTAAGATTGAATGATTTTCTCCCAGGTCTCAAATGTGTAGGGAAAGGAATGCTTTTCATCCTTTTCCATAGGTACTGAATCGATTAGCCGAAACACTGTCTCATCAAGTATAGGGAAGAACACAGTAGCTTCTGAAAAACCTGCATCAACTCTTGTTAAGTAAATTTTATCAGCAATAGAAATGGATTGATTGTAAATTTCCCCACCCCCAATAATAAATGCTTCGTTGCAGTCCGTTTCACTTGCCTTTTCAATCGCTTCTTCTACACTTGAAACAACCCAAAGATTTTCTTGGGCAGGCAATGAACTCTTATCTCTAGTTATAACAATATTAATCCTTCCCGGCAATGGCTTTCCTGCTATTGAAACAAACGTTTTGCGTCCCATGATTATTGGCATTCCCCAAGTGAGGTTTTTAAAAAACTTCAGGTCGTTGGGCAAATGCCATAGCAGTTTATTATTGGCTCCGATGGCATTATCTTTTGCAAGGGCAACAACCAAGGAAATGATCATAGTGATACGAGTTAATGTATAGATTTAAATAATATCAAACTGCCACAGGCGCTTTTATACCAGGATGAGACTGATACCCTTCCAATGTAAAATCCTCCAATGTAAAAGAGAAAATATCCTTCACTTCAGGATTAAGCTTCATGATGGGTAACGGAAACGGATCCCTTGAAAGCTGTAATTCTGCTTGCACCATATGATTATTATACAAATGTACATCTCCAAAACTATGTACAAAATCGCCAGGCTCAAGACCACACACTTGCGCAACCATTAAAGTAAATAAGGCATAAGACGCAATATTAAAAGGCACGCCTAAAAACACATCAGCAGAACGTTGATAGAGCTGACAAGATAATTTCCCATCTGCTACATAAAATTGAAATAATGTATGACATGGCATTAATGCCATATAAGGGAGATCCCCAACATTCCAAGCACTGACAATTAACCTTCTACTATCAGGATTTTTTTTGATTTGATTAATTAAGTCGGTAATCTGATCATGTACTTTTCCGTCAGCACTAGTCCAACTCCTCCATTGCTTACCATAAACCGGACCTAACTCTCCCTGTTCATCTGCCCATTCATCCCATATACTCACCCCATTTTCTTTGAGGTAACGAATATTTGTTTCCCCTTTCAGAAACCACAACAACTCAATAATAATACTTCGCAAGTGAAGTTTTTTTGTGGTAACCATTGGAAACCCATCCTTCAAATTGAATCTCATTTGATACCCAAATACACTACGTGTACCAGTTCCTGTGCGATCGCTCTTATCCGTACCATGGGCAATGATATGTTTCAAAAGATCCAAATAAGTCTGCATGACTAAAATATTGATTTAATAAATATGTTATTTGATGACTTCATTGATCACTTTCCCTATGCTACCACTTGGCATCTGTATTCCAAGCAAGGCAGCAAGTGTCGTTGCAATATCGGTCATATAAACTTCTCGATGTAAATTTCCTTGCCTAATACCCCACCCCATCCAAAGCAATGGAATATGTGTATCATAAGCATACATAGAACCATGTGTTGAACCAGTAGCTCCTCCAAAAAAATAGCCAGGCTTGTAGACAACCTGAATATCGCCAGAGAGCTTATAGTTATATCCTTTTACAAACATCTCTTTTATTTCACTAGGCAAATTCACTGTCTGTAAATTTTCATTGTCAAAAGCCACCAGCACATCAGGCGATTTATTCAGTTCTTGTAAAAAAAATGATTTAAGACTATACAAATCAATTTTCATAGAATCGAGCAACCCTCTATTTAAATAGTACTGTCCGTTAAGTGCGTCAGAAATAATTCCTGTTATCCCAAATTTCTTTTCAGTAGAGGCAACAGCCTGCGCATTTTTTTTCATTGACTTCCCTGGCAACTTATGCTGCTCCATAAATGCAGGAACATGTGCTACAGCATGATCTGCAGTTAAAAAGAAAGTATACTTTCCTTTACCCACTTTATCGTCAAGGTAATCGAAAAAAGAAGCTAACTCTTGGTCTAACTTAATATAGGTATCTTCTACCTCAACAGCATTTGGCCCATATGCATGCCCGATATAATCTGGACTTGATAAGCTAATTGCTAAAAAATCAGGAATACTATCCTCACCCATGTGCTCAGCTTCAATGGCAGATCGCGAAAAGGCCAATGTCATGGTCACCCCTGAAGGGGTTGATGAAATTGAGCCATAGCTCTTCCCTATATTTCCCTCAAGATTTCGAGGGAATGAATTATTTTTTAAGCCTAGTTCACTAGTGTCGCTTTGTATATATGATGAAATTGGATAACTCAAGCTCCAAGGGACCTGATAAAGAGAGTCCACAATTTTTCTATTATTGAATGCTGCTACCCAAGGAGCCAGTTCGTTCATATACCAAGAACTCGTTATGAAGTTGCCTGATGTGGCATCATACCAATAGGCCGCATTTGGAGCATGTCCCGCCGGCAGAATACTGCCACGGTCTTTTATAGCTACTCCAACCACCTTAGATCTAAAATTCGTGGCTAGCATAAGTTCATCAGTAATAGTGGTTGTATGCAGGTTTTTGGGAGACATCAAGTCTCCCTTTTTGCTAGTACCTAACAATCGAACTGAATCATCTTGTACACAGTAAACCTGTTTATGTAACAATTTATCATACCATTCATTTCCGACAATTCCATGAATCGACGGCACAGTCCCAGTATAAATAGTAGCATGGCCTGCCGCAGTTAATGTTTCAGCATAGGGAATCATAGTATTATCGCAAGAAAAACCCTCTTTTAATACCCTTTTAAAGCCTCGCTGGCCAAATCGATCCTGAAATCGAGTGAGGTAATCCCAGCGCATCTGATCAACAACCATCCCAACTACTAAGCGTGGCTTGGGGCCAGCTAGTTTCTTTTTTTGAGCTGAAACAACAAAAACCTGTGTTAGCAACATCAATACAATAAGACTCTTTTTTAGCATAATTACCATTTAACTGATTAAAACAAAGATACGGGTAATGACAAATCTTGAATATCCTAACCTCAATTATCTAATTATGTGATATTGTGATAAAAATTAAAAAATTATCTTTGCAGTGCTTAAACATCTTAATTCTACTTACATGGCTGACATCTTCGAAAGACTTATTAAAAATTATGGACCGCTTGGACAACATCGTGAGCGCGCTCATGGGTATTTCGCATTCCCAAAACTGGAAGGTGAAATTGGAAATAGAATGAATTTCCGCGGTAAAGAAAAAATAGTATGGAGCTTAAATAACTACCTAGGTCTGGCGAATCACCCAGAAGTTCGAAAAACAGATGGAGACGCTGCAGTTCAATACGGCTTAGCAACCCCAATGGGAGCGAGGATGATGAGCGGCAACACTAACCAACATGAACAATTGGAAAGGGAATTAGCTGCCTTTGAATCGAAAGAAGATGCCATCCTGCTTAATTTTGGTTATCAAGGCATATTAAGCCTAATCGATTTATTATGCAGCAGACATGACGTGATCGTTTACGATGCAGAATGTCATGCTTGTATAATCGATGGACTTAGACTTCATCCAGGGCATCGTTTTGTATTTAAACATAATGATATTGCAGATTTCGAAAAACAACTCCAAAGGGCTTCTGCACTGACTGAAAAGCAACAGTCAGGCGGCATACTTGTCATTACAGAAGGTGTTTTTGGTATGGCTGGTGACCAAGGAAAACTAAAAGAAATCGCAGCGTTAAAACCTAAATATTCGTTTAGACTTCTTGTTGATGATGCTCATGGATTTGGCACATTAGGCAAAACAGGAGCAGGCGCTGGCGAAGAGCAAGGTATTCAAGATGACATCGATCTGTATTTTTCTACATTTGCAAAATCGATGGCATCAATAGGAGCATTTATTGCCGGCCCTAAACAAATTATAGACTACGTTAGATACAATATCAGAAGTCAGATTTTTGCAAAATCGCTTCCCATGCCAATTGTCATGGGCAATCTAAAAAGATTGGAGCTATTGAGGTCTAAACCAGAACTCAAAAATAAACTTTGGGAAAACGCACTTAAACTTCAACATGGTTTAAAAGAAAAAGGCTTTGATATTGGAAAAACGGATTCAGTAGTGACCCCTGTTTATATGAAAGGTGGTGTGGAAGAAGCTACGCATATGGTTACCGACTTGAGGGAAAACTATAATATCTTTTGCTCAATCGTTGTTTACCCTGTTATCCCAAAAGGCCATATCATTTACAGGTTAATTCCAACTGCAGTACATACCGACGAAGATATTAGACTAACACTAACAGCCTTTGAGGAAACTAAGAAGAAACTAGACGAGGGGGCATATAAGAGTGAAGCAATAGCCCAAATGGCTGAACAATAATCAAAATCAACTAAACCCTGCCTCGGCAGGGTTTTTTATAAAAAAAAAGGGCCAGGATAAAAATCCAGCCCCGTTTTAAATCCAATATCCTATGAAAAACCACTGCTATAACGAGACAGGGTATCTCTTATTGTATTGTTAAGGTTTATTTTTTGATTTCCCCCTGAAAATCAATCGATTTTCATTTATTTCGGTCGTTTTCAGTAACTTTTAGCTCCGATAAGTGTTATTTTTCAAACCCCACTATAATGAGGAAAATTGTTATTGCTGTTACTGGTGCCAGTGGATCGATATATGCCCAACTGCTCATACAAAAATTAAAGCAAATGCATGACCAATGGCAGGAACTTGCAGTAGTTTTCTCAGACAATGCTCGAATGGTTTGGCAAACAGAGTTAGGCAATACCCTATATGAAGAAATTGGAATACAAAACTTTGAAAAAAATGACTTTTCAGCCCCTTTTGCCTCGGGTTCAGGTCAATTTGATACGATGATTATCATCCCTTGCTCTATGGGTACCATTGGTAGAATTGCTGGAGGAATTTCTAACGACCTGATTACTCGAGCAGCTGATGTAATGCTTAAGGAAAGGAGGAGGTTGATCTGTGTAGCCAGAGAAACCCCTTATAGCCTAATACACATTAAAAATATGGAGACAATTACCCTTGCAGGTGGAATAATTTGTCCAGCTACACCCTCTTTCTACAGTCAACCAAAAACTATCGAGGAAGTGGCCTATACCGTAGTTGATCGTGTATTGGATTTAGCAGGGATAGACATCAAAACCTATCGGTGGGGTAAAAGCTAATCACCTTAAGTCAATCACCTCAACACCAGGGAACTTCTTTGCACTATACACAAACGCCTCATCTGGGATTGAAGTGTTCGTTGAAAACGAATTGATGGCATATAAGTAACGATTGCCTGTTTTTTCAAAAACCCGAGTTGACATAATTACTTTCGAAACCTTATCTACTTCAAGCACTACCTTGAAAAATGACTTGGTTTTATCAACGGGTGTCAATTCTATCACTTGATACGTTTTGCCATCATGTTTGGCGTCGCCAGTTAAAATATATAAAAAGTCTTTGTCATAGAAATTCGTAAATAATTTTTGCGGAGTTATTGTTCCACTTCCATTATCAAGTGTCGACAATTGTACCTCTTTTGCAGCCTTGTCCAAGGTCCATATACTTACGCCATCGCAAAATATTTCTTGCCCTGTAATAGAAACCTGATACTTGACCCCTTTCATGAGGATATTTCCGGATTTTGCACCCTGCGTCTTTCCTGAGGCATTTTCAATTTTCAAGGTAAATGAAGCCTTCATCGTCTTAAACGTTTTGAACTTTGCACTTACTGCATCAAGTACTTTTTTTGCTTCTGGATCACTTTTCCCTATTCCTTTTGGGACCTGCGATTGTATCAGGGAGAGAGAAAATATCGTAATAAAAAAAAGCAATATTGATTTTTGATACATACAATTATTTGGTTTTAGTATACTTTAATCAAAGTTCCTACAACAAAGAAAAGACTATTCTATGGATTTTAGATACTGATCAAGTTCGTATTCGGTTTTATACAACACCTCACGCACTTTACTTCCTTTGCTTGGCCCAACAATGCCAGCAGCCTCAAGCTGATCCATTAACCTACCAGCCCTATTGTACCCAAGCTTCATTCTGCGTTGCAACAATGAAGTTGAGCCCATTTGACTCTGTACAATCAACAAAGCCGCATCATTAAAAAGGGGGTCCCTACTTAGCAAATCAATTTCACGGTCATCCACATCTTTTTCATCAACTACTTCTGGAAGCTCAAGAGCAGAAGGGTAACCTTGTTGCTTGCCAATAAAATCTACCACCTTTTCAACCTCGGGGGTATCCACAAAAACACACTGAACCCTTGTCACCTCTCCCATATAAGAGACAAGCATATCTCCACGTCCGATCAATTGCTCTGCCCCCCCTACATCGAGGATAGTTCGACTATCAACCTTTGACGATACCTTAAATGCAATACGCGCTGGGAAATTTGCTTTAATAGTTCCAGTAATAATATTTACAGACGGACGTTGTGTAGCTACAATTAAATGTATTCCTATTGCTCTTGCCAATTGTGCTAACCTGGCTATTGGTGTTTCAATTTCCTTGCCCGCAGTCATAATTAAATCAGCGAACTCATCAATAACCAATACAATAAACGGCAAAAATTTATGGCCTTTTGTTGGAAGTAGTTTTCGGCTAACAAACTTTTCATTATACTCCCTGATATTTCTACACCCTGCATCTTTTAACAAATCATAGCGCTCATCCATCTCAATACACAATGCATTCAATGTATTCACTACTTTTCGAGTGTCTGTAATGATGGCATCTTCTTCACCAGGCAATTTCGCCAAAAAATGTTTTTCGATTATTCGGTATAAACTCAATTCTACTTTCTTAGGATCGACTAATACAAATTTTAACTGCGAAGGATGCTTTTTGTATAAAAGTGATACTAATATGGCATTCAACCCAACAGACTTACCTTGCCCCGTAGCACCCGCCATAAGCAAATGAGGCATCGCAGCTAAATCGACAATGAAGTTTTCATTATCGATTTTTTTACCTAACGCTATAGGAAGTGCATAATCATTTTTTTGAAATTTTTCAGAAGCCAATAAGGAACGCATACCCACTATACTCTTCTTTACATTTGGCACCTCAATACCAATTGTACCCTTTCCTGGAATCGGAGCTATAATCCGGATACCTAAAGCAGAAAGACTAAGTGCGATGTCATCTTCTAGATTTTTAATCCTAGAAATTCGTACACCAGCCGCCGGGACAATTTCATATAATGTAACGGTGGGACCAACAGTTGCAAATATTTTTTGAATTTCGATATCATAGTTTCGTAAGGTGCTCATGATCTGGTTCTTATTTGCTTCCAGTTCATGCTGATCCATCACGATTTTTTCTCCCGAATGTTGAGCGAGTAAATCAAGTGATGGATATTTATAGTTTTTTAGATCTGCAATAGGATCGTATTTGGGAGAAGCCAATACCGCAGAAACTGGATCCAAAACAACAGCCTCTTCCGCAACAGGCTTTATCTCTAATGGAGTAAGTTCATCAGATGGACTAACCTGCAATGAAGATAAATTGTTTGTTGATGGTGTTATTATAACTGGATTTGCTGGCGGATGTAAAACAGGAGTAATTTCTTCTTTTTCGATGAGCTCAAGTGGAGCAATTACGACTTCTTGAGATTGCAATACGTTTAAGCTATCTTGATTTGCTTTAAGCGAATTGCCTTCAGTTAAATCTAATCGAGGCTGTATGTTTTCAGGCTTTATTGGTAATACTTCAGTAACTAAAGCGGCATCATCTGTAATTGGCAATTCGTTGTTGCGTTGCCATACCGGCCATTTGAAAACAGGATTAAACCTCCAAATGAAATAAGAAAAGAGGGATGTTAAGATGACTGCCAATGTGCCTAATTTTCCAATAATCGCATTCATCCAATTAGCAGAAAATCGACCAAATGCTCCACCCCAATTGAAAGTTGCTCCACTTGTGAAATAGGCCGCACTAACACTAAGCACTATAAGTCCAATTAATAAATACCTAACATTTCTCCACAACGAAAAAACCTTCCGATCGAATAAAAGATTTACGCCCAAAACAAAAAATAAGGAACAGAATAAAAAAGAAGCAATGCCAAAACCAAACTCAAAAAAAACATAGGCTACGTATGCGCCAAGACTACCAAGCAAATTATTTATCTCTAAATCATTTGGCATTAAAATTTTAATACCCGTATTGCGAATTTCATCTTGATCTTCGTTCCATGTAAATAGATACGAAGTGAAAGCCACAAATAGAAACAAACAAATAAAGACCAAAACCGAACCTATGATTTTATGGGTCCGCTCATCTTTAACCAATGACTTAACTTCCAATTCCTCTTCTTTTTCTTCTATAAAAACGTCAGGGTCGGTGGCATTTTTAGCAGACTTTAATCTATTACCCATTGGATATAAATCTATTTATTTGCGTGCATTGATAACAATTGAATCACTGTAACCAAAAATACATTTTATTTCGTAGGTAAATTCAAGTTGGAGAGTAATTGTGTGAGCAATACTATTCACTACCCTGTTTACTTCCTTTACTATTGTTACGTTCAACTGGTATACTAAGTAATAATACAACCCATCCAATAATAAAAGAAAGGCCCCCAAGCGGGGTTAATAATCCAACTAATACATTATGCTCGAATCCTAAATACTTTAATAATGCCAATATATAGATTGAACCAGAAAACAATATGATTCCTGCGATTAAAAAATAGCCTACCAAAATAATTCTGTTGACCCGATAATGAGAGTAGAGCAACCCGACAACTATAATCGCAAGACTATGTATCATCTGATAATTCACTGCAGTTTGAATACTACTAAGTGATTCAGGAGAGAGAATCGTCTTTAAAAAGTGAGCGCCAAATGCACCTATGACAACTGACAACCCTGCAAAAATTGCTGCTGTTCTGTATAAAAACCTATGCATGAATAATGGATTTAAATATTTCCTCTACCGGAATATGCGTGTTGTGAATGGTGACTTTTGCTTTGGAATAATAGGCTTCTCGCTCATTTAATTTCACTTGAATGAACTGCTTAAGCCCCTCTAAATCTAGTGCTGCAATCAATGGACGTTGACTTTTTTCCTTTTCGAGTCGCTCAACAAGCACTTCAGATGAAGGATTAACCCAAACGGTCAGTCCATGTTCATTCATCCAATCCATATTTTCATTAAAACAAGGAGTACCTCCTCCACATGCCACAAAGGTATACATTGTCATTGACTGCTCCGTTTGACCTTTAATCAGTTCACGTTTATAAACATCTTGAGTAATACTTCTCAGCAAATCAGATTCAAGGTTTCTAAAATACTGCTCCCCATGATTTTCAAAAATAGATGAGATTGATACTCCCTCATGTGCTATAATTACTTGATCTAAATCAACAAAACTTGAATGAGTCAATTCCGCCAATTCTTTTGCTAAATATGATTTCCCTGAGCCCATAAATCCAATCAAGTAAATAATCATATTGCCATTAGTTGTATAATTTGCCTATGCTTACTTAAATGCATTAAATCCTGTAATATCCATTCCTGTAATAAGCAAATGAATATCATGTGTTCCTTCGTATGTAATTACGCTTTCTAAATTCATCATGTGCCTCATAACAGGATACTCATCTGTAATACCCATGCCCCCTAATATCTGCCTTGCATCACGACATATATCTTGAGCGATTGCACAGGAGTTTCTTTTTGCCATACTTACTTGTGCTGCAGTGGCTTTACCTTGATCCATCAGTACACCCAATCTCCAATTTAACAACTGCGCCTTTGTGATTTCAGTAATCATTTCTGCTAACTTCTTTTGTTGCAATTGAAATGCGCCTAAGGGCTTATCGAATTGAACCCTTTCCTTACAATACCGCAATGCTGTATCATAACAATCCATGGCTAAGCCCAACGCACCCCATGCTATTCCATATCTTGCTTTTGTCAAACACCCCAATGGACCTTTAAGTCCTTTTACACCAGGAAGTATATTTTCTTTTGGAACAATCACATCTTCAAATACAAGTTCACCAGTTGCCGATGCACGCAAACTCCATTTGCCATGTATCTCAGGCGTTGTAAATCCTTTCATTCCCCTTTCTACAATAATTCCTCTAATATCCCCCGCTTCATCCTTTGCCCATACCACTGCAATATCAGCAAATGGAGCGTTGCTAATCCACATCTTACTTCCATTTAAAACAACATGATCCCCACTCTCTTTAAAATTGGTGAGCATGCCAGATGGGTTACTCCCATGATCTGCCTCGGTTAATCCAAAACAACCCAACCACTCTCCAGAGGCAAGCTTGGGCAGATACTTCATTTTTTGTTCTTCACTTCCATATTGATAGATAGGATACATTACCAAGGAACCCTGTACACTTGCTGTAGAACGAACCCCGCTGTCTCCTCTTTCTAATTCCTGCATCATCAATCCATAACTAATATTATCTAATCCGCCACCACCATATTTCGATGGAATAGTTGGGCCAAAACAACCTAGCACTCCCATTTCTTTTACAATATGCTTTGGGAATTCATTGTTTTGAGCAGCAGCCTCAATAATTGGGGTGATTGATTTTTTTACATAAGTCCTGACAGCAGACCGAATCATAATATGTTCTTCGGTTAGCAAATCATCTAAACGATAATAATCAGGCGATTCAAAAAGATCCTGTCTAGCCATAATCGTTAAATATAATTATTGTAAAGTTAGGAAAGTTTGAACAGAGTGCTTGTTCTCTGATGAGTATTCTAATAGATCAATAGACATCAAACCAAATCGGCGTATCATCATTCCAAGCCCCATTATAATTGATAAAAAGCTCTTCTCCTTTTAGAATATCTTGAACAGCAATTATTTTAATTGAATCGCTTTCATAATCCATTTCATAAGTACAATTCGATACATAGGCATGATTATAAATTGGAACATACCCCAACGCCATGCATACCTGTTTCCCTGTCTCGCCCCACTCAAAAATATAATCATGCAGCCGTGTTTTATCTAAATGTATTCGATCTGCTGCTTCCATGATGAGTACAGGAGAGATTTCAAGAACAGTTCCGGATTTAATATCTTCTGATGTGAATACTCCCTTACCCCTATTTTTTGAAGGCAAAATATGCAAGTATAATTGAATCATAAGTTAATCTTGTAGGGTGGAAAACTATGATTAATTTAGCAAAAATATCAGGGTATGAGCCAGGTTGTCAACAACCTTAATATACAGGAAGAATTTGAGCGCATCCTCAGCGAGGAGAACAAGATGCGCATCCATGAATTCCTTAACAACCTGAATATCAGCGATGTGGCAGTTCTCATTGAGGAAAACGAAGACCATGCCACTGATATAATAGCATCACTATCTGTTCACCGTGCTGCAAGCACCTTTAAGATACTTGAGCTCGGCATTCAGAAAACAATTATTCACGAGCTTCAGCCCCTAAAAACAGCAGCGCTTTTAAACGAACTACCAGCGGATGACCGTACCTCTTTTTTGGAGGAGCTACCCACTGAAGCAGTTAGGGAACTAATTAAGCTTCTGAATCCTGAAGAAAGAAAAATCACACTCTCTCTACTTGGTTATCCAGAAAGCAGTGTGGGGCGACTCATGACCCCAGACTATATCGCAGTACAGCCAGAATGGACAACAGCAGAAGTGCTAGAATACATCCGTCAATATGGTAAAGACAGTGAAACCATTGATGTAATCTATGTGGTCAATAAACAAGGACAACTAGTTGATGACGTCAGGATACGTGAATTCCTTTTAGCCTCCCCAGATAAAATTGTTCGGGAACTTACCGACGGAAGATATATCGCACTAAATGTAAATGACGATCAGGAGATGGCAAACCAGGTTTTCAAAATGAATAACCGCGTTGCCTTGCCTGTAGTTGATAACAATAACATTTTATTGGGCATCATCACCATCGATGACGTGCTCTGGGTGGCAAATGAAGAGTTCAGTGAGGATATGCAAAAAATGGGAGGTACTGAAGCGCTACAAGAACCATACCTTGAAATATCCATTTTCAAACTTTTCAAAAAAAGAGTAGGCTGGCTTATCGTATTGTTTCTCGGGGAAATGTTAACCGCTACGGCCATGGCTTCGTATGAAATCGCATTAGACAAAGCACTTGTTCTCTCTTTGTTTATTCCACTTATCATTTCTAGTGGAGGCAATACCGGATCTCAAGCTTCCTCTCTAATCATTCAAGCGCTTACAGTTGGTGAGGTAACGCTAGCTGATTGGTGGAATGTGATGAGACGAGAAATTATTTCAGGATTACTATTAGGTACTATATTAGGACTCATCGGATTTTGTAGAGTAGTACTTTGGTCACAAATATTTCCGGCAGTGTATGGCCCCCATTTTATACTTATTGCCCTCACTGTTGGAATTTCATTAATTGGAGTAGTTCTGTTTGGGACTATAACTGGATCTATGTTACCAATTGTTTTAAAAAAACTCGGAGCTGACCCTGCAGTTTCATCTGCCCCTTTCGTAGCAACCTTAGTGGATGTAACAGGAGTAATTATCTACTTCAATTGTGCGTATTTCTTTTTAAAAGGAACCCTACTATAGCATCAAATTGCTTGATGGTTAAACGGCTGTAAAACCATCTCACTCACAACGCCACTAGCTGGTTGTTGACACAAAAACCAAATTGCTCTAGCAGCTTCTTCCTCACGAATCATTTTTTCCTTTTGCACTTTCAGATCTATTGTTTCCCAGAAAGGAGAATCAACCCCTCCAAGAAAAATATTGGTAATGCGAATCTCCGTCCGTTTCAATTCTTCTCGAATGCTTTGCATCATGCCAACAATACCATACTTACTCGCTGAATAGGCAGCAGCTCCAGCCATTGGAACTTTTCCTAACACGCCTGGAATATTTATAATCAACCCCTTCTTAACCTCCTTCATAGCGGGAAGAAATGCTTTAACAAGTAAAAAAGAGCCGACTAAATTTGTCTGTAGAGACTGCATGAAGTCTTCTAAAGAAAGTTGCTCAAGTGGCTTAATGATCCCTATACCTGAAGCATTGATTAATATATCAAGCGTACCCATCTCTGCATTGACCTGCACAGCTAGTTGCTCAACCTCTGTTGAACTAGTTATATCAACTGCAGCCATACAAGAACTACTCAATCCGATTTGCTGGGATAATGCTAGAAGTTTTTCATTATTACGGCCACTTATAAAAAGCGAAGCACCACTCTGATGTAATAATTTAACAAGGCTAGAGCCTATGCCTCCAGTTGCCCCTACCACTAAAATTTTCTTTCCGTTTAATTTTTCCATAGCACGTTTTTTATAAAACATTTAATCAGGATTTTTGTTTTCAATTCAACCTAAGAAATCAAATAAAATCATGAAAAGACCATGGAACAGGGTTGATCTTCCCGTGTATAGCATTAGTTCAACTTTCCAAACTGAAGAAAATATGCACATTTGCACTTATGTGTCTGCAGTCAGTATGACACCTAAAAGAATGATGGTTGCCATCTACAAAGGAACCAAAACACTCGAGATAACGTCAAAGAATTCTACCATGATTTTGCAGCTCCTTAGTGAGAAACAATACAATCTGATTAACTTACTAGGACAACATTCAGGCTTCACTACTAATAAAGTAGAAAGATTAAAAAAACGCAACCTCATTAAATCATGGAAAAATTTCTCAGTCCTTAAAGATGCCTTGTCATATTTAGAATTAAACACAATTGATCGAATAGACGCAGGCGACCACATCCTCCATATTTGTGATGTACTAAGTTTTTGCAATAACCTACCGGGGGAACCTTTAACTTTGGACTTACTGAGAAAAAAGAAATTAATAAGAGGTTGAAATTAGAACAACTCTATTTTTAAGTGTTGTTCTAACATTCAATCTTAAAACACAAAAAAGTTTGTTATGAGTACAAAAAAATCTGCCGACTCAAAGGTCATCATGACAGAATTAGTATTTCCAAATGATACAAATTTTTACGGCAATTTAATGGGAGGAAGGCTCATGTATTGGATGGATACGGCCGCAGCCATGTCTGCAGGGAAGCATTGCAATACTCCAGCGGTTACTGTATCTGTAGATAATATCTCTTTTGAAGCTTCAATAAAATTGGGGAATGTAGTGCACATTGAAGCACAAGTAAGCAGAGTGTTCAATACATCGATGGAAATTCATATTATGGTATGGGGAGAGGATCTCACACAACAATATAAATACAAAAGCAATGAAGCATACTTCACTTTTGTAGCCTTAGACCCGAACGGAAATCCACGCCCAGCTCCACATTGTGAGCCAGAAACAGCTGAAGAAATAAAAAATTTCGACGGGGCGTTAAGAAGAAGACAGCTTAGGCTTGTCTTAGCCAAAAAAATGAAGCCTGAAGAAGCTACAGAATTAAAAGCCCTTTTTATAAAAGACTAGCGATTAAAATTTAGTGGCTGTTAATTGCTGCTGCTACCCGATGATGCTTGCCCATAAGCATATATTGTTTGCTCTGTTCAATAGCGTCCATCACTTTATCCATTATTTCCTCTACTCCTTCAGTATAATTAATATGTAACGGCGCCTTAAATTGTACAGTTAATAAAGTTCCTTTTTTCTTAAAGCGTAATCCTTTTCGATCGAATGCCCTCCAAAAGCCATTAATCACAACAGGAATAACTACCGGCTTTGTTTCTTTAATAATATGCGCGGTACCTTTTCTTCCTGGCGCAAATGGACGAGTTGTGCCTTGGGGGAAGGTTATGACCCAGCTCTTTTTTAATGCCTCATAAATTTTACTATAATCATTTGAATCAACCTCCCGCTTAACATCTTTTCCGCCAGACCTCCATGTCCGCTTTATTGAAATAGCACCTCCTAGGCCCAATAGTCGACTCACCAAGCTCTCTTTCATGGTCTCTTCTGCCGCAACAAAATTGACGCTACTGAATGGATTAAGCAAATAATATGGCAATCCCAATTTATTCATCTTCTTCCATTTCACAGCGCAAAATATATGTATGAATGCAATGACATCAGCAAAGTAAGTTTGATGATTACTTACAAACAATACATTTCGGTCTGGTAGATTCTTAAGATGCTCAGTTCCGCTTACTTTCAGTCGATTAACGATCATTAAACCTGGATATGTAAATAAACCAACAAGAGCATATAGCGCTTTTCTAATCAGTGTAGAGTGCTTTAAGGAATTATAAAACATAGTGTTAAGATAGTCATTAATAGAATAAAGAGCCCTGCTCATCAGAGATCCTGATCAAAAATACACCCCTCATTCTTTCAAATGAATGCTCGATATTTGCAAGAATAAAAAAATTATGGCACTTACTACTGCAATATTTGATATGGATGGATTGATTATAGACTCCGAACCATTATGGTACGAAGCTGCGGTTGAGGTAATGAATGAATTCAATGTATCCATTGACCAAGAAGCATACAATACTACAACCGGTCTTCGAACTAAAGAATTCTTGCATTACTGGTTTAGTATGCACAATATAAACCTCGGCGAAATTGATTATTATGAGAAAAAAATTACAGACATCGTCATTTCAAAAGTAAATGAAGGTGGTACAACTATGGATGGGGTTCACCATGCATTGCAATTGATAAAAGACCATGGTATCAAAATTGGCCTTGCTAGCTCTTCCCCAATGGCATTAATTGAAACAGTTCTTTCAAAAACAGGTTTAAGGAATGTCTTCACCATAACCACGTCGGCAGAACATCTACCTTACGGCAAGCCTCACCCACAAGTATATTTAGATTGTGCTCAATCGCTAGGCAGCGAGGCAACATCATGCTTCTGCTTGGAAGACTCATTTAATGGGATGCTGGCTGCAAAATCAGCCAGAATGAAATGCATTGTCGTACCTCACCCTGCACAGTTTAATGAAGGCAGGTGGCAAGCTGCTGACCTTAGCTTAAATTCATTAACAATGCTAACGAGTAAGAACTTAGCAGATTTAAATAAATAAAAAAGGTCCTGCAATCACTGCAGGACCTTGATATGTTTTAGAAAAAGAATTATTTAGATTCTTCTCCGTCTTCCATTTTTTTCTTGAGTTCAGCAAGTACTCCAAGATCTCCAAGAGTTGTTTTTTCAACTTTACCTTGAATGTCCTTAACAGCTTTTTTAGTTTTAGCTGCATCGGCTTTTTTCTCTTTTACTACTGCTTCTTTCTCTTCCGCAATCACTTGTTCCCAAATGCGTGCGTGGCTTAAAACAATTCGCTTTTCATTGCGATCAAATTCGATTACCACGAATTGAATTGTCTCATCTGCGCCTACTGTTTTACCATCTTCTTTTGCAAGATGACGAGCAGGTGCAAAGCCCTCAAGACCATAAGGAAGCTGAACTACAGCACCTTTATCATCTTTTTTCACAACTGTTCCTTCGTGAATTGAACCAATTGCAAATGTTTCTTGAAGTGAATTCCAAGGATCTTCCTCAAGCTGCTTGTGTCCAAGCTGAAGCTTACGGTTTTCCTTATCGATATTCAAAATCATCACATCGATTTGGCTACCTGATTTCACAAATTCAGTTGGGTGGTTAAATCGCTTTAACCAACTTAGATCACTGATGTGTATCATTCCACCAATACCTGATTCTAGTTCAACAAACACGCCATACGGAGTGATATTTTTCACTAGACCTGCATGACGACTGCCTACAGGGAATTTATCTTCAATGATGCTCCAAGGATCAGAAGTGAGTTGCTTAATAGACAAACTCATTTTTCTGCTATCCTTATCAAGTGTAACTACTTTTGCTTCATACTCATCGCCCAACTTGAAGAACTCCTTAGCATTCACAGGTGTGTTTGCCCATGTTATTTCACTTACGTGAACAAGTCCTTCAACTCCAGGTGTGATTTCTAAGAATGCACCATAATCTTCAATATTAACCACTTTGCCTTTTACGGTTGCACTTTCTTGAATGTCTTCAGAAAGTGTATCCCAAGGATGAGGAGTCAACTGCTTAAGACCAAGGCTGATTCTGCGTTTCTCGTCATCAAAGTCGAGAACCACCACATTAAGTTTTTGATCAAGCTTAAGCACTTCAGTAGGATGGTTAATACGACCCCAACTGATGTCTGTAATATAGAGTAGACCATCAACACCGCCAAGATCAAGGAATGCTCCAAAGTCTGTGATGTTTTTGATAGTACCCTCAAGTACTTGTCCTTTCTCAAGTTTACCCATGATCTCAGCACGTTGTGCTTCGATATCACTTTCAATAAGCGCTTTGTGTGAAACAACTGCATTCTTAATGGTCTCGTTAACCTTAACCACTTTAAACTCCATTGTCTTTCCAACAAATTGGTCGTAGTCAGTAACAGGCTTAACATCAATTTGAGATCCAGGTAAGAATGTTTCCATACCCATGATATCAACGATAAGTCCACCCTTAGTTTTGCTTGTAACAAAACCAGTAACCACTTCACCAGATTTGTGCATTTCCACAATACGCTCCCATGCACGAGAGATACGGGCTTGCTTACGACTAAGATGTAGATGTCCTTCTCTGTCCTCTTTTTCTACGACCATTACCTCTACGACATCTCCTGTCTTAAGACCATGCAAATCCCTGAACTCATTTAATGAAATAAGTCCATCGCTTTTAAACCCGATGTTGATAACAACATCTGTCTTAGTTAGGCCTACTACAATACCTTGAACCATCTCACCATCGGTGATTTGTTTGAAGGTACCTTCATAAACCGCATCGTACTTTTGTTGCTCTTCGTTGTTGTAACGGGCAACATTTCTCTTGTCAATGCTCCAATCGAAATCATCGTGTGCGGAAACAGTTGACGGGTTAACTAGTGTGTTGTTTTCTTCCACTATTAAATTCCTCCTTTTGTTTAAATTTCAGCACTGTTTTATCAGGCTGATTTGGGGATGGCAAAGGTAATGGAATTATGCAATTCTTTCGAAAAATTAGTTCTTTTTTGGACGAAAATTAGGCCAAATACAGGCCAAAATGCTTATTGGGCGATATTCCTTAGCGCCAAACTTAATTTATCTAACTCCTTCAGAGAAGTATATACATTCGGGGTTATCCGTACACCATGAATGTTTTGCCAATTTATACCAACAGTATGTATTTTATACTTAGTAAATAGTTCGCCTGAAACCTCTTCGGGTTTTATTCCATCTATTGAAATATTGGCAATAGCACAAGACATGCTAGGTGCATTAGACTGAAGAAATGATACACGAGGCAGCCCTTTTAGTTGATCTACCCAGTAGTTTTTTAAAAATCGAAGCCGCGCTTCTTTCCTTTTTGCACCAATCATGTCATGAAAATCTACAGCAGCACCTATAGCCATCTCAGAAGCAAAAGAACGTGTTCCCAAGGATTCAAACTTTCTGATATCCGTACCATCTGGCTCATTATTTGATAAGAGCGCCCATACTTTATTGATTTTATCTTTTTTCACATACATTAAACCACTTCCAAAAGGCGCGCCCATCCATTTATGTAATGAAGATGCAAAATAGTCGCAACCCAACTCAGGAATAGAAAAATCAAAATGAGCTAAGGTGTGCGCACCATCGCATATCACTTCAATACCTCGACTATGAGCAATATCGGCGATTTTACGAACCGGTAAAATTTGACCAGTCCAATTGATAAGATGAGTAATCATCACAATTTTAGTGCGGGCTGTAAATGCCTGAGTATAAAAATCTACAATATCATGCTCATGTTCAATAGGTAAGGGTAAGTCTACCCATATTAATTTAATACCGTCCCGCTTCTCTCGTTGCTTCCATGCATTAATCATGTTTGGATAATCTTGACGAGTTAAGACGACTTCATCTCCTGATTTAAGATTCAATCCAAAAATGATTGTATTTAATCCTTCTGTTGCATTTCGATTTATGGCAATTTCTTCTTTATCGCAACCACAAACAGCTGCAAGTTTCTCCCTTAAAGGCTCACGTCCTTGGTCAAGAATTTGCCACATGAAATAAGATGGTGCTTCATTGCAATACTGATAATTACGTATGTGCGCATCTTGAACAACCTTTGGCTGTGGAGAAACACCCCCATTATTTAAATTTATTATCGTTGGACTTACCGTATAGGCTTCTCGAACCCATCCCCAAAAATCTTCATCAGTAGCAAAAGATGAACTGTCTTGAATACCAACTGATGAACGTTGAATCGCTTCAGCAGCAAAAGAAGGATTGGCAGCATGAAGGAAAGGCAAACCAGTCATTGCCCCAGAAAAAAGACGAATGAAATTACGACGTGATTTATGTGTCATTCAATTTAGTTTGATGCAGGATCATCCTTCACCACATCAAGTTATGAAATAAATTCAGGTTGTGCTGTACTAACTTTTGACAGAGGATACTTTAGCTGTGATGTCTTCTGCAACAATCCAACCACTAGACCACGCATGCTGAAAATTATATCCCCCGGTTATACCATCAACATTCAGTACTTCTCCTGAAAAATACAAACCTGGATATAATTTACTTTCTAAGGTAGCCTGATGAATTGCTTCAATCTTTATGCCGCCAGCAGTCACAAACTCTTCTTTAAATGTAGTTTTCCCTTTTACACTATATACATCATTGCAAATATTTTTTGCTAACAAATTGCTTGCTGCAGATGGGATATTAGCCCAACTAATATCTGGTTTTATGGTAGACTTCTCAAGTAAATAATTCCATAAGCGTCCCGGAATGTCAAATGGATTTTTATTTCCAACTAGTTGCCGTGCAATTTCAATACGCTTTGTTTTAATTAATTCCAACATAGCGCTCTCATGAAATTCTGGAGCCCAATTTAGGCTTACATCAAATGCATAATCAAGTTCATTCAATTCCTTTGCCGCTCGAGACGACATTTTTAAAATTGCTGGCCCACTCAATCCCCAATGGGTAATCAAGACAGGCCCTCTTTCTTGAAGCTTTAGTTTTGAGATTTTCAACATCGCATCTGGGCTAGCGACCCCCATGAGTTGGTGAAGCTTGCTATCGAGAATATTAAATGTAAAAAGTGAAGGGACCGGAGGCTCAATATCTATGCCTATTTGCTTCAACCATTCGAATCCAGACTCCTTTGAATGACCTCCCGTAGCAATACAAACAAAATCTGCATGAATATTTTCTACTTCATTAAGGCCATATTTCACCTCTAAATCAAACCCATCAGCCATTTTTCTTATCTGAAGAACGTCAGTTTGTAATTTTATTTCCACCTTGTACTTTTCTGCTTCATGCATCAAGCAATCTATGACTGACTGAGATTTGTCAGATTCAGGAAACATTCTACCATCAGACTCTACCTTCAATTGCACGCCTCTGAGTAAAAACCAATTTTGAGTATCCTGACTAGAAAACCGATACAATGATTTTTTCATAAAATTTTTACCGCGTGGATAAGCCTCAATCATATCACTCACGGCTTCAGAATAATGCGTCACATTACAACGGCCACCACCACTAACTTTAACTTTAGAAAGCAACTTATTTGTTTTCTCCAATATCACTACATCAAGTGTTGGATTCATTTGTGCAGCATTTACTGCACAGAAAAAACCTGACGCTCCCCCACCAACTACAATTAATTTTTTTCTGGTACTCATGATAGTCGCAAGATCAATATATCAATCTAAAATAATTGATAGTGTCATTAAAAAATATAAAAAAATCAAATGCAATTTAAAAAGATGCAAATAAAATTAATATGTTACCCTTAAAGTTATGATATTGAAGGCAGGAGGAAAAAATTCAACTTCGATTAATAATCGCCAACTAAATTACTATTGGACTTCTCATTCAAGATTATCTGATCGAAATTTGATAGCACATCAGCTTTCCCCTTCTTGATGCATATAGTGTGCTCGTAGTGAGCAGAAAACTTACCGTCTTTAGTTCTTACTGTCCAACCATCCTCATCATAAAACACATCTTTTGTACCAAGGTTAATCATGGGTTCAATGGCAATTACCATGCCTTCTTTCAATTTTGGGCCTGTGCCTTTCTTGCCGAAATTTGGCACTTGAGGGTCTTCATGCAAATGACGTCCTAATCCATGCCCAACCAATTCACGTACAACACCAAGATGATGTTTTACCTCAGCAAAATCTTGAATAGCAAAGGATATATCACCAACTCGATTACCCACGTGCGCCTTATCTACTCCTAACAATAATGAGGTTCTGGTTACTTGCATCAATAGTTTATGTTCATCAGCAATAGGTGCTACACCGAATGTATAGGCGCTGTCGCCATGAAATCCGTTTTTATAAACACCTACGTCTATTGATACCAAGTCGCCTTCTCTGATTTCTTTGTTTGTAGGAAACCCATGCACTACAGCATCGTTTACAGAAATACAGGTTGCGAAAGGATAACCTTTATAATTTTTAAAAGAAGGGACTGCTTTTTGATCAAGGATGAATTCATCAGCTCGTTGATTTAGAGCTAACGTAGTAACTCCTGGTTTAAGAATTGATGCTAGCTCAGCTAGTGTTTGACTAACCAAGAGTGCACTCTCACGGATTAATTCGATCTCCGCAGCATTCTTAAGTTGAACCATATTAAATAGAGGATGTAGTTGCGCCTTGTCTTCCCTGAATTCTTCCACCAGACATTAAGCCATCATATTGACGCATCAATAAATGTGTCTCAATTTGCTGTAACGTATCAAGTATAACACCTACCATAATGAGTAAAGATGTTCCACCGAAGAATGAAGCAAATGATTGTGTGATTCCAAATTGCTGCGCAATACCAGGAAGGATACCTATGCACGCCAAAAATATAGCGCCTGGCAACGTTATGCGATCCATTACTTGACCAATATAATCTGCAGTAGCTTGACCCGGTTTAACCCCAGGAATGAAACCATTATTTTGTTTCAAATTATCAGCCATTTGCTTAGGGTTAAAAATCAAAGCAGTATATAAGAATGTAAAAGCAATAACCATGATACTGTAAATCATCATATACCAGAAGCTGCTTGGATTATTAAAAATCCGAGCAATCCCTTTTCCTGACTCAAGATTCGTGAACGAAAACAACGTAGGTAAGAACATGATTGCCTGTGCAAAAATGATTGGCATTACACCTGATGCATTCACTTTTAAAGGGAGGAACTGACGAGCGCCAGCCAATGATTTACTTCCTACCAATTGTTTTGCATAGCTGATAGGGACTCTTCTTACACCCTGTACAAGTAATATTAAACCAAGTATTATCGTGATAAGAAATGCAATTTCAATTAAGAATAAAAGCAAACCACCACCACCTCTAGTCTGCTTTGCAGCCAACTCACCGATGAATGACTGTGGAAGCCTCGCCAAGATACCTACCATGATAATGATTGAAGTTCCATTTCCAAGACCTTTGTCTTGAATTTTTTCTCCTAACCACATTACAAATAATGTTCCAGCAGTTAATACAACCACAGTTGAAATCCAAAAGAATGGCTGATACGATTCAATCAACGCATCTCTGCTTACATTTTTAAGGTAAGCGACATAAGCAGCAGCCTGGAATACAGTAACGATTGCAGTCAGGTATCTAGTCCATTGATTTATCTTCTTTCTTCCACTATCCCCTTCCTTCTGCACTTTCTGCATTTGTGGAACCAAAATGGTCATCAATTGCATAAAAATGGATGCAGAGATATAAGGCATAATACCTAAGGCAAAAATAGAGGCACTTGAAAATGATCCACCAGCAAATGTATCAAAAAGACTAAGCAGCCCTTTCTTGGCACTCTCAAGATCCAATTTATTTGGATCGATACCTGGTAGTGGAACGTGGGAACCAACACGGTATACGAGTATCAATAGAAGAGTAATTACGATTTTGCTTTTCAGCTCATCTATACTCCAGATATTTTTGATTGTATGTAGAAATTTCTTCACGTGAATTTTTTTTGCCCGTTAACTAATTTAACAACAAGTCGTTGTTAAATATCGGAAATTATTTGATGATTTCAACAGTTCCACCTGCTGCTTCAATAACAGACTTTGCTTTTTCACTTATCGCATTTACCTTAAAAGCAACTTTTGAAGTAATTACGCCGTTTCCAAGAATTTTTACTTTGTCAGTACGACTAATTAACCCGTTGATATAAAGGTTCTCCATATTGAAATCAGAGATGCCATATTTCTCAACCAATGTTTCAACCTGACCTAGGTTAAACACTTTGTATTCTACTCTATTGATGTTTTTGAATCCTACTTTAGGAATACGACGCTGAATTGGCATCTGTCCGCCTTCGCTTGCACGCTTGCTTTTGAAACCGCTACGACTTTGATGTCCTTTATTACCTTTTGTTGAAGTACCACCTTTACCAGATGCTTCACCTCTACCTAATCGTTTTTCTTTTTTTGTTGCGCCTTTTGCAGGTCTTAACGTATGTAATTTCATGTTTTCTCTTTTTACTCAACGCAGTCCCCTAAGACCACTCGTATTAAATATAGATAACAGCTTACAGGGATTGCTGCTAGATTTCTTCAACCTTGATTAAATGATTTACTTTCCTAACCATACCCAAAATTTGTGGGGTAGCCTCAACTTCTACGGTAGCGTGAAGTTTGCCTAATCCAAGTGCTTGCATCGTACGCTTTTGACGTTCAGGACGATCAATAACACTTTTCACTTTTGTAATTTTTAGCTTTTTCATACTTAAACCCCGGAGGGATTTTTAAGGTGATTATTTTTGAAGCCGACTAAATTTTCTTAGCCGTTAAATACTTTCTTAAGTCCTACTGTCCTTGTTTTTGCAACATGAATTGGTTCACGTAATAAAGCAAGTGCTTTAAAAGTAGCTTTTACCACATTATGAGGATTAGCTGAACCAAGTGATTTTGCAAGAACGTCTGTAATGCCAACGCTTTCCAACACAGCACGCATACTACCTCCGGCAATTACACCAGTACCATGAGCTGCTGGCTTTATAAGTACTTTAGCAGCACCTTCTTTAGCCCATTGATCATGAGGAATAGTGCCTTTCATTACAGGCACCTTGATCAGATTTTTCTTAGCATCTTCGATACCCTTTGTAATAGCTTCTTGTACTTCTTTTGCTTTACCAAGTCCATGACCAACAATTCCCTGTTCATTACCCACTACAACAAGAGCAGAGAAGCTAAAAGCACGTCCGCCTTTGGTTGTTTTCACAACACGATTGATGGTAACCACTTTTTCTTTCAATTCAAGATCGCTGGCCTTGATCTTGCTAAATTTTGCTTTTGACATTTACGTAATATTAAATTGAATAATTTATACAATTAGAACTTCAGTCCACCCTCTCTCGCAGCATCTGCTACGGCTTTCACTCTACCATGATAAAGGTACCCACCACGATCAAAAACACAGGTAGATAAACCAAGAGCAATAGCCTTTTTGGCGATAGAATCACCTACTAATTTGCTTTTGCCGGTCTTGTTTACTTTTTGAGCAACAATATCTTTTTCCTTAGAAGAAGCTGCCGCAATAGTTTTAGCATTTACATCATCAATAAGCTGTACATATATTTCAGTATTACTCCTGAATACACTAAGCCTTGGCTTTTCTGATGTACCCGATATCTTTTTACGTATCGTGTACTTGATTCTTTGTCTTCTTAATGTTTTTACGTTCATCTTGTTATATTTTATCCTGATGCTGCCAGGAGAGTTAACGATTATTTTCCTGCTGCTTTACCTGCTTTACGACGGATGTACTCACCTTTGTACTTCACACCTTTTCCTTTGTACGGCTCTGGCTTCCTCAGTCCTCTGATTTTTGCTGCAACCTGACCAAGCAACTGCTTGTCAATGCCTTCAAGTACGATACGAGGATTATCTCCCTTCTCTTGTGAAGTAACTACTTTCAACTCTTTAGGGATTTCAAAAATAATATTATGTGAATACCCTAGAGCAAGGTCAAGGATATTTCCTTGGTTTGCTGCCTTATAGCCCACACCAACTAATTCCAATTCCTTCTTATATCCAACGGTTACACCAGAAACAAGGTTATTGATAAGTGCTCTGTAAAGGCCATGCATTGCACGATGTCTGATTTGATCAGTAGGGCGCTTTACTTCAACGATGTTGTCGGTTACCACAATTGTGATATCACGATCAACCGATTGCTTTAATTCTCCTTTTGGACCTTTTACAGTAACTACATTATCTGCACCTACTGCAATGGTTACACCTTGTGGAAGTTCAATGATTTTCTTACCTATACGAGACATAGTATTTGATTTAATCTCCTGTTCGCTTGTCCTTCAGTGGTTTCAGTTCCGTATAGAAAACTTAGTACGCACACTCAAGGCTTTCCGATCAGGATCGCTTTTAAATATTAATAAATGTAACAAAGTACCTCTCCACCCACTTTCTGAACTTTAGCGTCCTTGTCTGTCATAACACCTTTCGAAGTAGAAAGAATAGCTATTCCTAGACCATTTTTAACACGCTTAAATTCAACGGGTTTTGCATATTGCCTTAAACCTGGGCGACTAACACGCTCAAGGGTTCTGATAGCTGGCTCTTTCGTTTCAGCATCATACTTTAAAGCAATTTTAATCACTCCTTGTTTGTCGTCATCCTCAAACTTATACTTCAGGATATACCCCTGATGGTATAAGATTTCGGTGATGCGCTTTTTCAAGTTGGACGCTGGAATCTCTACGATACGGTGTCCGGCCATTTGGGCATTTCTAACCCTGGTCAGAAAATCTGCGATTGGATCTGTTGTCATTTGTTATCCCTCCTTAGTCCCTCTCGGGAGTATTTCGGTTGAATTTGTTTGATAATAATTTTTATTCTTTCTGGTTTACCAGCTTGCTTTTGTTACTCCTGGAATCTTACCGGCAAGTGCCATGTCTCTAAACATTACCCTAGATAATCCAAAGAAACGCATGTATCCTTTTGGACGACCTGTGAGTTGACACCTGTTTTTCAGACGAACTTTCGAAGAGTTTTTAGGAAGTTGATCCAATGCTTGCCAATCACCAGCTGATTTTAGTGCAGCACGTTTTTCAGCAAACTTTGCAACCATCTTTTCTCTTTTCCTTTGTCTGGCTTTAACTGATTCTTTTGCCATATGATGTTGTGTATTTAAACTTGGGTCCTACCCCTTTTATAAATCGATTAGTCTTTTTTCATGTTTTTGAAAGGCATACCCAACTCCTTCAACAATTCATACGCCTCTTCATTATTCCCAGCTGTCGTTACAAGTGTGATATCCATACCCGTTATTTTTGTAACCTTATCGATATCAATCTCAGGGAATATGATTTGCTCAGTAATACCCAATGTGTAGTTACCTCTACCGTCGAATGCCTTTTCACTTACCCCTTTAAAATCACGAACCCTTGGTAAAGAAGCTGAGATCAATCGATCAAGAAACTCATACATTTTCACACCCCTTAAGGTAACACGCGTTCCGATTGGCATGTGCTTTCTGAGTTTGAAATTTGAAATGTCTTTCTTTGACTTTGTTGCTTGTGCCTTTTGACCAGAAATAGTTGTCATCTCGTCGATGGCAATATCGATCAATTTTTTATCGGCTACAGCTCCATTCACACCACGATTCAAACAAATCTTGGTCAACTTTGGAACCTGCATTACGCTTTTATAGCTGAATTTTTTCATCAGTGCTGGCGCCACTTCATTGTGGTACTTTGACTGTAGTCTGGGTGTATACGTTGCTGTGCTCATTATTTGATTACCTCCCCTGATTTTTTAGATATTCTTACTAGTTTTCCTTCTTCCCTAGTTCTCTTCACTTTGGTTGGACCTTCTGTTTTTGCATCCCAAAGCATGACATTACTGATGTGCACGGAAGCTTCCTTCTTCACCAATCCACCCTTTGTATTCTGAGCAGAAGGCTTAGTATGTTTGGTTACAATATTTACACCTTCAATAAGAACACGGGTCTTTTCAGGATAAACCTCAAGCACCTTGCGGGGCTTTTTGAGATCCTTATCCTCACCGGTGATTACTACAACGGTATCCCCTTTTTTAATATTAAACTTTGACTTAAATCTGTTGCTCATCTTGATTATTTTATTGCGCAGAAAATTCGGTTATTAAAGTACTTCGGGAGCTAGTGAAATAATTTTCATATACCCTTTATCCCTAAGTTCACGAGCTACTGGGCCAAAAATCCTCGTTCCTCTTGGATCATCAGACGTATTCAGTAACACTACAGCATTGTCATCAAAACGAATGTAAGAACCATCCTTTCTGCGAAGTTTATTCTTTGTTCTTACGATTACCGCTTTGGTAACAGTTCCTTTCTTAATACCACCCGCAGGGATAGCATCTTTTACAGTAACAACAATTTTATCTCCAATCTTGGCATAATCCTGTCCGCTATTACCCAAAACTCGGATACAGAGTACTTCTTTTGCACCGCTGTTGTCTGCTACATTTAATCTGGATTCTTGCTGAATCATTTTGTTTATTTTTAATCGGCTATTGCCGTCTTGTTAAACGAACTGTTTTTTTGGGTCAGTCGCTCTAAAGTTATTTTGCTTTTTCGATAATTTCGACCAATCTCCAACGCTTTGTTTTACTCAAAGGCCTTGTCTCCATGATCTTCACCACGTCCCCAGGTCTTGCTTCATTCTTTTCGTCATGAGCATGGAACTTAGTCGTTTTCTTTACGAATTTTCCATACATAGGGTGTTTTACCTTTCTTTCAACAGCTACGGTAACGGTTTTATCCATTTTGTCGCTGCTTACAACACCTGTTTTGGTCTTACGAATTTGTCTATCAACCATTTCTTTTCGTTTTGCTTTCAGTCCAAAGACTGAATGTTTAATATTAATACATCGGCTTTGCCTTTATTAAGCAGTAGCCCTTTTCTTAAATTCTGTTTTAAGTCTCGCAATGTCCTTCCTCAACTCTCTGATACTCATAGGGTTCTCCAAAGGAGTAATTCCGTGAGCAAATTGCAGCTTTTTAAGGCGCAATTCATCTTCAACAATCTTGGATTTAATATCCGATTGACTAAGTGAAGGGAGGCTTTTTAAAAAATCTAATTTCTTTGACATGGTTAAATTATTTTTCTTTCAATTTTACTATGCTACATAATCCCTACGGATAATAAACTTGGTTCTGATCGGAAGTTTTGAGGCAGCAAGCTCCATAGCTTCTTGCGCTACCTGTAAAGTAACACCTTCCATTTCAAAAAGTATCCTTCCTGGCTCAACTACAGCAGCCCAAAACTCTAGGTTACCTTTACCCTTACCCATCCTTACCTCTGCAGGCTTACGGGTAATTGGTTTATCAGGAAATATTCTTATCCATACATTACCTTCTCTTTTCATAGCACGAGTCATTGCTTGACGTGCAGCTTCGATTTGTCTGCTTGTCATCCACACTGGCTCAAGTGCTTTCAATCCGAAAGAACCAAAAGAAAGAGATGCGCCTCTTTTGGCAACTTCTCTAATTCTTCCCTTTTGCGCTTTTCTGTGTTTCGATCTTTTTGGTTGTAACATGTTGAAGTATTTATATTTAATACTTGATTAAAATTAATTATCCTCTACGATCTCTTCCGCTTGCTGCACCGCCGCCTCTCCTGTCACCACCACCGCCACCTCTGCGGTCATCACCCCCTCTTCTATCATCACGACGTGGTTCCCTTCTTTCACCAGCACCTTCGGCTTTAGTGCCACTGATGATGTTTGGATTCAAATCACGCTTTGCCAAAACCTCACCTTTACAGATCCATACCTTGATACCAATTTTGCCGTATACTGTTTGGGCAAATACTGAAGCATAATCAATATCCATTCTGAATGTATGCAATGGTACTCTTCCTTGTTTAATTTCTTCTGAACGGGCAATCTCAGCACCACCCAAACGACCACCTGCTTTTATTTTAATTCCTTCAGCACCCAAACGCATTGTAGAAGCAATTGCCATTTTAATAGCGCGTTTGAAATTGATACGATTTTCGATTTGTTTAGCAATAGTTTCACCAACAATCATCGCGTCCAATTCAGGCCTACGGATTTCAAGAATATTAATTTGAACATCCTCTTTGCCAGTAAGCTTTTTTAATTCTTCTTTGATGCGATCAACTTCTCCACCACCTTTACCGATAATGATACCAGGCTTAGAAGTGTGAATGGTAATAATTAACTTATTTAATGTACGCTCAATAACGATCTTAGAAATACCACCTTTATTTATACGTGCATTGAGGTAACTGCGAATTTTTGTATCCTCAATCAACTTATGCGCATAATCTTTCTTACTGCCGTACCAGTTACTTTCCCATCCGCGGATGATGCCTAACCTGTTACCAATTGGATTCGTTTTTTGACCCATTATAAATGTATTTGAAAATTTTCTTTAATTGTTTGTGTCAACGATTACAGTTACGTGATTGCTACGCTTTCTCATACGATAAGCACGTCCCTGTGGTGCAGGCAACATTCTTTTGATACTACGAGCTCCATCAACAAAAATAGTTTTAAGAACTAAGGCTTCCACATTAGCTGCTTCATTCTTCTGCTTCCAATTGCTCACGGCAGACATAATCAATTTACGAAGAGGAATGGCGCTATGTTGAGGATGATGCTCTAAAATAGCTACCGCACTTTCAACTTTCAAACCACGTACAAGGTCTGCGAGCAAACGCATCTTTCGAGGTGAGGTTGGATAATTTTTCAATTTTGCTACTGCTTCCATAATATTATTTTATTGTTTCACTGATGTTAATCCCGTTGAAACAAGTTTTATACTTTTTTGCTTGAATGTCCTCTAAAATTTCTAGTTGGCGAAAATTCACCAAGCTTATGCCCTACCATAAATTCTGTTACATAAACTGGGATAAATTTATTCCCGTTATGCACTGCAAAAGTATGCCCAACAAAATCTGGAGTAATGGTGCTACGACGGCTCCATGTTTTCACAACAGCCTTTTTAGCTTTTCCATCATTCATTGATTCTACTTTCTTCTCTAACTTGACCGCTACGTACGGACCTTTTTTTATTGAACGAGCCATAATGTTTGTTTCTTGTTATGTGTTCTTTTTCTTACTTATTTTGCCAATTTTGAACCATTCTTGCGTTGGATGATCAGCTTATCGCTGCCCTTACCAAGTGTTCTTGTTTTTTCACCCTTTGCATACTTACCCGTACGGCTTCTTGGATGTCCACCTGAAGCCCTACCTTCACCACCACCCATTGGGTGATCTACTGGGTTCATCGCAACACCACGTGTACGAGGACGAATACCTCTCCAACGATTTCTACCTGCCTTACCCATGCTTTGCAAGTTGTGATCTGAATTAGCCAATACGCCAACAGTTGCTGCGCAATTAACTAAAACCTTTCTCAATTCACCAGAAGGCATTTTAAGAACAGCGTATTTTTCTTCTTTATTAGTTAACTGTGCAGAAGCTCCAGCGCTTCGTGCAAATTTACCACCCTGTCCAGGTTGCAATTCGATATTGTGCACATTAGTACCTAGTGGCATGTTTTTCAACAAGAGAGCGTTTCCAATCTCAGGAGCTACCGTAACACCACTTTCAACTGTCATTCCAACAGTTAGGCCTTGTGGAGCAAGGATATAACGTTTTTCACCGTCCGCATAATGCAATAGTGCGATGAAAGCAGTTCTGTTTGGATCATATTCAATTGAAGCAACTTTTGCAGGGATGTCATGCTTGTTGCGTTTGAAATCGATGATACGGTACATTTTTTTATGCCCCCCACCGATATAACGCATAGCGCGACGTCCTTGGAAGTTTCTTCCACCTGTAGACTTAACCTTTTCAACAAGGGATTTTTCAGGAGTTGAGGTGGTAATCTCTGCATAGGCGTTTCCTATTCTCCACCTGGTTCCCGCTGTAATCGGTTTGTACTTTTTTAGTGCCATTGTTTTATTTTTTTCGCCTAAGGGCTCTTTTCAATTTGAGGTTAAATGTTTGCGTATAGATCAATTGATTCACCTTTACCCACTGTTACATACGCTTTTTTGTAACCAGGCTTTCTTCCACTAATAACCCCCGCTTTTGTCATGCGGCTTTTGCTTTTTGCAGGTGATACAGCAGTACGAACATCTGCTACACTCACACCATAGAAATCCTCTACCGCTTTTTTCACTTCCAACTTGTTCGCTGCACGAGCAACTTTGAAGCAATAAACACCAGCTTTTTCTGAAAGCTGATTAGCTTTTTCAGATAATATTGGTTTAATCAAAACGTCAGCAAGTTTCATATCTCTTTTTTAATAATTATTAATTTTTTACTCCGTACCTAGAACAACTAGGCTTCAACTCCTTCTTCCTCTTCTGAAAACAACTTTGCAGCTGATTCTGTCAACACAAGTACATCAGAATTGATCAAATCATATGTATTAACATCTGATAAAATCGAAGTCAATACAGATGATATATTTCTTGCACTCATGAAAACATTCTCATTGAAATCAGCAGTAACAAAAAGTGACTTCTTATCGCTTAAGCTCAATGCCTGTAGCATAGAAGCGAATACACTTGTTTTAGGTGCATCAAAAACTAGGTCCTCGATTACCACTACTGCATTCTCTTTGCCCTTATGGCTCAATGCGCTAATCTTTGCTAGGTCTTTTACTTTACGGTTCAATTTGAAGTCGTAAGCATGCGGCTTTGGACCAAAAATTGTACCACCACCTTTATAAAGTGGGTTACGAATATTACCCTTTCTAGCTCCGCCAGTTCCTTTTTGCTTGTGTAGCTTTCTGCTCGCACCTTGCACTTCAGCACGGGTTTTCACCTTATGCTTACCATGACGCTGAGCAGCTAAAAACTGCTTTACGGCTAAGTAAACAACGTGGTTATTCGGCTCAGTCGAAAAAATATCATCCGGCAGTTCAATTGTTCTGCCCGTTTTACTTCCTTTTATTGATAATACGTCTAATTGCATGGTCAATTCGTTAATTTAGTTCTGAATGAAAACAATGGAACCATTATGACCTGGAACTGATCCAGTAACAAGAATATAGTTCTTATCAGGGAAAATTTTAATCACTTTAAGACCTTTCACTTTCACGCGATCACCACCCATACGGCCAGCCATACGCATTCCTTTGAAAACCCTTGAAGCATCTGATGAGTTACCGATAGAACCTGGAGCACGTTGACGATCATGCTGACCGTGAGACTGCTGCCCAACACCAGCAAATCCATGACGCTTCACAACGCCCTGGAAACCTTTACCCTTGGTTGTTCCAACCACATCAACACTTTCGCCTTCAGCAAAAATCTCACATGTGATGGTTTCACCCAAGTTCTTATCGAGTGAATAATTCCTGAATTCTTTTAAATGATTTTTTGGAGAAGCTGCTGCTTTTGCAAAATGGCCTTTTTCTGATTCTGAAGCCTTTCTTTCTGCTTTCTCACCGAACGCTAACTGTAATGCAGTGTAGCCGTCGTTGTCTGAAGACTTTACTTGTGTTACAACACAAGGACCTGCTTCGATTACGGTGCAGGAAGTCTGCTTTCCGTCTGGTCCGAAGACGCTGGTCATCCCGATTTTTTTTCCGATAATACCTTTCATTGTTCTGTTTTTGTTCCCTCTCGGTTAAATGGACAGTGAGGAATGACCTCGCTTCAATCCCAGTTTGCCAGCGACCTTTTCCTTTTTATGTAGCCCAAGCTACATTCAGAAGTACCGATGGTAAACAAACCTCGAAGGGCTTGTTTATATTTCAGCTCTCATATGAGAGAAAAAATTAATTCTCAGCGCTCCTTTTTTTCATGCCAACGGCAATCGATTAGGAGATGAAATGAAAAAAATATAGAACGTTAGCCTCTGCTAACATCCACCCTATCAGGCTTTGATTTCAACATCAACACCACTTGGAAGATCAAGCTTACTAAGCGCGTCTACCGTACGTGAAGATGAAGTATATATGTCTAGCAACCTCTTGTGCGTACACAATTGAAACTGCTCACGTGCTTTCTTGTTTACGTGTGGGGATTTCAACACCGTGAAAATTCTCTTTTGCGTTGGCAAAGGAATTGGACCGGTGATTACAGCCCCTGTGCTACGTACCGTTTTCACGATCTTTTCAGCTGATTTATCAACCAAATTGTGGTCGTAAGACTGAAGTTTTATTCTGATTCGTTGCGACATAGTATTTATCCCATTTTTAAACGGGGATGCAAAAGTATGGATTAGTTTTCTACTTGCAAAAGAATTTGAGTGATTTTTAGCTGGAAAAAGAAGAAAAATTTAATAAAAAAGGCCCCGGTATCCCGAGGCCTTCTATTCTTAACGCTATTTTAGTCTTTTGCCTTGCCCTTAACCCTAGCAATTACTTCCTCAGCAATGCCATTTGGCGCAGGATTGTAGTGCGAAAACTCCATGGTTGATGAAGCTCTACCTGAAGAAAGGGATCTAAGTTGGGTTACATAACCAAACATCTCACTCAATGGTACTTTTGCTTTGATAACCTGAGCACCTGCTCTGCTATCCATACCCTCAAGCATACCTCTTCTTCTGTTCAAATCCCCGGTAACATCTCCCATATACTGTTCAGGAGTAATTACTTCCACTTTCATAATAGGCTCCAACAATACTGGCTTTGCCTTACGTGCTGCTTCACGGAAACCGCCTTTAGCACAAAGTTCAAATGACATAGAGTCAGAGTCAACCTGGTGGAAACTACCATCAAATACCCTCACCTTCATGCTTTCAACTGGATAATTCGCTAAAACCCCAGTAGACATGGATTGCTCAAATCCTTTTTGAATGGCTGGAATGAATTCACGTGGAATTGATCCCCCAAAAATATCATTGATGAACTGCATGTGTTTACCCGGATTTTCTTTCAACCACTCTTCATCAGCTGGTCCAAAATCAAATACGATATCAGCAAATTTACCACGTCCACCTGTTTGCTTTTTCAAGGTTTCGCGATGCTGAATGGTAGCTTGGAAGGCCTCTTTGTATGCAACCTGTGGCGCACCTTGATTCACTTCCACTTTAAATTCCCTACGCATCCTATCCACAATGATCTCAAGGTGAAGTTCACCCATTCCACTTAATATCGTTTGCCCAGTTTCCTCATCAGTCCTTACGCGTAATGTAGGATCCTCTTCAACAAGCTTTCCAATTGCCATACCCATTCTATCGACATCAGCTTGTGCCTTAGGCTCAACAGCCACAGAAATTACAGGCTCAGGAATAAACATATTTTCGAGTACAATTGGATGGTCTTCATCGCAAAGCGTATCTCCCGTCTTAATCTCTTTGAAACCTACTGCAGCACCGATATCACCCGCTTCAATAAAATCTATCGGATTTTGCTTGTTGGCAAACATCTTCATGATACGACTAATTCGCTCTTTTTTTCCACTTCTCACATTCAGTACGTATGATCCAGCATCCAAATGTCCAGAGTATACTCGGAAGAATGCCAAACGACCCACAAATGGATCAGTCATGATTTTAAATGCAAGGGCAGCAAATGGTTCCTTGGCTTCTGGCTTACGCGTTTCTACTTCTCCAGTATCTGGGTTAAGACCCTCAACTGCATCAATATCAACAGGAGAAGGGAGGTAACGACATACCGCATCTAGTGCAGTTTGAACACCTTTGTTTTTGAATGATGATCCACACATCATGGGAACAATACTCAAATCAATAGTTGCTTTGCGGATTGCCTCATGTACTTCGTCTTCTGTTATCGAATTTGGATCAACAAAGAATTTCTCTAATAATTTATCATCATATTCCGCTACAGCCTCAATTAAACTTGCCCTCCACTCATTTGCTTCTTCAAGCATATCCGCTGGAACAGGCACCTCGTCGTAGGTCATTCCCTCGGTCTCCATATGCCAAAAAATTCCTTTCATTTTAATCAAATCCACCACGCCTGTGAAGTCATCTTCAGCACCAATAGGCAGCTGCAATGGAACTGCTTTTGCACCAAGCATTTCTTTCACCTGACGAACAACCATCAAGAAGTCTGCGCCACTTCTATCCATTTTATTTACAAAACCAATTCTAGGCACCTTGTACCTATTTGCTTGACGCCATACTGTTTCACTCTGAGGCTCAACGCCATCAACAGCTGAAAACAAAGCAATCAAACCATCCAATACACGCATTGAACGCTCTACTTCTACAGTAAAGTCAACGTGACCGGGAGTATCAATGATGTTGAAATAATAATTTTTTGTATCAGGGGTTACCGTACCACGCAAGGTTGGGAAATTCCACTGACAACTAACTGCTGCAGAAGTAATGGTGATACCACGCTCTTTTTCTTGCTCCATCCAATCAGTTGTAGCTGCACCATCATGCACCTCTCCAATTTTATGAATCATTCCTGTATAGCGTAGGATACGCTCTGTAGTAGTTGTTTTGCCTGCATCAATGTGTGCCGCAATACCGAAATTCCGTTGAAACTTTAAGTCTGCCATGACTGATTAAATTGTTTGATGTTATGTTATTCGTTACAAATGAAAAACTCGTTGTAAAGTCATGCTAAACCAAGAAATGACTTCAAAAATAGCGTCCCTTTTGCGCGTGCAAAGTTAGGAAATAAAAAGCACCATATACCAAATTTTAAGAAAATGAACTCAGGATATTTTAAATAAAAAAGGGTTGCCGTATTGACAACCCTTCACGTGAAATTAGTTTACTATTAGATGCGGAAGTGAGCAAAGGCCTTATTTGCCTCAGCCATACGATGCGTATCTTCTTTTTTCTTAAATGCACCACCCTCACCTTTGCTTGCCGCAACAATTTCATTAGCAAGCTTGTCAGCCATGCTGCGACCATTACGCTCTCTAGCAAAACGCACCAACCATTTGATGCTCAATGATATTTTCCTATCAGCTCGAACTTCAGCAGGAATCTGAAAGGTGGCACCACCAATACGACGGCTTCTAACTTCCACAGCTGGAGTTACATTAGACAAGGCTCTTCTCCATGTTTCATACCCATCCTCACCGGTCATTTTAGCGACCTTATCAAGAGAATCGTAAAATATAATCAATGATGCGTCTTTCTTTCCTTGCCACATTACGTTATTAATGAAACGAGTTACCAACGTGTCATTGAATTTTGGATCTGGGGCTAGGGGTAATTTTTTGGCTCTTGCTTTCCTCATGTATAATAAATTTCTTTGTTATGCTTATTTTTTAGCTTTTTCACGCTTAGTACCATATTTAGAACGGCTCTTCTTACGGTCTTTAACACCTGCAGTGTCAAGGCATCCCCTCACAATATGGTAACGAACACCCGGCAAATCTTTAACACGACCACCTCTAATCAAAACGATTGAGTGCTCCTGAAGGTTATGTCCCTCTCCTGGGATGTAGGCAATAACCTCGATTTTATTTGTCAGACGAACTTTTGCAACTTTTCTGAGTGCCGAATTTGGTTTCTTTGGTGTAGTCGTGTAAACACGTGTACATACTCCACGGCGCTGTGGACATGCATCAAGAGCCCTTGATTTACTCTTAGACTTGATGATCTCTCTTCCTTTTCTTACTAATTGTTGAATTGTAGGCATTCTACCCTTTTTTTAACGGGACGGCAAAGGTATGGGGAAATTTCCAAAATCCAAAAGCAGACACCTAAAAAATTATGAAACCACCTAGTTTTCTTCTAGGCTTAGTCAACATACACGATCCATTCATGGGAATCTGGGGCCTCCCCCTCTTTAATTGAAGTCAATCTAGCCTTGATTTCATCTGCCCAAGGCATCAATTCAGGATCAAAATTCATAATGAAGTCCTTATACCCTAATAACGAGATTTTTGAAATGGTAGCGGCTGTTCCAGTACCAAAAGCTTCTGTTAGTTTACCTTTCTTATAGGCCTCAACTAATTCGTCGATTGAAATAGCCCTTTCTTCCACCCCTTTTCCCATATCCTTCAACACCTGAATAGCACTATCTCTAGTAACACCTTGCAAAATTGTACCATTGAGAAGATCAGGTGTAACAGCCTTGCCATCGATAACAAAGAAAACATTCATCGTACCACACTCTTGTACATACTTATGCTCAACTGCATCAGTCCACAATACCTGATCATAGCCTTTCTCTTTGGCCACTGCAGTAGGATGCAAGGATGCTGCATAGTTTCCAGATGTCTTCGTAAACCCTACCCCACCTGGAACCGCACGCACAAAAGTTTCCTCTACATGTATCTTCATCGGGGCTGAATAATATGGCCCTACTGGACTACAGATAATAATAAATTTATAACTAGATGATGGAGCAACCCGCATGGTCGTTTCAGTAGAAAACATAAACGGTCGAATGTACATGGCATGATCATACTCTTTCGGAATCCATAGATTATCCACTTCGAGCAATTTCTTCATGCCATTCATGAATAAACTTTCTGGCACCTCCGGCATTTCAATGCGGCGAGCTGATTTATTAAACCTCAAAAAATTATCCTTTGGCCTGAAAATAGCTGTACGCCCATCATCCATTCGATAGGCCTTTATGCCTTCAAAAATAGACTGTCCATAATGTATAGCAGAAATAGAAGGATCAACACAAATCGGGGCATAGGGGACAACTTCAGGTTCACCCCACTTCCCATCGGCATAATCAGCCACCAACATATGGTCTGTGAAATATTTACCAAATTCAAGATTCTTAAAATCAACAGCACCTATTTTTGAAGCAGTTGCTTTCGTTACCTTTATGTTGTTGTTGGTTACCATAACAGAAAATTTTTACAAAGTAACGAAAAGCTGTGCGCTAGACAAAGCCGTTTTTATAATTCATGAATAATAATTCTCCTTATATACTGCCCGCTGAACTTATCGCCTCCTTATACAAGGATATTTTAATTGATGACCAAAAAGTGCAGAAAAACGAAAAGAATGGGCAACACGTTGAATCTAAAAACACCCTCATACTAGTCAATCAAACAGACAGCCAGCTCAATGAAAAACAATCCGCTTTTCTATCAGCCATTTTAAAAGCATGCAAAATGGAGTTACACGAGGTAAATTTAATTTGCTGCAAATCCAGCAATTGCCCTACATACCAAGAGCTAAACTCTACGTTATCTCCAAAAAATATTATAGCCTTTGGCTTAACCCCAACAGATATTGCCCTTCCAATGCTTTTTCCTGCATTTCAAATACAGTCGTTTGAAAACGTAAAATATACCATAGCCCCCTTGCTTGAAGAAATCGAGCAGGATAAGAGCCTTAAAATGAAGTTATGGGGAACACTTCAACAACTTTTTTAAGTATGCCTAAAAAAATAATTTTCG
>CAJBBV010000143.1 GCA_903951405.1 uncultured bacterium
CCGTCCATTCCCACCGCTTCTAACGTCCAGGTATACGCATCAATTACCTGAGGCTGCCCTTTAAATACCCCATCCCAACCTCTTCCAAGTTCTTTCGTTTCAAACATCAATTGACCCCAACGATTGAATATTCTAAAAAACCGAATCTCAGCAATCTTAACAGTCAAGGGGAACAACTTATCATTATGCCCATCGCTGTTTGGAGTCCATGCCTTTGGGACAAATATGTCTGACTGCAATGGAACTTGAGTCTGAATGGTCACATGAATAGTGTCAACCACTAGACAATTCCCTTCTGTCTGCATGGTAACAGTATATTCCATTTCCCTATCATAGCTAAATGTAGGATCTTTTACAAAATTTGCATCTAACCCAATGCCAGGAAACCAACTGTATTGCTTACCTAGGCTTCTTGCTGTTAACCTAATAGGAACATTGGGCTGAGTATTCAATGTGTCGTAACGCTTGCCGCTAATGGATTTTGTCAACCTAATCTCAATAGGCACAGCCTTTGAGGTAAAACACTCATTCACCTCCATGGTCTTGATATAATACGTTCCAGATTGGCTAATATGCTTAGGATCAGCAATAGGCATTTGCGACATTGAATCCATCCAATAGGTGAAACTCATTCCAGGATCACTACCAGCTGTAATGCGAGAATTAGTAAGATCTATCAACCCTGGCTCACATATAGGATCAGGGTTATTGATAACCAATTTTGGTGCAGTTCTAATAGCCAAATTCAAGGTAGCCACTGAATCACATCCATTTGAGGTTGTGAATGATTTTAAGTAGATGCCTTCTCGTGTGATAACCATATCATTCCATCGATATGGAAAAGCATTTGAACATATCGTATCATATTTGATAGAAGCCCCTGCATGAAGTAGAGTCAATTCGAGACTCACAATAGAATCACAACCAGATGCCATCCTAAACGATTGCTCATAGGTACCTGAGTGAATATATTTTATTCCATTCCAGGTATATGGCAACAAATTCTGACAAATAGTATCGGATATAAATGTTGTTTTTAAAGGTATAACATGCACCTGTGTAACCCTAATCTGATCACAGTTTCCTGATTGACCAACGATGGTATCTGTAACTTGTCCTGATGACATAAACAGATGTCCAAAAATAGTAAACGGTAAATTATTGCCACAAACGGTTGTATCAACAACAGTTGTTGTAAGGTGACTCACTCCAACTTTAATTGTGATGATTGTATCGCAGCCACCTGTTACACTTTTTAATGTATCAACCACCTGCCCTGCTGATATAAATCTATGCCCAAACAAAACAATGGGTAATCGGTTTTCACAAACAACACTATCCACATTGATTGTTGGAGGAACTGCAACATGTACATTGATTGTTACTAATGTATCACAACCACCCGTAAGACTGTTTACACTTTTGATGAATTGACCCGCAGCAACATATGTATCGCCTAATATATTTATTGGTAATGCGTTTGCACAAACAGTGGTATCAATGATTTGAGTTGATTGCTGACTAACATGGACTGTTATTGTTCTCACTGTATCCTTCGCTCCTGTTTCAGATACTATCCAATCAGTAACGCTGCCAGGACCATTAAACAGATGACCATGTATGTTTATAGGCAATAAGCTGGCACACACCGTTGTATCAATAAATTGGCTGAAGGAATGGTGAACAAATACATTGATGATTCGAGTTGTATCACATCCACCCGTAGTGCTGCTCACTGTATCGATAACTTGTCCAGCATTATGAAATGTATAGCCAAGTAAATTAAGGGGCAGTGAACAAGGACAAACCACTGTATCGATAATCTTTGTTGGAGGATGAGTTACCACTACATTAATGGTTCTTACCGTGTCACATCCTCCAGTTGTAGAACCAATGGTATCCACAAAAGATCCAGATGAAACAAAGGAGTGACCGAATAAATTCAATGGAAGTTGACTTTCACATACTGATGTATCTATCGTCTTACTGTAATGAGAAATTGTACTAACATTTATAATCCTTACCGTATCACACCCTCCAGTTGTTGAATTGATCGTATCCACGATAGTACCTGAGGTGAAAAAACTATGGCCAAAAATGGTGAAAGGAAGTTGATTCTGGCAAATGACAGTATCCACTGTTTTAGTCAACAACGCTTTTACCTTTACGATTATAGTTCTTACCGTATCACACCCACCCGTTATGCTAGATAATGTGTCTGAAACATGCCCTGCAGTCAAAAATCGATGTCCCAAATAGGTATATGGTAATTCACTTGCACAGATGGATATATTAACTCGATTTACAATCAAGGGATTTGCGATAATGGTAATTGTTCTGAGTGTATCATATCCGCCTGTTGTACTTTTTACTGTATCAACTTGTGTACCTGCTCTTTTAAAGAAGTGTCCATATGCGATATAAGGAAACTGGTTAGCACAGATTGTTTCTTCAATACTCTTTCCAACCATAAACAAGACATCAACATTAATTGTCCTATAGGTATCACACCCTCCGTTTCTGCCAGCTAAGGTATCTGTAACTGAACCAGCTTGATCAAATACATGTCCATGTATGGTTATTGGCAACTGATCAATAAAAACAGTAGAATCGATGGTTATAGTAGAAAAAGAATTGACATTCACCTTTATCGTCCTAACTGTATCAGATTGTCCATTTGAACTACTCACTGTATCCTTTATTATCCCTTCAGCATTGAAAACATATCCTAGGAATTCAAAAGGCAATTCATTAGAGCAAATTGTTTTATTGTACGTCTTAAATATGCGGTGCACAACCGTCACATTAATTGTTCGAAGCGTATCAGTTAAACCATTTGTACTATGAACTGTATCGATTATTTGTGAGGATCCAACAAAAGTGTGGCCTAAATAATTATAGGTTATATTTTTAAGGTAAACTGTTGTATCAATGGTAACGGGAACTAATGTTTTAACTAAAACATCGATGGTTCTTATGGTATCGCATCCCCCAGTTGAATTACCGACTGTATCCACTATCTGCCCGGAATGTGTAAATACATGTCCTAAAAAGGTATAGGGTACTTGAGAAGTATAAATAGTCGCGCCATATTGTTTTGTAAAAAAGGATGTTGTTGAAATTCTAATTGTTCTCAACGTGTCACAACCACCAGAGATACTTTTAACAGTATCATTATATTCTCCAGCAGCTGTATATGTATTACCAAATAAACTAATTGGAAACTGCATTGCACAAACTGTAGTGTCAATTGATATTGTATTCAACGGATTCACAGAAACTGCAATAGTTCGTATGGTATCACATGCACAATCTATACTAAGTAATGTATCGACAATCTGGCCGGCACTTGTAAATTCATGGCCCATGAACATAACAGGAAGCTCGTTAGCACAATATGTATTTGAGAAAGTCAACCGTGGTTGGTCAATTACACGAATCGTTGCATATCCAGAAGCAACATTACTACAATGGGCATCAGTAACAGATGTCAATTCATAGTTGAACTCCCCCACTACATTTGTCGGAACGGATAATGAAACTGTGTTGCCATTCAAAGCAGTTATGCTATAATTACCCATTCCATTGATGGTATAATTAAATGTATATGGTGGTGTACTACCTGATCCAGTGAATGTAATTAAAAGCGGATTATCATTATAGCATACATAATCTGAGCCACTTATAGTTGCTTCAGGCAATGCGTTCACAGTAAATATTGCGGGGTCACTGGTTACAGTTAAAGAATCGGAGGTAGTTACAACTGCATAATAATAAAGTGATCCAGCCAGATCAACGGCCGGGAAAAGTGTATCAGAAGTTGCTGATGTTACATGTGTTGAAACTAAATTTCCTCCAATATTACTATTAACAGTATTGCTATACCAAGCATAACTAATAATTGTAGATGAGCCAACATTTGCCGAAACACTTATTGGTGCAGGTTGACCAAGACAAGTTGTGTTAGAACTTGGCTGAATACTAATCTCTGGCAATTGAATAGCATATTTATTTAAATCAGATTCATGAAAAGCTGAATTTGTCTTATAATTAACCGCAGTAGTAAATAAATTCTCATTGCTTGGGAGCACAAACAAATATGGAATTGCGGGAGAGGTTAAACTGGTTAAGAAGAATGCTTGTTCTGTTGACCCAGAAGTAAACCTCCGACTTAGAACCCCTGTAACCGAATTTTCATTCCCAGCATTATCAATATAGGTTAGCGCCCCATTTACATTATTTCCTATACTGCTTGATGGTGTATAAAAGAATCGAAAATCAGTTCCTTGAATTTTCAATGAAGTGGTAATGCTGTTTGCATTGTAGAAGTTACCTTCATATACATCTGCAAATTTTACTAAATAAGTATGTGCAAAAGAAATTAGAAATGAACTTGTAAAAAGTAAAAACAACCAAAGAGATTTAATCTTGGATTTACTTCTCACTAAAAATGGTGAAGCATAATTAGCCTTGGATGAACAAGTGGCAGGCAAAGCAGAGCAAAAACGAGAACATGCCTGTTGGGCGATGTTGAACATCCTATTTCGGGATAAGCCATATGGGGTAAGCTGTTTCAACTGTTTTCATTTAGGTATTGGATACGAGGCTGGATTTAACAATATATAAACGATTAATTGTATCGTCATATTGTACAAAAATTGTGAATCCATAAAAAAGGGCTTTTACTACAAGTCAGTGTTAATACGTATTACAGCGGATTGATTCCTTGCGGTTTTAACGATTAAAAATCCATATAAAACTGCAAATCAAGTTTTTGACTAAATCTCCTCAAATGGTACAAATACCTATCCCAAAAAGGTGAAAAAGGACTTATTCTCCAGAAAAAAAGAAAAATATTTTTTATCTAGCCACGATAATTTAGAACAAACTGATAAATCGTAGATTAACTAAGGCTATTTGTCATAAAAAAGGGAAATTTACAGTTCAAAATCAAGGAAGTGTACGCCATTGTAGATATAGAAACAACAGGAGGAAATGCTAAAACCGGGAGCATTACAGAAATTGCTATCGTCATCACAGATGGGAAAGCGATACTAGACCGATATGAAACATTAGTCAATCCAATGCAACCTATCCCCCTATTCATCCAAAATCTTACTGGCATTACAGATGAAATGGTGGAGAATGCCCCTGTTTTCAGCCAGGTAGCAGAAGTCATTTTTGAATTATTACGGGATAAGATTTTTGTTGCACACAATGTAAACTTCGATTATTCCTTTGTAGCCCATCAACTGTCTCAGCATGGTTTTAAACTCCAACTTGGAAAACTGTGTACGGTTCGATTGAGCAGGAAAATATTTACCGACTTACCGAGTTATAGTCTAGGCAATTTATGCAGATCACTAGGCATCAAGATCTCGAATCGGCACAGAGCATCTGGCGATGCCTTTGCCACCGCAGATCTTTTTCGGATGTGCATTGAATATGATAAAGAAAGGCATATTGAATCAATGTTGAAAAAAGGAAGCAGGGAGAGTTATCTACCCATGCATTTAGACACGTCTGATCTTGATTCTATGCCCAATACACCGGGGGTCTACTACTTTCATGATATAAAAGGAAAGATTGTCTATGTAGGCAAAGCAAAAAGATTGAAGAAAAGAGTAATCAGCCACTTCTCTAATAACTCAGTCAACAAACGCAAGCAAGACATGTTGCGCATAGTGACTCGAATCAGTTATAGAGAATGTGGCAATGAATTGATGGCCTCTGTTTATGAAAGCATTGAGATAAAGCGAATATGGCCTTTATTTAATCGCTCGCAAAAAAAATTTGAGCATCGATTTGGAATTTGCAGTTATATAGACCAACGAGGAGTTAAACGATTAACTGTGCTGAAGAAAAAAAAGAACATACAACTTCATATAGCATTTCCCATGCAAATTGATGGCATACGAATGCTACATCAACTAGCAAGAGAACATGGACTTTGTCCGAAAATGTGTTTCCTTCAAGATGAAAAAGTTGATTGCACTGGCGTTGAAGAAAATTTTTGCATGGGTATTTGCTCAAATGAAAGACACGCATTGAAATACAACCAGCGTGTAGACAAGGCAATCCATAAGTTAATATCTGAGGAGCCTGCCTTAGTTGTATTTGGCAAAGGCAGATCGGAAGAGGAACTCAGCTGTATTATGATAGATAAACATGATTTTTTAGCTAGTGGATTTATACCTGTAAAAACAAGAAAAAATTCACCTGAAAAAATAAAAGCGCTATTAGAGCAAAGCGCATCAAATGAATTTGTAAAGTCAATGATCATTAAACACGCTGCATTGAATTCGGATGATGTTAAAATGATTTCCAAAAGCGCTAAGCGGTAAGCCCTAAATTTAAAAATCTTATTACATCAACCTACTACCTCTTCAACCGTAGCTCCAATACCTCTATCGGTTATGATATCACACATGGCTTTTAGTTCATCATATCCGCCATTTTTAACGCCATATTTACCTTTCTGATGTATAATCATAGCACATTGTTCGGCTTGCTCTTGATCATGTCCACAAACCTCTATTAAAGTTTTGATAACATGTTCAAATGTATTGACTTCATCATTCCACACAATCAATACAAAGCCTGAGCTATCAAGCACTTCTGTTTCAGTTTGTTCGAATACTTTCGGTGTATGTTGTGTTTTTTGCATAGTAATTATCGAAAATATGAGTAGTGTGGAACATACTGGGCTCGAACCAGTGACCCCTACTCTGTCAAAGTAATGCTCTAAACCAACTGAGCTAATGTTCCGGGAGTGTAAAGTTAAAGAAAAATGTGGGAGATAGGAGTTGGGAGTTGGGGGTTTAATACAATACGCTGGACGCTGGACGCTGGACGCTGGACGCTGGACGCTGGACGCTGGACGCTGGACGCTGAACGCTAGACGCTGCTTTTCTATTGCCTGTTGCCTATTGCGACTGCGTGCCTTTGTGCCTCTGCCACTTTTTGTATTTACTATTGCCTATTCCCTATTGCCTTCTCAATCGCTGGAGGCTAAACCATCGGCCAACCAAACTTTGATTTCAATGGTATTTTCCTACCTGTTGACGAAGATGCTCTAGAAGCCTCAATAATTTCAAGCACATGCAATGCATGTTCCACGTGTATGCGTGGCTCAACATGAGTAACCAACGATTCCCCAACACGTGTTGCTCCCTCCTGCCACATATATCCTCCCGTCTCAGGCTCATATAGCCGTCCTGGCTCATCCCATGAGTCATCTAAGTAAACTCCATTTGTTTCCCAGTCATACCCAATCAACCTCATATTTGCTTTATCTCCATAAATTTGAATGGAATGCAACTGTTGTCCTTTAGCCTCATGTCCATGTGGATCAAAATAATTAAACCCACACATTATGTGACTTATTACGCCCTTATCATGTTCTAATAAAATATGGGCATTATCTTCCGCTTCCACCTTTATCAACCCTTTGTCATCTACTGTTCGCTCTGGATTTACAATACTTGTCATTGCCATGACCGACTTTGCAGGTCCCAACAACCCAGTAAGCGTGGCGATATTATACACCCCTAAGTCCGGCATGCTGCCTCCCCCTTTTTCATAGAAAAATGCCGACCACGTAGGACCAGTATGGCCATATTGTCCGTGAGCACTAGCTACCCTGCCTAATTTTCCTTCCTGAATACATTTGCTCATAAAGGCAAATTGTGGACTATTCACTACAGCAGGAGCGCCCCATAAACGGAGGTTTTTAATCTTGGCGAGGTCTAACAAATCCTTACCCTCTGAATACGTATTTGCCATGGGCTTTTCACTCCATACATGCTTGCCAGCTGTTAGCGCTTTTTTATTGAGTTCTCCATGCACCTGCATGTTTGTCAAGGTAATCATCATATCAAACGGAACACCAGCTAACATAGCATCGATATTCGAGTAGGTTTGAGCCTTTACATTGTATTGATTATTTTGTTCTATAGCCCTCTCGTATTTAATATCACATAGACTAACAATCTCAATCAATGAAGATGTCTGTAGATGAGGAATATATCGATTACTCACGCTTCCACATCCGATAATAGCTACACGAAGTTTAGCTGATTTTACTTCCAAAGCAAAGCCTTCCAAAGATGACAGCAGAAGTGCAGCACATGCAGATGCAGTTTGCTTCATAAAGTCTTGTCGAGAGATAATTTTTTTCATATCACTAGTTATTATCAACAATTTACTACATGAATCGTAAATAAAACAGAAAATAATATGATGCCATTTTTCTATTTAATTGTGCAGAAATAACTGCTATGAATAACGAATAATTCTATATCTTGTTTCAATGTTTTTAAGCAGCAGAACGCTTAAATGTAAACCGCCTTAAAAACTAAAAAACTTTTCTGAAACAAATTAAATCATCATGAACAAAAAGAAGGTCACAGACAACTCACGCAGGAAGTTTATTCAAAACACTGCTTTGAGTGCAGCAGGATTTTTTATCGTGCCTAGGCATGTATTAGGAAGAGGGTTTACTGCCCCAAGCGACAAATTAGTTATAGCTGCTATTGGCTCAGGTGGAAAAGGAGCAGATGATATTGCCCATTTCTACAAAAGTGGGAAAGCAGAAATAGGATTTCTATCTGATGTAGACGATCGTCAAACAGTAGAAACAAGAAAAAACTTCCCAAAAGCAAAATACTACAAAGACTTTCGTGAAATGTTGCAAGTTGAAGGAAAACACATCGATGCTGTTTCTGTTTCAACACCAGACCATACCCATGCGGTAGCTGCAATGGCTGCCATGCAATTGAACAAACATGTTTATGTTCAAAAGCCACTTACACATGATATCTATGAAGCTAGAAAATTAACTGAAGCAGCACACCGTTACAAAGTGGTTACCCAAATGGGAAACCAAGGTGCATCGGGTGATGGTGTAAGACAATTACAAGACTGGTACAACGCAGGAACCATTGGAGATGTTCATACAATTTATTGCTATACCGACAGACCAATATGGCCACAAGGCGTAGGCAGACCAGGAACAATTTCTTCAATACCGGCAGGACTAGATTTTGATTTGTGGTTAGGTACTGCTCCAAAGAAAGAATACTTCGAAGGTGTACTTCCCTTTAACTGGCGCGGTTGGTGGGATTATGGAACAGGTGCATTAGGAGACATGGCTTGTCATATTATGGCGCCAGCATTTGCTGTATTGGACTTAGGCTATCCTATCAGTGCAGAATGTAGCGTAGCAAATAGATACATAGAAAACTGGAACGCAGGTTATTTCCCTGAAAGTGGTCCAATAGCGTCTCACATTACACTCCGATTCAAAGGAAAGAATGGTAAGCCCGATGTTGAATTGCATTGGATGGATGGCGGTATTCAGCCAACAAGACCAGAAGAGCTTGAACCAAATGAACAAATGGGCGATGGTGGTAATGGTATCCTATTCTACGGAACAAAAGGGAAAATGATGGCAGGCACCTATGGTGTTGACCCAACCTTGCTACCCACTTCACGTTCAAAAGAAGTAAAAGTGCCTGAAACAATTGCACGTGTTAAAGACGGATCAGAAGGTCACTACGCGGCTTGGGTTGAGGGTGCAATAGCTGGTTATGGAAGTGAAAAAGCAAAAAACCTTAGCTCAAACTTTGATATTGCTGGTCCACTTACAGAAAGTGTATTGATGGGAAATCTTGCTATACGCAGCTATGACCTTCAAAAGAAAGTAGGTGATGAAACAGAATATCCAGGACGTAATATTAAATTACTCTGGGATGGTCCAAATATGAAAATCACCAATTTCGATGAAGCCAATCAATTTGTAAAACGAACGTACAGAGCTGGCTGGAGTTTATAAGATTCCACTCTTTCGAAATAAATGCCTCATTTACAAGAACAAATCAGTTTACACTGATTTGTTCTTGTTTCAAGCATCTTTCAACTTCATATTAATGATTGAATGAAATGACTTCCTTGCGTTATGAAGAAATATTGAATAGTTTAAAGTCTGAAGTACCCTCCTTTACAGACATCAAAAGTATTCATAGGCTCGAAGGGGGGTTAACTAATATCAATTTTAAAATAGTAACAGAGTTTGATTGCTATGTATTAAGACTAAGTGATTCATCATCAACTTCGTTAGGTATAAATCGAGAAAACGAATACATTAATAGCATAAGAGCACATCAGGCAGGACTTGGTGCAGAGGTGGTTCATAGAATAGTTGATAAAAATATATTAATCCTTAAATGGATAGATGCTAAAACATTAAGTCCCATTGACATTCAAAATCAACAATCCCTAATACCACGAATTGCTAATGCCTTAACATCATTACATGCCGGTCCTTCTTTTCAAGGAGAATTTCATTTTCCTTCAATCAGAAAAAAATACCTTGAAACAGTAATAAATGCCGCCTATTTTCTTCCTGATCAATACCTTGAATACTTGCCATATATAGAAAAACTAGAAACACTCATTGCAAAATACCCCGAGAAAAGGGTGCCTTGTAACAATGACCTATTAGCAGAAAACTTAATGGATGATGGTAATAAAATATGGATTATTGATTACGAATATGCTGGACAAAATGAAGCATCATTTGAAATTGGAAATTTTGCACATGAGGTTGGAATGAGTGATGAGCAATTGAATGAATTATGCC
>CAJBBV010000144.1 GCA_903951405.1 uncultured bacterium
CTGTTCATGGTAAGCTGGGATGGATTAGAAACTGTATCCCTAACTGAACAGAGCAAAAATCCTTCAAGCTATGCATGGAGCCCTGATGATAAGTATATTTCCTTCATGGCTTCTTCTTCAAAAGAAGAAAAACAAGATCATGGTAACCAACTTTTTTTAATGGATCGAAGAGGCGGTGAGCCTGTTCAGTTGACAGATATACATGGAGAAATCCAGTCGTACAGTTGGAAGAAAGACGGCAAACAAATTCTATTTGTAGTGAAGGATCCAAACACGGCAGATACCGCTAAATCGAAAGTTAGAAAACCATACGCAATTGATAGGTATCATTTTAAGCAAGATTATGAAGGGTACCTAGATAATCGGAAGACGCATTTATATCTTTTCGATCTAGCTTCAAAGAAGCTTGATACATTAACGAAAGGAACCTACGATGAAGCATCTGCTTCATTTAGTCCTGATGGCAATTCTATTGTTTATGTTAGCAATATCACAGAAAGTCCTGATCGAAATACAAACACCGATATTTTTGTGATAGACTTTAAAAACAATCGTAGTGTTAAGCAAATCACTACTCATAAAGGAGGAGATTTTTCGCCAAAGTTTAGTCCAAATAATGAGTCTATTGCTTTTTTCAAATCAATTTCTGGGGATGCGTATAATGCCTATGATCAGCCACAGCTTTGTGTTGCCAATTTGAAGACAGGCGATATTGAAATTATTTCTTCTTCATTAGATCGTCCGATTACGACGTTTACCTGGGCTCCGGATAACAAGCATATTTATGGGTTGGTAGAAGATGATCGTAAGCAAAATATATATTCGTTTGATGTTCATGCTAAAACAAATTCGCTCGTTACAAATGCTGAAGCGGTGTTTAGCGACCTAAGTGCTAATGATCGTGGGCAGATGGTTGTATTGTATAGTGATCCTCATACGCCAAATGAGATTTATGCACTTGAAGGGGAAACTCCTAGAAAAGTAACTAAAGTACATGATGAATTTTTATCTGGCTTGAAAAGTATTTATGTAAAAGGGTTTAAATCAATATCATCTGATAAAACAATCGTATCAGGGATTTTATATCTTCCTGATTCATCTGCGAAAAATGTGCCACTTGTTTTATTTATACATGGTGGTCCAGTTGCTCAAGATGATTACTCTTTTGATGAGTCTCGTCAAATTTTAGCCGGAGCAGGCTTTGCTGTTGCGGCTGTAAATTATCGCGGAAGTTCAGGTAGAGGTTTTGCTTATACAAAATCCATTTATGCAGACTGGGGTAACAAAGAAGTAAAAGATATAATTGGTGCTGCAAATTATTTAATTAAGGAAGGCATAGCAGACTCATCAAAGTTGGCTATTGCCGGTTGGAGTTATGGCGGAATATTAACTGATTACACTATTGCAACAGATAAGCGATTTAAGGCTGCGGTAAGTGGAGCAGGTAGTGCTTTTCAGTTTGCTATGTATGGATCAGATCAGTATGTATTGCAATATGATGAGGAGTTGGGAGCTCCTTGGAAGAATGTAAAAAAGTGGATAGATATATCCTATCCATTTTTTAAGGTTGAGCAGATTAAAACGCCAACCTTATTTATGGCTAGCCAAAATGACTTTAATGTACCGGTTATTGGTGCAGAACAAATGTATCAGGCTTTCAAGCATGCTGGTATTCCAACGGAACTTGTTATTTATCCTGGTCAAAACCATGGCTTATCTATTCCTAGCTACCTTGTTTATCGATTCCAGCGTCATATTGATTGGTTTGAGAAATATTTAAAATAGTAGTGGCTTTGATTATAACGTGAAATGGATGTAAATAAGAATCTCACACAGAATCAAGGATATTAAATCAGTTAAATTTAAAGAAAGCCTCACTCGTTAAAATGAGTGGGGCTTTTTTATAATCTAGATAATGAATTCATTATCTAGATTATAAAATTATACGGAGTTTAGCGATTCGTTTAATCTCAAAACCTATTTCTCTATTGCCTATATTTGCATTCATGAAATCTACTCCATTTACACACATACATCAAGCCCTTGGTGCAAAGATGGCAGAGTTTGCTGGGTATAATATGCCTATCTCTTATACTGGAATAAATGATGAGCATCACGTAGTTAGAAATAATGTAGGCGTCTTTGACGTAAGTCACATGGGCGAGTTTATTCTTAAAGGAGAACATGCGCTTGAGTTAATCCAACGTCTAGGATCAAATGATTCATCCAAGTTGACGAATGGACAAGCTCAGTATAGTTCGTTGGTCAATGAAAATGGTGGAATTGTGGACGACATGCTCGTTTATTGTATAGAGGTAAACAAGGTCTACATGATTGTGGTTAATGCTTCGAATATTGAAAAAGACTGGCAATGGTTCACGCACTTCAATACCAAGCAGGTAGAGATGCATAATATTTCAGACAAGACATGTTTGTTGGCTATTCAAGGTCCAAATGCAACTAAAATTCTTCAGCCACTAACTGAATTGGATCTCATTCATATGAAGTATTACACTTTTGCAAAAGGTAAATTTGCAGGGGTTGAAAATGTATTAGTTAGTGCTACGGGATATACTGGTTCTGGAGGAGTTGAAATATATTTTGAGGATGATGGAGATAATGCAGTGAAAATTTGGAATGCAATTTTTGATGCTGGTGCTGCTACAGGGATTAAGCCAGTTGGTTTAGGTGCTCGGGATACGTTACGATTGGAAAAGGGATATTGCTTATATGGCAATGATATTAATGACTTCACAACACCTATTGAAGCAGGTCTTGGGTGGATTACAAAATTCAGCAAAGATTTTACCGCTTCTGAATTATTAAAGAGACAAAAGGAAACGGGAGTTGAAAAAAAGCTAGTAGGATTTGAAATGGTAGAAAGAGGTATCCCAAGGCATGATTACAAAATACGTGATGCTGAAGGAAATTTAATAGGTCATGTAACATCTGGGACTCAATCTCCTACGCTTAATATTGGAATCGGCATGGGCTATGTTATGTCAAATTACTCAGCTGTAGGGTCCACTATTTACATTGATATCCGCGATAAGCTTATCAAAGCGTTAGTTGTACAATTCCCATTTGTAAAATAAGTCTACTGATGTCATTAGAACAACGAAACTTATATACTTGTCTTTCTCCCGCGTTGCTTAATCTGTATGATATTAGCAATAGTGTGGTTGTTATCATAGATGTTTTGCGAGCAACATCTACCATCGCTACTGCATTATTTAATGGTGCAGAATCTGTCATCCCTGTTTCATCAGTTGCTCGATGCATTGAACTTGGTGCTGCAATTGGAGGCATCACGGCAGGTGAACGAGATGGTCGTATTGCTGAAGGATTACATTATGGTAATTCTCCTTTTGAATACCCTAGATCGTTTGTAGAACATAAGGTTCTTGTGTTGACAACAACAAATGGAACCAAGTTATTGCATATGGCGTTGGATCAAGGTGCACCAGAAATTATAACAGGGTCATTCCCTAATATTTCTGCAGTATGTGATTATCTTATTCACTCAGGAAAAGATGTTTTACTTGGGTGTTCAGCTTGGAAAGATCGCGTTAATTTAGAAGATACATTGTTTGCAGGGGCAGTTATTTCAAGGATTAAAGAGCATTTTAGTATGCAGTGCGACTCTTCCAAAATGGCAGAAAACATATATCATGATGCCGGTGCAGACCGTTTTGAATTCATGAAAAAAAATGGGGCAACACATTATCATAGACTAATGAATTATAATCTTGAAAAGGATATTCGTTATTGTCTTGCAGAAGATAATGCCAATGTTTTGCCTATCTTCAAAGGCGACCGATTAGTTTTAGCATAAATTGTAAATTGATTCAAATAAATTTTTATGAGCAGTTCATCACTGAGAAGCCAGGGATGGTTTGGCAGGACCGGGAAAGATGGGTTTATTTACCGTGCTTGGATGAAAAATCAAGGCATTCCAGATGAAGAATTTCGAGGCAAACCTGTCATAGGTATCTGTAACACATGGAGTGAACTTACTCCATGCAACGCTCATTTTCGTGAACTTGCTGAATCAGTTAAAAAAGGAGTAATCGCTGCAGGGGGTTTCCCAGTTGAGTTTCCTGTTATGTCCCTTGGCGAAACACTCATTAAGCCAACTGCCATGCTATATAGAAATTTGGCGAGTATGGACGTAGAAGAATCTATTCGCGCAAATCCTATTGATGGCGTTATATTATTGTGCGGATGTGATAAGACAACGCCTTCGTTGGTTATGGGGGCTTGCAGTGTAAATATTCCAACCCTAGTGGTATCTGGTGGCCCAATGCTTACGGGTAGATATGAAGGCAAGAATATTGGAACAAGTGATATTTGGCGTTTTAATGATGCCGTTAGAAGTGGTGAAATGACACAAGAGCAACTCACTGTTTCTGAAGCGTGTATGTGTCGAAGTGCAGGTCATTGTGCAGTGATGGGTACTGCATCCACCATGGCATGCATGGTTGAATCCCTTGGGTTGACTTTACCTACAAATGCTGCAATCCCTGCAGCAGATAGTCGTAGAAAAGTGTTTGCGCAATATTCTGGCATGCGCATTGTGGAAATGGTTAAAGAAGACCTTAAACTTTCTGATTTATTAACCAGAGAGGCATTTGAGAACGCAATTAAGGTAAATGCAGCTATCGGTGGGTCAACTAATTTTGTGATTCACCTTCTCGCTATTGCAAATCGAATTGGCGTAAACCTGACACTTGAAGATTTTCATACTTTCTCAAAAGATATCCCGTTACTAGTCAACCTTCAGCCTTCAGGAAGTTATTTTATGGAGGATTTCTATTATGCAGGTGGACTTCCAGTAGTGATGAGGGCACTAGAAACTATTTTGCACACTAATCTTATTACGGCTAATGGCAAAACGGTAAAAGAAAATTACAAAGAAGCTGTTTCGTATAATAAGGATGTTATCACTGATTTAAACAATCCATTTAAAACTGAAACAGGCTTGGCTATATTAGGTGGTAATCTATGTGAAAATGGCGCAGTTATTAAACCAAGTGCGGCAAGCCCGCATCTGATGTGCCATACAGGGCGTGCAGTTGTTTTTGAGAATATTGAGGACTACCACAAACGCATTGATGATCCTTCATTAGATATTGATGAAACGTCTGTGATGGTTTTGAAAAATGTAGGACCAGTCGGGTATCCTGGAATGCCTGAAGTGGGTAATATGGGGATACCAAAAAAATTATTAGAAAAAGGAGTGATGGATATGGTGCGTATTTCGGATGGCAGAATGAGTGGCACTGGATTTGGTACTGTTGTATTGCACGTGTCCCCAGAAGCAGCTAAGGGAGGCCTACTTGCTATTGTTCAAGATGGCGATTTAATCTCATTGGATGTTAAAAACAGGGGTCTTCAATTATTGGTGTCAGAGGAAGAAATTGGAAAGCGGAAAGCAAATTGGAAACCTACCTATCAGTTAGCAAATCGTGGATATGTTCAATTATATCAGAAACATGTTGAACAAGCTCATCTCGGGGCAGACATGGATTTCTTAAAGGGGGGGTCAGGTAGCAAGGTAACAAGAGATTCACATTAATGATTGCTACTGAAGTAGTTAAAGCAAGCCTACAAATGTACTATTTTATTTACACTTTTCCTGATGCATAGCGTATCGAATATTTATTCTTTACTGTTCATGTTATAGCGCTTCTTTTCCGTTAATTTCGCAGATTAACCGTGAAATAAATATGTCCCTTTCGCACTTACTGAAATTTGTATACAATAACGGAACGGATGAAGTGATTCGTCGTGGCAAGAAGATTCATGCGATTGGATATGTAGAATTCATTGAGCACGATGACTTGATGGGTTCAGTAACTTTTCGCGTTAAAGATGATAACTATAGTACATCATATAAAGTGCATGTACAAAAATACAAAGATGCACGTGCAATGTCTCTTCGTTGCTCCTGCCCTTATAACCTAGGGGATATTTGCAGGCACGAAGCTGCTGCTTTACTTCAGCTTCAGGATCTTGTTGATAAAAATATGCTTGGTGATCGAATTATGCGATATGACCAAAAGCATACTGTCATCAAAATGAAGAGCATAGAATTAAAAACAATTCGACTCTTATCTGCTCAGGATGCTGGTGAGAAAGCTGATGCAATTCTTCGAAGAGGTAAGGCAACAATTATAAGTGCAAAAGATGAGCGTGTTGAAGCAAAATTTGATATTGACGGTGAGATATTTCCTTTGGTGATTCAACGTAATCAAGAAAGAAATTTTGATACATCATGTAAGTGCGAGGAAGTAAATCATCCTTTGTGTATACATAAGACTGCTCTTTTCTTGCAATTGATTAATTCATTTGGGGCACATTATTTTGATTCAATTCGAAATTTTGATAAAGAGAAAAATAAGCTTTTAGGAATATATGGCTACAGCATGGCCGAGCCTGATTGGGATAAAAAGTTTGAATTTACCTATAAAGATGGTAAGCCTTTTTTACGAGTATTAGATCCATCTGTAAAGCGGGTTGCTACACCAATTGAAGAACCAAAGACTTATGCTAGACAGGAAATTAAAGAACCCGAAGTAATCATTGAAAAAGCGCCTGAGCCAAATAGTCAGCGACTTGGTGTTGTTTTTGTGGAAATGCCTAAGAAATATCCAGGTTTTGGTGTTGAACTTGTTTCGGGTGAATTTGACGAAGAAAACGAAGTTTTTGTAGGTAAAGTTCAAAAGTTGGATTTGATTAAATATGTACCAACCCTCGGTATGAAAACGGAGGAAATTTCACTCCTCAATTTGGTAAGAAAATTACAACCTGTAGAAGTTGATAAATTTTTAAATAGAAATTCTCCATTTTCTGGTATTTGGGAAAATGTTATACATGCTGAGGATGAAGGATTTCCTGTAGAGACTACTAGTTTGATTGATGAATATCTTTATCCTAAACTTGTAAAATTATTTTCTGAAAGCACAGAAGGAACTCCATTTCTTCTATTGCCAGCAGGGAAAACATTTACCACATCGAATTTACAAAAAGTGGCTATAGGGAATGATGGTATGCTTCCTTCATTGCAGATCTCACCGGATAAAAAGCAGGTAGAAATTTCTCCAAAAGTAATTGTAAGAGAATGGGATATAGAATTTAATGCTAATGAATGGAGCCCTTCACTTGTTGCGTTATTTAATAACACGTTATATAATTGGAGTTCAATTGAAGATTTCCAATCTATATCACCATTTCTTGTTGAGAAAAAGCAAAAGGTATCTCAACCTGCTTGGCCAGCATACCTAGAATCTAATGTGCTTCCTTTTGCTAGAAAATATAAAGTTGATTTTGATAAATCATTGCTAAGTAATTTATTTGAAGGTAATCCTGAATTAAGATTGCTCTTAGAAGAAAAAAATGATTATTTAGTTTTTGTTCCTATCTTTTTATATCAAGGATATGATGTGAAATATGGCGATAAAGAAACCATTATCCTTGCTGATGGCGCAAAGATTAAAATGATTCGACGTAATATCGAAAAAGAACAAGAGTTTCTTAAAAAACTCACTTCATTGCATTCAAATTTTATTCGAACAGATAATAGCTTTAATCTGGTTTTGAAAGGTGCAGATGTATTAAAAAATAATTGGTTTTTCTTATTTATAGATTCAATGAGAGAATCCGATATTCCTGTTATTGGATTTGATGTCTTGAAAAATTTTAGGTTCAATACAGCAAAACCGCAAACAAAAATATACATCAGCAGTGATGTTGATTGGTTTGATGCTAAAGTAAATGTGGTTTTTGGTGATCAACAAGTTACGATTGAAGAAATAAAGCGTGCATTAACCAGCAAGCAACAATTTGTTCAATTAAATGATGGCACATTAGGTATTTTGCCTGAGGAGTGGCTGAAAAAGTATTCACTATTGTTTAGGGTGGGTGAAGGGAAATTAGATAAGCTTAGGTTGTCCAAATTTCACTTAAGTGTCATCGATGAGTTGTATAATGGTATTGATGAAACAGAAGTAATGATTCGTCTTGAGGAAAAATATGAAAGGCTTCGAAGTTTCAATCGCATAAATGAAGTTGATCCTCCAAAAGAACTTGCACATATCTTAAGGCCTTATCAAGTTGCAGGGTATCATTGGTTAAACTATCTTAATGAAGTTGGTTGGGGTGGAATTCTTGCTGATGA
>CAJBBV010000145.1 GCA_903951405.1 uncultured bacterium
CAATCAAATAAGCCAATATGATTAAAACAATTTCAGTCATCTTAAAAATTCTGGTGGGTCACAAAGATACACCCAAAAAAATTAATGGTTTGTTAACATTGAAAAAACTTGCTAAAGATTAAACAAAAGGCTTACCCAGCCATTCAAAGGCTGTGATTTTACAAAATTCCACCCTTTTTCCGTTGCTAATTTTATCATATCTTCTTGATCCTCAATTAATAAACCACTTAGAATTAATTCAGATCCCAAATGTGCCACCTGGGTCAATTCCTGCATGTTGGCCTCAATAATATGTCTATTCACATTGGCCAAAATGATATCAAATTGGTTATCCTGATAGGCAGAATCGACTTTTTTGATCAGGATCCCCTTTGCGTCATTATTTTGGATATTCTCATTCGCATTTTCAATACACCAGTCATCATTATCCACCGCTAAAACATTGGATGCACCTAACTTTTCGGCCAGGATAGCCAAAACCCCGGTACCAGTACCAAAATCATATACCGATTTCTCTTTGAAATTTAGATGCTCCATCATTTGCATCACTGTAAAAGTAGTCGCATGATGCCCAGTACCAAAACTCATTTTAGGGGTAATCTTTATTTCATATTGTACCGCTGGAACAAAGCCTGGATGAAAATGGGCACGAATCCCTACAAAGTCACCCACCCTAACCGGTTCAAAATTTGACTCCCATAAAGCATTCCAATTTTCTTCTTTAACAATTGATTTTGAATAAGTTAAATTATGTTGCTTAAATATTATATTTAATTCTTTTTCATATCCATGCTCCTCAAAATCAGTGGATAAAATATAGGTTTTACAAACACCCGCTCCGGCACCTAACCCCGTTGTTGCCCCAAGGATACTACTCATTCCTACGCCATTATTAATGCCTGTGGCCAATTCCTCTTCATTAAAGCCATCGAATCCCAAATCAGCCAACTGGGCAACCAGCATATCTAATTGGTCCTGGGTATTAAAATTGAATTCTATTTGCAGGTAAGTTTTAGTCATTTGATTTTGTTATTGGCAGGCAAAGATACCAAATTAAAATGCCCTCCCGAATAACGAGAAGGCATTTTGAATATTTCAAGCCTTATGCAGGCATAAAAACTTAAGCTTGTGGACCGCGGTCTTCACGAGGCGCTTGTTCTGGGCGAGGCAATAATGCCTTGTGGCTTAATTTGAACTTACCTGTTTTAGGGTCCAAACCAACCAATTTCACCTTAACAACATCACCTTCGTTGTAGATACCTTCCATCGTCTCCAAACGCTTCCAGCTTATTTCACTGATGTGTAATAAACCTTGTTTGCCTGGCATGAATTCAACAAAGGCACCAAACTCCTTAACTCCCTTTACAACACCTTCGTATTCATCTCCGATTTCTGGAACTGCAACAATACCATTGATCCATTTTACTGCAGCATCTAAACTATCCTTATTTGCAGAGAAGATACTTACTTCACCATGGTTACCCACTTCTTCAATATTAATTGTAGCACCAGTTGTTCTTTGCATTTCTTGAATAATCTTACCACCTGGTCCGATTACTGCGCCAATATACTCCTTATCAATGATCAATTTAACCATTCTAGGTGCATGTGGTTTCACATCAGCACGCGCGGCTGGCATACATTCATACATTGCATCTAAAATATGTAAACGGCCTTTTTTAGCTTGAGACAATGCCTCACGCATAATATCCATACTTAAACCATCTACTTTAATATCCATTTGAACACCACAAATACCATCACGCGTTCCTGTTACTTTAAAATCCATATCTCCTAAATGATCTTCATCACCTAAGATATCCGTTAAGATCGCATATTTTCCATCTTCTCTTGAAATTAATCCCATCGCCACACCACTCACGTGCTTAGGCATTGGAACACCTGCATCCATTAAAGCTAATGAACCAGCACAAACTGTTGCCATTGATGACGAACCATTACTTTCCAATACATCTGAAACTACTCTCAAAGTATAAGGGAATGTTGTTGTATCAGGTAACATTTGTTTTAAAGAACGCATTGCCAAATTACCATGTCCAACTTCACGACGACCTACACCACGCATCATCTTCACTTCTCCTGTTGAGAATGGCGGGAAATTATAGTGTAAGAAAAATTTAGTGTATTCAGCACTTGCTGCAGTTTCTTGCATTAACTCATCCAACTTTGTACCTAATGTTACAGTCGTTAAAGATTGCGTTTCTCCTCTTGTAAATAAAGAAGAACCATGCGGAGTTGGCAATGGATCCACTTCCATCGCTAATGGACGAACTTGATCTAATTGACGACCATCTAAACGAATACGCTTGTCCACCATCATATCTCTTACTACTTCCCATTTAAGGTCCTCGTAATACTTACCAGCTAATTTCTTTTGCAAGTCAGTAATCTCTGTTCCTAAATGTTCAATGATTTCTTTTTTCAATGCAGAAAAAGCATCACTTCTTTCATGTTTTGCAGAACCTAATTCAGCTATCGCATTTACTTTTGCTTTTGCAAAAGCGTATACTTTTTCTTTGATCGCTTCGTCTTGTTCTGGTTTCTTATAATCACGCACTTCAGTAATGCCAACTACTTTTCTTAATTCTGCTTGTGCTTTAATTTGTTTACGTATCGCTTCATGAGCCATTTCTAAACATTGTACTAATTCTTCTTCAGAACATTCTTTCGCTTCCCCTTCTACCATCATTAAATTCTTATCAGTTGCAGCAATTAAAAATTCAAAATCAGAAATAGCTAATTGTGCTTTAGAAGGGTTGATAATAAATTCCCCTTTAATACGTCCGATACGCACTTCTGAAATAATTTCCTTAATTGGAATATTAGAAACAGCCAATGCAGCAGATGCAGCCAAACAAGCCAATGAA
>CAJBBV010000146.1 GCA_903951405.1 uncultured bacterium
CTTAAATGAGTTGGGAGTTAGGGGTTGGGGGTTCAACGCTCGACGCTTAGCGCTGAGCGCTGAACGCTGGACGCTGAACGCTCTGTGTTGGGAGTTCGAGGTTGGGGGTTGAACGCTGGACGCTTAGCGCTGGACGCTTAACGCTTAGCGCTGAACGCTTTTACTCTTCCCTATTGCCTCTTCCCTATTGCCTCTTCCCTATTGCCTCTTCCCTATTCCCTGCCTCAGTGCCTCCACCTAAACGTCTTCACCAAATGCTTCATATCCACATCTAAAAAATCACTCACGATAGATAATGAATCTGCATTAGGTGCCGCATCGAAATACAAAGCACCACGTAAAAAGTGGTTGGTTGTGTCGGTGATATAAAATTGACGGGAAGTAGCTGCATTCCCAGCAACATAAAAATAAACACCCGTTGATCCATGATCGGACACAAAAGATGAATCAACAATACCACTCGCCTTAACAGTATGCTTATAAGTTAACTTGTATGATTCTTCCCGTAGTCCTTCAAATGTATTTTTCACCAATGAGTCTTTGTACCCAGATGATGTTTTTACTTTATAAACAGAATTAGCATTGATCTGTTTATAGCTAATATAAATGCGGCCATTAAATTTTTCAAAATTAACATTAATCCAATATGGATTTGCTCCTTCGCTTTCCCCTTCTTTTGAAATAGTCGCATAGACAGGGTACTCAAAAGAATATGGAAAAGATTTTTCATCAAACGTTTTATAAGTATGCTGGGGTAATTCAATATTATAATATGCCCTCGGCTTAGGCGTAAAATCACTATTACAAGAAATAGCTATCCCCAGAATAAAAATCAAGATACTATGCTTCATAAATTTTGTCATCATACATTAATGCAAGTGAGGAGCAATTGAAATCTTTACTTTCGAAATGCGATTTTGTGCAGCCTCTAAAATAGTAAAGGTAAAATCTTGTGCTATCAGTTCCTGGCCAACATTCGGAAATTTACCTGCAAGCTCAAGAACCAATCCGGCAATGGTTTCGCTATCGCCTCGAATAGCATCAAAAATTTTGTTAGGCATCTTCATAATTTTGCACGCTTCATTAATCATAAGCTTGCCTTCGAAAATAAAATTAAAATCATCTATGCGAATATTAACCGAATCTTCCTCATCATACTCATCTCGAATTTCCCCAACAATCTCCTCAAGAATATCCTCCATAGTAATTATCCCTTCTGTGCCACCAAACTCATCTACTACAACTGCGAAATGAATCCTATTGGCTTGAAATGACTTCAGCAAATCTTCTACTAGCATTTGCTCATGAATAAAAAACGGAGGACGAATAAGTTGCTTCCAATCAAAATCATCGCTTTGATCAAGGTGAGGAATCAAATCCTTAGAATGAATCATGCCAATGATGCTATCTAAACTTCCATTGAATACTGGAAATCGAGAATATTGTTGTTCGGCGACCCTAGTCTTAAGTTCAGCAAATGAAATACTAGACTCAATGCCCTGCACATCAAGTCGACTTCTCATTGCACGACGCACAGTAATATTCCCAAATTGCGCAATTCCTTTCAGTATGTTTTTTTCCTCTTCAGAAGTATATACTGCTGAATTTGAATTCATCGCTTCATCAATTTGCTCTAATCTCGTATTAACATCATTATCAATTCCCAATGCGCGCTCTAGTCGTTCTGTCATGCTAGCAAACCAACTGCCTGGCCGTCTAAAAAGCCAAAAATTTCCATATACAAATGTTGATGAATAAAAAGCAAATCGAATGGGGTTGTTGGCTGCCCATACTTTTGGCAAAAGCTCTCCAAATAATAACAGAATAAAGATTGAAATAATCATGCGCAATATAAATAGCAAGGGCCCAGTGATTAACGGAAAATATTCATCACGTAAAAGATAACTACAAAGAAGTATGATCAATAAGCGAAATACCATATTACCCACCAACATAGACGATATGAGGAGTTGGGGCTTCTGAAGTAAACTAAGAATACGATTTGAACCTGGGTATTTTTTTGCACGCAGCGTTTTAAGGTCCTTGTGCCCAATTGAAAAAAAGGCTATCTCAGCACCAGAATTCATAAATAGCATAAATAATGCTACCAATAATAAAATCAATAGCACTACCATAGTTGACTGTGGTAAAGTAGCCATTAAAAAACTGATTGAATTATAAAGGAACTTGGAATACATAGGTTGAATTAGCTAGCCTTGTAGAATAAATAGGTAATGTATTTAAAGACTAAAATTAATGAAATAAGCATCAATCCTCGAATAACCTATTATTGAATCTTGGATTCAAGATAGCGCGTAATCATTCTTGGGAATGGAAGTTGATCAAATTGACTACGCGAAACCCAATGATAGCCTTCAAGCAAAATGGTAGATTTTACAACCTGATGAACAAAACGACAATGAATACGCTGATGACTTAATACGTGAATCATTTCATCAGATACATTAAGTTTGATAGCAGGAAATTCTTTCTTGGTTAGTCCCCAATAGCTAGGTTGAGTAATCTCAACCTCCGATTGCACCTGCTCAGATTCAATAAGGATAAATTCATATAGATCTTGCCAGATATCCTTTTGTGTTCGTTGACGCACATAAAATCCATCAGCATGTTCCAATAATAAATAATAAAACCAGCGGTTGCGGGAAGCCTTTTTCGGGGATTTAAGAGGATAGAAAGATTGCTTATTTTCTTTCAATGCTATGCATCGACCTGCAAAAGGACAATCGGAGCATATGGGTTGCTTAGGCTTGCAGACCGTAGCACCAAAGTCCATAATCGCTTGGTTGTACAAACCTGGATTGTTGATATCAATAAGTTCTTGCGCGAGTTTATCTAGCTTTTCTCTTCCCAATCGCTGATCAATTGGCTCAGCCACACCAAATACCCTAGTCAGCACCCTTAATACATTTCCGTCCACAACCGCGTAGGGCAATCCAAAGGCGAAAGATCCAATTGCAGCGGCAGTATACCCTCCAACACCTTTTAATTGCTTTAAGCCCTCTAGGGTATTGGGGAAGACCCCTGACAACTGTTCACTGATGAACCTAGCAGTTTGGATCAAGTTTCTGCAGCGAGAATAATAGCCAAGCCCTTCCCATAACTTAAAGACCTCATCATCAGGGGCTTTAGCTAAATCATGGATTGTTGGAAATCGGGTTACAAATTGCTGAAAATAGGCTGTACCCTGTTCTACTCGGGTCTGTTGGAGAATAATTTCGCTCAACCAAATCCGATAAGGATCTTTTTCACCCTTCCATGGCATGATTCGGTCGTTTTTAACTTTATTCCAGTTTAATAAAGCGACAAAAAACCATGCTTTTTGTTGTTTTTCAGGCACTTATAAAATATTTTTTTGGTAAAAAGTTGAAAATTATGCAATTTTATAAGGGTTCAATTCGTTCAAGAGAAAACATAGAGCTAAAAATGTAACTCTTTTACGGTCTATGGCAAAATTAGTTGAATGCCAGGTCCTAAACAATTGAAAAAGAACAACAATGAGAAAAGCAGATCTAATTAACAGAATTGCCGAAAAAACAAACATCCCCAAAGTGGACGTTCTCGTTACCTTAGAAACGATGTTTAAAGAAATCAAATCTACCCTTTCACAGGGTGAGAACATCTATGTAAGGGGCTTTGGAAGCTTTATTACCAAAAAAAGAGCCGCTAAAATCGGAAGGAACATTAAAAGAAATACTGCAGTTCAAATCCCTGCCCACTTCATTCCGGCGTTCAAACCTGCTAAAGAATTCATGCAGGAAGTAAAAAAACTTGAAATTGATACAGTAATTAAGCAAGAAGGTGATGATGAAATGGCTTGATGCCGTAACTTTGCTGCCTAAATTAATTACATGTTGAAAAAACAGCAATGGATCGCAGTTGCTATTGGAGCAGTGCTGCTGTTTGGAGTTTACACCTTTGGGAAATTTACCCCTCCTCACGATGACCATGCCCCACATGCTGGCCCAGATGAAGCTAAGTCCTTCGAGATCAATGCATTTATAAACGATCTAAAAAAAGACCTTAGCCCCACACAATCAGCTTATCTCACTACACTTGAGGATGCATTAACCCGAGGCGACTTGGTTAAGCAACGCATTGATAACTTTCATGCCCTATCAGACTTCTGGAGAGATAGCGCAAAAAGCTACCTTCCATTCATCTATTATACGGCCGAAAAGGCTAAGTTGGAAAATTCTGAAAAAAACCTCAACTTTGCCGCCCACTCAATGCTGGAAGAGCTGCGGGGAATATCTGATGTAGAGCTAAAAACATGGATGGCAAATCAAGCCAACGACTTGTTCAATCGCTCTCTCAAAATCAACCCGAATAACGATTCAACCATCATAGGGCTAGGTAGCACCTACTTCTTCGGCGTTTCAGGATCTCCCATGGAAGGAATACTTAAGATCAGGGCTATTTCAGAAAAAAATCCCAACAATGTTTTTGCTCAGTTCATGCTGGGTTATGGCGGGTTGGTATCAGGACAAACAGAAAAAGCAACTGAGCGGTTCAAGAAAGTAATCAAGTTGGATCCAACCAACACAGAAGCTATTTTTTTACTCGCTGAATTGTATGAAAAAGCGGGTGATAAAAAATCGGCTATTGAATGGTATCAGAAGGGATTGAAAGATGTGAAGAACCCAGAACTGATTAACGCACTAAATGAAAAAATTGCCTCGTTAAAATAATTAATAACAATCTAAATAACTGACTATGCCTTGCGGTAAAAAAAGAAAACGTCATAAGATAGCGACACATAAACGCAAAAAGAGGTTGAGAAAGAACCGTCATAAGAAAAGAAAATAGTATTTAGTTCTTTTGATTTTTACATTAGACATGTATAAAGGCGCATGACAGTTACCTAGAGTAGCCGTCATGCATCCTTTTAAGTGTACACCTCTTATATTTCCAATTGAACAAGGAACTTGTCATAAACGCATCTGTACAGGGCGTTGAGATTGCCCTGCTAGAAGACAAAAAACTGGCTGAACTTCATAATGAAAAAATTGATGCCAGTTTTGCTGTGGGTGACCTCTATTTAGGTAAGGTCAAGAAATTAATCCCAGGGCTTAATGCCGCTTTCGTTGATGTAGGATTTGAGAAAGATGCTTTCCTCCATTATACAGACTTGAGTCCGTTCTGCAAATCACTCTTGAAGTTTACTCAAATTTCAATCAATACTCCTGTTCAAAGTCAGCAAGACTTTTCTCAATTTACAGTTGAACCAGAGATTGTTAAGACAGGAAAAATCAATGAAGTCTTAGGACAAAAACCGAATGTACTGGTTCAGATTTTAAAAGAACCCATTGCAGCAAAAGGTCCAAGACTAAGTTGTGAAATCTCCCTTCCAGGAAGATTTGTTGTGATTACGCCATTCAATGATATCATCGCCGTATCTCGCAAGATTCATTCTTCAGAAGAGCGGAAACGACTTCAAAAAATCATTGAAGCCATAAAGCCCAAAAACTTTGGTGTCATTGTAAGAACTGCTGCAGAAGGTAAAAATACTGCTGAACTACATGAAGATTTAAATTCACTTTTTAGCAAGTGGAGGAATATACAAGAAAACTTAAGTGGCGCAGTACCTCCTCATAAAGTGATGAGTGAGCAAACTAAAACGACTAGTATACTAAGGGATTTATTAAATGCCGACTTCAATAGAATTGTGGTGAACGACAAACAAATCTATGATGATGCTAAATCATATATCCAACGCATTGCCCCTGATAAAGCTGATATAGTCCAACTCTATAGCAGTACTGCTCCGATTTTTGATCATTTTGGTATAACCAAACAAGTGAAAGGGGCCTTTGGCAAGACAGTGAATTTGCCTAGTGGAGCTTACTTAATAATAGAACATACCGAGGCGTTGCATGTTGTAGATGTAAATAGCGGTTACAAGAGCGTTAGCAACAATCAGGAGGAGAATGCGCTTCAAACTAATCTAGAGGCCGCAGAAGAGATCGCTAGACAGCTTAGGCTTCGCGATATTGGTGGTATAATAGTGGTAGACTTCATCGATATGAAACTTCCTGAGAATAAAAAGAAGTTACATGAAGCCATGGAGGAATTCATGAAAGCTGATAGGGCCAAGCATGCAGTTCTTGCCATTACCAAATTTGGGTTAATGCAGTTGACAAGACAACGCATGAAGCCCGAAATGAACATCAATACGCAAGAACAATGTCCATCTTGCCAGGGAACTGGAAAAATATCTTCTGCGTTAGTCCTTGAAGATGAGATCGAAAAGAACATCAGTTACTTAAGTGAGCAGAAACATAAATCGCTCAATATTACAGTCCATCCA
>CAJBBV010000147.1 GCA_903951405.1 uncultured bacterium
AGCTATTTTGTATGATCACCTCTCCCCCGCTTGAATCAGGAAAGATAGATTCTGTGTGAAGCCATCTCCCTGAATAATTGGTGAATGGTTTTTCTGTCGGATTTGTCTGACTCAACACAGGCAAGCTACTTATCAATAGCGTGAACGAAATCAGAACGCTTAATGTTTTGCGTATAAAGGTATAATTCATGTATAGACTTATTAATCAAATTGATGTCAGCTAAAACTAGTCTTTTCCTGTATTAAGTTGATGCATTTCATCAGGCCATAAAATCTGTTTGCCTGTTGCTAACCAAGTAGGCATCGAGGCATTACGTGATTTCAATTCTAGGGTGAGTAAACTAGCGAGCTCTTTTGTTTTTGCTTTATTGGATTTTGATAGATCATGTGCTTCTTCAATGTCTGTACTGATATGGTATAGTTCAAGACTCGCCTGCTTGTGAAAATAAATAAGTTTCCAATCTCCTTTTCTAATAGCAGATGCCCAGGAAATTCCTTTCAAATCCACATTGGTCCAATTGTTGGGGTAATGCCATACCAGTATTTTCTGTTGATCTATATTTTTTTCCTTTCCTTGTAGTAATGGTAAAAAGTTTTTTCCATCCACCACTTGTTTTACTGTAGAGTGTTTAATACCAGCCATGGCTAATATGGTATTAAAGTAATCTTCTGAAATAATGTATTGTTCCGATTTGGTGTTGGGTGCAATATGTGGACCTGCTGCAATCATCGGCACACGAATACCTCCTTCATATAATGAACCCTTCCCTTGTTTCAGTGGTAGATTCTGTGTATGTGCTTCTCCCGATCTAGCTCCTTTTAAACTTAAGCCTCCATTATCTGAAGTAAATAATATATAGGTGTTTTTATCAAGTCCGGTTTTTGCTAAATAATCCATTAGATCGCCTAGGCTTTTATCCATGCCTTCTATGAGCGCTGCATATTTCGCCTCTGTATCGGTTAGTCCTGCATTAATGTATGGTTGATAAAATCGTTCGTCTTTATCAAATGGTATATGTATCGCATAGTGGGACATGTATAAAAAAAATGGCTGTTGTTTATTTCGATGATCGAGTGTTGAAATAGCTTCTCTTGTTAAGGCTTCTGTTAGAAATATACCTTGATCGATATACTTGTCTAATCCTTTGATGGCCCAATTGGTATCGTTATCGTTGTAGCGGTATTTTTTGGAAGCTAAATAACTACCCGGATTTCCAGCTGAACTTCCCCCGATATTGATGTCAAACCCCAATGCTTCTGGATTAGCTCCAGGCATCCCTGTTGGGGCAAAATGGGCTTTACCGCAATGGATGGTATAATAACCATCATCTTTTAGAAGCTGCGGTAATGTGGTAGCTACTACGGTATGATGTAAGTCTTCTCTGTTATGTGTTTCAGGGGTTAATCCATTGTAATTCCAATTGGCTGGTTGAAGTAAGCTGTCTTTACTATCTGTAGGGGTGTTTATGTTTACACTGGTCCAATTGGTTACTCCATGTTGAGCCACGTTCATGCCTGTCATCAAACTTATACGTGTTGGTGTACACACTGAATTCGAATAGGCATTCGTAAGCATCATGCCTTTTTTGGCTAATCTTTCCATGTTAGGCGTATGGTAAGTAGCATTGAGTGGTGTACGATTATTCCAAAAAGGGAGTGAACAGTCTTGCCAACCCATATCGTCTACGAGAAAAACAATAATATTAGGCTTTGATGGTTGCGCTACGATGAGTAATGCAAAAAGCTGAACTAGAAAAAAGAGGCCATATTTTTTCATTCTACCCGATTGGAGTACAAAAATTACAACTTTATTTTGTCCTACATACAAATGATTTTTAGAATGTGTACGACTAGCATTTAATCTCATTAAATCTTATTTTTTGTCTTATCAGTCACCGATGTATTACAAAAAAATAATACCTTGAAAAGAGTATTTAAAAAAAATTATATGAAAAATATATTCGGGTTTTTTGTTTTTTTATTTCTATTACATTCTTATCAAGTTCAAGCTCAGCAGGAAGTGAAATATAGTGAGTATCAGAAGGAATTCACGTCTTATCCTTTTTCAGATCCTGATCCGATTCCAAGCTTTTCTAAAATATATCCTTATTTCCGGTTTGATGGATTCACGGAGACAGCCGTGCAAAAAAATTGGAAAGTAGTTGAGATTGAAAATGAGTACATCAAAATCTTAATCTTACCAGAAGTGGGGGGTAAAATTTGGGCAGCGATTGATAAAAAAACCAATCAACCTTTTATTTATTACAATCATAGTGTAAAATTTAGGGATGTGGCAATGCGTGGTCCATGGACTAGCGGTGGCATTGAGGCTAATTATGGGATCATAGGACATACACCCAATTGTGCAACACCCGTTGATTATATTGTTGCTAAGAAAGCGGATGGTAGTGTGAGTTGTACTATTGGGGTGCTTGATTTGTTGACGCAAACCAATTGGCGCATGGAGATTAATGTGCCAAAAGATAAAGCCTATTTCACTACACAGTCATTTTGGTATAATAATACACCTACTGAACAACCTTACTACCATTGGATGAACGTGGGGTTAAAAGTGAGCGGTAATCTAGAATACATTTATCCGGGTACTAAGTATATTGGTCATGAAGGTGAGTATAACGATTGGCCGATCAATAAAGAGAATGGTAAAAACATTTCATTTTATAACAACAATAATTTTGGTACGTATAAATCATACCATGTATTTGGCAAGTACACTAATTTTTTTGGCACCTATTGGCATGATGATGATTATGGGATGGTTCGGTATGGTAATCATGACGATAAAGCCGGCAAGAAAATATGGATTTGGGGATTATCGCGTCAGGGGATGATTTGGGAGAAGTATTTGACTGATACAGATGAGCAATACACTGAAGTGCAATCTGGAAGATTATTTAATCAGAACGCTGAGAGAAGCACCTTCACTCCGTTTAAGCATATAAACTTTGCTCCTTATAGTACAGATACATGGAAAGAATACTGGTATGCCGTTAACAATACAAAGGGTATGGTGGAAGCATCGGTATATGGGGCGTTAAATATGGTACAACAGGATGAATGGCTAAAAGTCATGTTTTGTCCGGTTCAACACATTAACGATGCATTAGAAATCAAAGTAGGTGATAAGATCATTTATTCAAAGCAACTTTCACTAGCGCCAACCATCAACTTTACTGATTCGGTTAAATACAATGGGAGTCAAGGTACTTATAGTGTTAGTCTTGGTGGGGTGAAGTTGAATTATAGTAGTGCTCCAGAATCTAATGTATTAAGCCGTCCTGTTGAATCACCATCTACCATAAATTGGAAAACGGCAGAAGGTTTATATGTTCAAGGGAAGGAGTATATGGATCAAAAATTATACGTTCAAGCTGAAGAGATGTTAGCGGCTTCATTAAAGTTAGATAGCAATTATCTTCCAGCACTTGTTAAGATGTCTTCATTGCTCTATCATAACCATGAATATCATAAAGCATTGTTCATGGCAAAACGTGCTTTAAGCATAGACACGCATGATGGGAGTGCCAATTATTACTATGGTATTATTAATGCTGCACTAGGTAATGTTGTAGATGCAAAAGATGGATTTGATTTAGCCACGTTATCGGCAGAATATAAAACTGGAGCCTATACTGAATTGGCTAAGCTTTATCTAGCTGAAAAAAATTATGCGAGTGTAATCGACTATACTCAAAAAGCACTTATCTATAATTCGATAAATATAGCTGCACTTCAATTGCAGGCTATTGCATATCGTTACATAAACGATCAAGTGAATTATACTGCAACTCTTTCTGCCATTAAGCGATACGATGTGTTGAATCACTTTGTGAATTTTGAAGTATACTATTCTGCTAAGCAGAATAACACGGTTGGCGAAACCAATTTGACTTCACTACTTAATTCATTTACTGGATTGATTCAAAATGAACAGCCTGTTGAGACATACCTGCAATTGGCAAATGATTATCTTCAAGTTGGTTTACTAAATGAAGCAGAAAAAGTATTATCTATTTGTCCATCTAATACATTGGTAAAATATTGGATTGCGTTCATTCATTATAAACAGCATAAAAATTATCAAGCGGATCTTCATCATGCTACTGATGCAGCGCCTGATTTTATTTTTCCTTATCGAAACATTGACTTTGATGTATTTGAATGGGCGTCGAAAGAATCAGATCACTGGGCTCCTAAGTATTACCTTGGTTTATTATTAAAAGACAGAAATAAAATAGCAGAAGCAAAGGGCATATTCAACTCATTGAAGTCACTGCCCGACTATGCGCCCTTTTATGCTGCTCGTGCTAACTTGTTCATGAGTGATATCGCTACTGCTTCTGTTTTAGTCTCTACAGTAGATGATTTAAAGAAGGCTATCTCCCTAGATAAAAATCAATGGAGGTATATAAAAACCTTAACTGAATTGTATAATAGCCGATATGAATTTTCAAAGGCATTAGAAATGGTAGAGCCATTCTATAAAAATCATACAGGTAATTATATAATGGGTATGTTGTATGCTAAAACGCTCATTCATAATAAGAAATATGCACAAGCAGATCAGCTATTAGCCACCTTAAATATTATACCATTTGAAGGGGCAACAAGTGGTCATGAATTATACCGAGAAGCGAAATTGATGCAGGCCATTATGAGTATGAAACAAAAAAATTATACACGCGCCTTGATTTTTATCAACGAAGCTAAGTTGTGGCCTGAGAATTTAGGAGCAGGTAAGCCGTATGATGAGGATATTGATATTCGATTAGAAAATTGGCTTTCTTATTTGTGTTATAAAAATTCAGCCAATAAAGAAGCTGCTGCTCAAATGCTTGGTGCTGTTGTGAAATTCATGCCTATTCGAGTGAATACAATTAGTAATTTTTATGCTGGCAATCATTTGATTTCATTGTGGGCATATGCCACGTTGAATCAGGTTCCTAATGGAATGGCATGGATCAAGCAACAGCAATTAAAATATCCTGATAATAAAATCATTCAATGGGTTGTCGGTTCTTATCAGAAGAAAACAATTCAACCTATTTCATTGCAATATGAAGATGCAACCGTTCGGATAATTAGGGAATTAAATTCCTCTGGTGTAAAATAATTTTCTTTCGTGATGCGGGCTTATCTATACTATTCATTTAACATTTTCAATGCAACATCTAAAAAAGCATTTTTTATTAAGAGATGATATTACTTTTTTAAATTTTGGTTCGTTTGGGGCCTGTGTTAAGCCTGTCTTTGAAAGATATCAGCAATATCAACTTGAATTAGAACAAGAGCCGGTTCAATTCATTATGGTAAATGGCTTGACTTATTTAGAGAAGAGTCGTGAAGCACTTGGTAAATACCTCAATTGCGATAAAGATGATTTAGTCTATGTGACAAACCCTTCTTATGCAGTTAATGCAATCGCCAAAAGTTTCAACCTGCAACCCCGGGATGAGATATTATCTACCAATTTAGAATATGGTGCATGTGATAAGACATGGGAATATTATTGCCAAAGGGCGGGAGCTCTATTTGTAAGACAGCCAATCTCCTTACCTATTCAATCTAAAGAAGAATTCATTAGTGAATTTTTTAAAGGCTTGACTATTCACACAAAAATGATTTTTATTAGTCATATCACGAGTAGTACTGGCCTTCGACTCCCTGTAGAGGAAATTTGTGCGATTGCGAAAGAGAAAGGACTTATAACATTTGTTGATGGGGCACATGCTCCCGCGCAGGTTCCAATAGATCTTAACAATTCATCGTTCGATATATTTACAGGTGCATGTCATAAGTGGATGATGACCCCTAAGGGTAGTTCCTTTTTATATGTGAAAAAAGAATTTCAATCTATGGTTGATCCGTTGATTGTAAGTTGGGGATATAAGTCGATGTCTCCCTCACATTCTACCTTTTTGGATTATCATCAAACGAATGGCACGAGAGATTTCTCATCTTTTTTGACGATACCCGATGCGATTCAATTTATGGAAGAAAACCACTGGGATGATGTTTCACGTGAATGCCGGGAATTGGTTATCCATAATGCCCCAACATTGTGTAAACTTTTAGGAGCAGTTCCGTTAGCTCCTTTGAATGATATTTTTATTCGGCAGTTATTTAGTGCCTCTATAAAAACAGCAGAGCCAGAAAAACTGCAACGTCATTTATTTGAAGCGTATCATGTTGAAGTTCCTGTAATGAGGCATGGTGACAAAGCGTACTTGCGTTATTCAATTAATGCGTTTAATAGTCAACAAGACTTGGATACTTTATTTGATGCCATTAGTGATATAAAAAAGAAAACTGCCTTAATTGAATAAGACCATCTATAGATTCATATTCAATTCAATGATGAAGTTGAATCAGTGGTATCAACAGAAATAATTTCTTGTTCCACAAAAAGGTATTGTGTATTCAGTAAGCACCATGCTTGTGCTTCTTCAAATGATTCAGCTTCAATGACTGGTCCGGGCCATTTTCCTAATTGACCATTTACATTGTGAATGGCTAAAACGGAAGTGAGGAATTTTTTCATCTTTTTTCTTGAAGTATCTCTAAGTGGTTGGATTCAAGTATTCTATAACACTTTCCCAATGAGGGAAACGTTCGCTGCCAAATAAAATAAGCTCACCTTCAAATTGTCCTGCTCCATTTTTTTCTCGGTCGTCTATAAGGTAGTCTCCTTTGTTTAGGTTTTTATGATGTGAGAGAATTAGTCTTTTGTAAGCCACATTTCCAAGGTATTTTTTTACCCAATTCAGTTTGTCGTGTAATGCAGTTGCATTTTCCCATGGTGAAGTGGAAAGTATGTAGGTGTCATATAGTGAACTTAGTTTCTCGTATGATTCTATGGCGTTTTCAATTGGATCCATTTTAGAGAAAATATTTGGTACTTCATCGTACCGATCTTCAAATATTATTAATTCTTGAGACGATAGTCGACTGATGCCAGTTTTAAAGTCCACCAGCACATTATCCATATCTACGTATACAATTTTTTTCATCTGTTTTTATTTTCTCCTTCTATATTTTCCTCTTGTTTCGTAATAATATTTTGATCTTGCTTGATTTCGGATTGCATTTTTATTGGTGCTAACCGATTTTCTTACATACCCTTTTCTGAATTGTCCTTTGTAATTAATAGAAGGTGAAACATAGCTTGAACTTCTTTTTTGATCTGTGGTAGACTCTGAATCACATGAAATCATGGAAAAGCACAATGACAAGAGCGCCATCCAAATTATGCATATACTCCATTGAATTTTAGCTGATTTGAATTCCATGAACTGAATTTAATTCATTTTGAATTTATAAATTACCGTATCTTATGATATATTTATTTCTTTAATATATATCTACATGGAAAATATATCATCATCAAAAACTGCCATCATGCCAGATCTTACTCAAAATAGAGTTGCTTCGTTGGATGTATACCGCGGATTCGTTATGCTGCTCATGATGGGCGAAGTGATATCGTATACTCAGATTTCGAATTCCTTACCCGAAAGTGGATTTTGGTCATTCATGTCATTTCATCAAAGTCATGTTGAATGGACCTGGCTTGCTTTGCATGACATGATCCAACCTTCATTTACTTTTTTAGTGGGGGTTGTATTACCGTATTCTATAGCAAGTAGAAAAAGCAAAGGAGCATCCTTTAAAAATTTACTTGGCCATACCATTAAGCGTTCTATTATATTAATATGTCTTGGTATATTCTTAAGGTCAATGGGTTCTGACCAAACCTATTTTACATTTGAGGATACCTTGAGTCAGATTGGTTTGGGATATACATTCCTTGTGTTGTTGGGATTTGCTTCACAACGAACTCAATTAGCTGTTTTGGCAGTTATTCTTGTTGGTTATTGGGCTGCATTTGCCATGTATCCTTTACCCGATAGCACGTTTGATTATGCAGCGGCTGGGGTAAGTGCTAACTGGGAAAATAATCTAACCGGTTTTGCTGCACATTGGAACAAGAATACCAACCTCGCATGGGCATTTGATAAGTGGTTTCTGAATTTATTTCCACGCAAATCGGTGTTTATGAATAATGGTGGAGGATATTCTACCCTCAGTTTTATACCTACATTAGGTACAATGATATTAGGTCTATTGGCAGGGAATATGATGCAGAGTTCAAAAACACAACAAGAAAAATTGAAATTTTTTGTGACAGTTGGAGTATCACTAATTCTTTTCGGTATACTTCTTCAAGTAACAGGTATTAATCCTATTGTGAAGCGTATTTGGACGCCAGCCTGGACAATATTTAGTGGTGGAATTTGCTTTCTATTTTTAGCATTTTTCTTTGGTGTTATAGATCTTTCTGGAAGAAAAAAATGGTCTTTCTTTTTGATGGTCATTGGCGCTAATTCTATTGCAGCGTATGTATTAGCAGACGGTGGTATGAGGTCATTGATTTATGATTCGCTATATATTCACCTAGGACAGCATTTTGATACGCTGTTTGGAGATGCTTATGCTCCATTGGTGAGTGGTGGACTTACCTTGTTTTTGTTGTGGATGATTTTATATTGGTTATATAAAAAGAAGATTTTTATAAGAATATAAATTCTTCTTTTTATAAAGCAACTTAAAACTCAACGACAAATCCTATGCTTGGTAGGATTGAACCACTATCATTTGGCAAGAATACAGCCATCCCTTTTTGTCTATTATTAGGAACAAGAGGGTTATTGAAAACACCAGGATTGTAAGGCTCTCCAGTAGTGGTAGCATAACTTTCATC
>CAJBBV010000148.1 GCA_903951405.1 uncultured bacterium
GCTATAGTCCAATTCATTATAATAACAAAACTAGAATTAGGTATAGAATCAAATACATCTGAAGCGATTTTCCTAGAGTCAAGTGAATTAAAAGGAAAATAAAATTGATAGGGGTTTGAATTTGCACAAGCCGGACTATAAAGACTGCCATAGGTCCCGGTACCCATTTTATTTTTCGCTAACATTGGCTTAGATGTGACTTCATCAACGATTATAAACTCAAACGAACCAAATGACAAACCACAACCCCGAGTATTCAATATTTCTAAATTACTAACTAAAATATTCTGAGAGTAAGGATATACACCAGAAGTAACTTTGAAAGCATGCAATAACTCATCAAAAGCAAATTGCCTTGATGAATTAATATTCAAAACAGAATATTGATCTTTTTGGTATTGAAAATAATGCGATTGATTCCAGCCAGGTGGACTTTTGGGTAAATACACAAAAGAGCTATTCGACCAACTCAATACTGTCCCTGTATCAGGCACGCGGGCTACACGCCAATAATACACCAGACTATCTTTGAGTGGAATCACAGGATTAAAGTCGATGATTCCTCCAATGGATGTTTGGGTTTGAGTGAGTTTGTATGGTGAATCAAATAACTCAGTGGTATCCACTTCTACCACAAAATTCTTCGGCACCTGAAATAGCTGACTCGTCGTAGCAGTCAACTTGAAATTGCTGGCATTAACAATAGCAAAGTTCGCCGGATAGATGGGGCGCACTTTATCTTCTGCGATTGAAAATAGTTTGGTGATATTGTTGTTGGCATGGGTAATCTCCTGAACGAGTTCATCGGGATCAACCGTGACAATGATTTTATTTTCACCCTTTTCTGTACCAGGGTTTATAGGCACTGATAAATCGATGGAGTCTGCGAAATACAAATTTTGATGAAACTTATCATATAGAACAATGATAGAACCATCAGGCAGTTCTCGTTTAACTACCAACCGAACAGAATCTTCAATGGCCTTACCGAGGTTATATACTTTTACCTTAAGATCAAATTTCGTATTGGTGATGGTTAATGGTGTTGGACTAATCTTCACGTATTGATCTTCAATAGCATAGTCGGGTAAGGCATGCGGATAAAGTGTCATGGCAGGATCACCCCCTAGGGTAATTTGCTCTGCCGTCATCACATTATAAAAATCAGCAGAGCCAACCGTAGCAATCAATTCATGCATCGTATTTTTCAACATATCACCAACGGAAGATTGATAATCTTCATTAGCCATCCTACGGTAAAAAATATTCGTATAGAGGTTCAAGTAATTCACAATGCCATAATGCGTACTGGCTAAAAATCCAACACTTCCCTTATTTGGGAACAAGAGATAATCTTCAGCAATCATTTTTTTACCGGCTGTAGCACGAAGGGTATCATTGGTGAATATATTTCCCACATTACACCCATTAGCAATGAAAAACGGGTATTTCCCTTGAGGATTAAAAAAATTTGGATCATTCAGATTGAACTCCATGGTGGTTGTAGAAGAATGTCCGAAATAGGTTAGCACTCCTAAGCCCTCGGCATAGAGATTATTCAAGAGCCCTGAATTCAATTGGTCAACAGCCCCACTTGTTAACTTACTAAATGTATAGACACGTGCTCCATAAGAAGTATCCTCTACGAGATAGCGCGCATCATCCATATACTGCCCAATCAACTTCTGCAGGTATGGATCTCCACCCCCAATAACATGGGCGAAATTTTTCATCCAAGCCTTTTCCTTTACCGTATTGCTTTCAAAATACAAGGACTGGTCATGTTGCTTAAGTTTATCCAAAAAGGAATTCACCTCATCGCCTGTTACGGCAGAAATTCGTCCTATAGATATTTCTGCGGTTGGATCATTATCACTTGATGCTAAAATATTATCTGACCCCGGATTACCAAACGTAGGAACTAAATTCATCCGTTCTGTGACAGGCTCTGCTTCATGAAGCCGATATTGATCATACGTAATGCCCTTCCCAATCAATAACACATAACGTGGTGTTGGTGAAAAAAAGTTGCGTGCATAATTGATGAAATTCTTTACCGCTGATGGGTGCTTCTTTATTCCATAGGCAAACTGATCAACCAACTCATCTATGTAATACAACTTCGCTAAA
>CAJBBV010000149.1 GCA_903951405.1 uncultured bacterium
CATCACACAGAAACCATCAGAAAGAAAAATGGTCTTGAAAACTTGGAATGGCTTGGTCTATTTAGAAATGGAGTTAATGCCGTAACATTTTTCTTTGTGTTGAGTGGCTTTTTGATTACCTACCTTCTGTTAAAAGAGAACGATAAGACACATACCGTTAATATTGGTACATTCTACATTAAACGGATGTTGAGAATATGGCCACTTTATTTTCTGATTTTCTTTATCGGAACTTTACTCTTGCCTCAGGTGTTACAGCTCTTGAATATTCAATACCAGATGCCCTATCAGTTCGGACAAGTTTGGTATTATTTTGTATTCTTCCTCCCAGGTCTTGTCACGTTTTACTTTGGCCATCATTTACTAGAGCCTTTATGGTCTATTGGAGTTGAAGAAGTTTTCTATTTGATATGGGCGCCTATTTTTAAATTTTTCAAAAAGCGTTTATTGATAATCTTATTTGCCATAATCATCTTAAAATCTATAGCTACTCTCATGAGTGTTTATGTCTTTCACTCTACATTATTAACCTTCACACTCGATATTTTTAAGTTTGATGCCATGGCGATAGGGGCCTTAGGTGCTTACTTTGTATTTAATTTAAAACAGTCTGTCTCTCACCAGCTTATTTATCGCAAGATGAATCAAGTGATAATCTATGGGCTACTCCTTGTTTATCTGGTGTTTCATGATAACATCAAAAACCAATATTGGGAGTTGCTTTTTAATACCCCAATCCTTTCGGAATTATTAATTGACTCTTTGTTCATTTATCTGATTATTGGAGTGTCGTTAGTTGATCAAAGTGTAATCAAATTGGAAAATAGATTTCTTTCGTTTTTAGGCGAAATCTCTTACGGGATCTACATGTACCATATGTTGATCATATTCGCCATTATGCAATTTGGTGCAACTTACTTTGCAACGTTAAGTTTGTTCTCTGGAACATTGCTGTTTTACATGATTTTATTAGTCTTGGTCATTGTAACAGCATCGATTTCAAAGAAATATTTCGAAAATATTTTCCTGAATATTAAACGAAGGGTTGAGGCCAGACGAAAATAGAATTATATCCCGTTTTTAATCAATAGTGGATTGATCAGTTCTGTCCATTTCTGATATCCTTCAAGTGTAAGGTGAACTCCATCTGTAGTGTATTCATCTTGCAGTACATCATTTTTTGAAACGACACTATTTAAATCAATATAATCAATCTTGTTCTCTGACGCATATTGAACAAGCATCTGGTTTAATTTCTTAATGGATTGATTGATTTGTTTGTAGAACGTCCTGGCTGGATAGAATTCCCCTGCTTTTGGTGAAATATATACTATTAAGCTTATCACGGGAATTGCATGTTCATTCTTTACAAAATCAACAATGGTTTTATAATGGTTGAATATGCTGTCAATTTTAGTAGCAGGTAAGTCGTTTATGCCACCTTCAATGAACCATATTTTTGCTTTCTTATTACTGAGGTATGTGAGTCTTTCGCATATGCATCCCATTCTATCCCCTGAAATGCCTCTGTTTAATATATCTTTCCTATTTAGTAGAGAATCCCAATCTCCTCCTCTGATAAGAGAATTCCCTAGCATGATTATTTTAGGAGAGTCACTTTCAGCTCTGAAATGGAAGTCAAATTCATCTAATGAATAATTACAGTCTAAAGATTTCTTCTTTTCTGAGAAAACTTTTTTATAAACTTTCTGAGGGATGTCATATTCAACGGCTATAAGAATAAGTAAGATTAACGTAATTATATTGATGTACTTAAGTGCATTTTTCATATCAAATCATTTTAGTTGCCATCTGTTTTGTTAAATATATATAGATATAGCTATAAACAGTTAATGAAGTTAATGCCCTCATTCGTAGCCTCCAAATATTCATTATTGGCTTTTTTCTATTTAAATTGATGATTTCTCTCGTTATGCATTGTTAAATTAATAAATCCCTAAACATTTGTTTCATTAATTACGTTGTTATACTTTCACGCCCAATTCGTATCAAATGATTATAGTTATTTTTTTAGTCGCACATTGGTATCTGTCTTTGTTTGGCCAAACATTCTTTTTACATCGTTATTCTGCTCATAAAATGTTTACCATGACTCCCTTTTGGGAAAAAACATGGTATCTCTATTCGTGGATCACTCAAGGAACATCCTATTTGAATGCTCGTGCATATGCAATACTTCATCGCATGCACCATGCATATAGCGACACTGAAAAAGATCCACATACACCCCATTTTTTTAAAGAAGCATTTACAATGATGATGCATACCAGAAAAGTATACAACGGGGTACTACATGGTACGATGGAAGTAGAGCCTAGGTTTGATAAGAACTGCCCAATTTATCCTAAAATTGATAAAATAGCAGACAATTGGTTTACTCGTTTGGCGTTTGCTGGGTTATACATAACATTTTATGTTCTTTTTGCCACGCATTGGTGGATGTTCCTGTTCCTGCCAATCCATTTTCTCATGGGCCCTATTCAGGGGGCTGTCGTGAATTGGGCTGGACATAAATATGGCTACAGAAACTTCCCCGATGAGAAGGATCATTCAAAAAACACCTTGATATTTGATTTTCTGATGCTTGGAGAGTTATTTCAAAATAATCACCACCACGCAGGCGCCAGACCGAATTTTGCGGCGAAATGGTGGGAGTTTGACCCAGTTTACCCTTTTATTAAACTGTTTGACAAGATCGGGATGATTAAGCTAATTCCACTCAAATCCAACTCCTAATACTATAACGTTTTCTGTTTTTCTCCCTCGATAAAAGGATAGATTATGCTATTTTAGCAATCTATTCATTTTATCTACTCTTCTATGCTGACACTGAACAGGGCGAATCTTTCCACAATAAACTCAAATCCTTCACTTGTTTTTCCAACAGCTGAACAGCTGGTGTACCCAGAAAGAATCATTCAATTTGGAACCGGTGTTTTGTTAAGGGGATTACCTGATTTTTATGTTGATGAAGCAAACCGAATTGGCCAATTCAAAGGCCGGATAGTAGTTGTTAAATCTACCTCTAGTGGAGATACTTCCGCTTTTTCAGAACAAGACGGATTGTACACAATTTCTATAAAAGGCATTTCTAATGGTGAGACTGTAGAGAAGTCAGTTATTAATTCCTCCATTAGTAGGGTATTGGTTGCTCAGCATAATTGGACCGATATTTTGAATTGTGCTGAGAATCTCGCTATACAACTTGTCATATCAAACACTACCGAAGTTGGCATTGCATATGTAGCGGAAAAAATCGGCAATGATGCTCCGATATCTTACCCTGGAAAATTATTAGCTTATTTACTCCGTCGCTATGATTTTTTTAAGGGCAGCCCATCTGCAGGATTAGTTATTATCCCAACAGAATTAATCCCCCATAATGCTGATAAGCTACTTGAAATTTTACTTCGATTAGCTGAGTTTAATGAATGTTCAGTTGAGTTTATCGAATGGGTGAAGTCTTCAAACTATTTTTGTAATTCTTTGGTAGACAGAATTGTACCCGGGATGTTATCAGCAGAACAAAAGTTAGCTGCAGAAAAATCACTTGGATATACGGATCATTTAATGATTATGGCAGAGCCATTTAATCTTTGGGCTATAGAATCAGCTTCTGAACATGTGAAATCAATTCTGTCATTTGCTCAGTCATCCCCAGGTTGTGTAGTAGTGCCAAATATTGAGAAATTTAAAGAATTAAAGCTGAGAATTTTAAATGGGTCGCATACCTTTTCTTGTTCTCTAGCCATATTACGTGGAAATGATTTAGTGAGGAAGTCAATGAGCGATTCCTATATGTCATCTTTTATAAGCTCATTGATGTTCGATGAAATTGTGCCTGCCTTGGTTTCTTCATCAATCCCTTATGAAGACGCATTAGCGTTTGCCTCAAATGTTAAGGATCGTTTTTCCAATCCTTTCATAGATCATAAATGGTCTTCCATATCAGTTCAGATGTCATCAAAAATGAAGATGAGAAATGTGCCGCTTATAAAAATGCATTATCAAAAAACAAATTCAGCCCCTAGCAGCATGTGTTTAGGATTTGCTGCTTTTTTGCTTTTTATGCGTTCTGAAAAAAATGAAACAGGACAATATATTGGAAAGTATAAGCAATACACATATCAAATCACCGATGATAACGCCAATTATTTTTCAAATCTATGGCATGAAAATCAACCAGAAGATCTAGTTGCACTCTGTCTTGCGGATCAATCATTTTGGGGAGATGATTTAAGTCAATACAATGGATTTTCAGCAGCTGTGCTCACTAATTTGATTGAATTACTAGGACAAGAATAATAAAAACTGGGTTTGGCTAAAAGTAACCATTACTACATCCGTAAGTCACATCGTTATCTCGGGGTTTTACTCGGAATACAGTTTCTATGTTGGACTATTGGGGGACTTTATTTTAGTTGGACTAATATTCATGAAATTCATGGGGATAATCAAAGACGCCAACCTCCACTCTTATCAGGAGCTATTCAATTGGTTTCTCCTACGGCAGCACTAGACTCAATCAAAAAAATACATGGTGTTGATTCATTGGTTTCCATTCAATTGATTGATATTCTTGGGAAACCATTTTATCAAATAAGGTGCATGGAGTCAATGGGATCTTCTCATCACGCTAAGGATAAATCGATGTTAATGAATCACCTGGCTGATGCCTCAAGTGGATCAGTTCGTCCTCCGCTTACAAAGGCAGAAGCTATTCTTGTTGCTCAACGGTATTTCAATGGCTCTCCAGAAGTTAAACAAGTCGACTATTTACTCAATACAAATGGTCATCATGAATACCGCGAGAATCCTCTTCCTGCCTACGCGGTAACATTTGATGATCAAACTAATACTACAGTTTATGTTGCGTCTGAATTAGGAATAGTCCAGAAGTTTAGAAATAATGGATGGCGCGTTTTTGATTTTCTTTGGATGCTACATACCATGGATTATAAAGGCAGGGATTATTTAGCCAATATGTTATTACGAACATTTTCGATCGTTGGACTGATTACCATTTTAAGCGGGTTTGCTTTATTTTTTGTAAGCAGCAAATGGTTTAGAAAATAATTGTTGTGTGAAAATCACACTTTAGTTTTCCTCAATATGTAGTGCGTGGTACAAGCGATGAATAGCAGGGGCTAAAATGATTCCAATATTAGTGATGAATACGATGCCGCTAAACAAGGCATAAAAACTGCTGAATAATTTCCCAGAAATTGTTTTGATTTCAATTACAGGTCCCATACCACTGAGAATCATAGAAGCGTTGTGTAAGGCATCAATCCAATCTGCTGGAGCAAGATAATGGTAGCCAATTACACCTATAAGTAGGCAGAGAAACAGTATAATGGATGATATAGTGAAATTCCAAGCCATTCTTTTGTAAAAAACCCTGCTGCTAGCTAATGCTTGTTTTTTACTTTCGTAACTAACGAAATTCTTAATTGGCGAGGTATTCATGGCATGAAATTATCAAAGAATTTTCACTCTATCTATCATATGCTTTCTTTATCTTTAAATTCAATCAATTTTTCTTCATATGAAGTCCAATTCACAGAACAGTAGGCGTAAATTTTTACGCAACACAGCAGCCATCGTTGCAGGATTTTCAATTGTACCTCGACATGTTTTAGGTAGAGGGTTTATTCCACCAAGCGATCAACTTACTAAGGGTATCATTGGTATGGGAGGAATGGGAATGGGGCACATTCATTATGCCGGTACACGTGTTGTAGCTGTATGTGATGTAGATAAAAATCATCTTCAAGACGCTGTACAAACTATTGGAGGTGGAGTGAAAGCCTTTCATGATCATCGAGAGTTAATTGCTTTGCCTGAAGTGGATATAGTGCATATAGCAACGCCACCTCATTGGCATGGATTGATGTCTATTCACGCTGCTCAAGCAGGTAAAGATATTTGGTGTGAGAAGCCAATGACTCATACAATTGGCGAAGGGAAGCGAGTAGTGGAAGCCGTTAAGCAATATGGAAATATGTTTCGTCTAAATACTTGGTTTAGGTTTGAAAGCAATTTCTATGGTATGGATACCACTGTAAGGCCTATAAAAAAATTGGTTCAGTCTGGGTTACTAGGTTGGCCATTGACGGTAACCATCAGTAAGACTACTGGATTTGACTGGAAATTTTATTGGGTTGGAAAGACTAAGTTGGAAACTCAATCCGTTCCTGCTGAACTTGATTATGATCGTTGGCTTGGACCAGCCCCTTTTAAGCCATACAATGAACATAGAGTGCATCAAACATTCAGAGGTTATTGGGATTATGATGGGGGTGGCTTAGGAGATATGGGTCAGCATTACATTGACCCCGTGCAGTATTTTCTTGGGAAAGATGATACAAGTCCTGTCTCAGTTGAAGTAGACGCAGAACAGCAACATCCAGATGCATGTGGCACGTTTAGAAAATTAACCTTTACCTATGAAGATGGATGTAAAATTATTTTAGATGGTGTAGCAGATGAACCAAATGTGCCATACATTGAAGGGCCTCATGGTAAATTATATGCGGGCTTTAAATCTGATATACCAAACCTAAAGGAAAAATTAGCCATGATGCCAGATCCTGAACCACAGGTAACGGATTTTATAGAGTCTGTTAAACACAGAACACCCTTTGCATTAAATGAATCCAATGGATTCAGATCGTGTACAATCATTAACATGGGTAAAATCGCACTGCAACTTGGAAGGTCATTGAAATTTGATCCTGTTGCGTTGTCTTTTATCAACGATGATGAGGCAAACAGAATGATCAATCCACCTATGCGTTCACCTTGGAATATCTAACACTACAAACCAATTTCATGAAAAAAATAGTCATCCTTCTATTAATTGTATCTACTTCTATTGCACATCTTTTTGGGCAATCTAATTTGGTTTCTGAAACTATTAATGCCTTTCCATACCAGCAGACTAATGCAGTCAGTGCATCGTTAGCAAGCATGGAAAAATGGAGTAAGAAAGAGTGGAAGTCATTAATTAAAATGCTTAATGATGATTCATTAAAAATTAATTCAACCTATGCGTTGAATGCATTTGTTAATCATGTTGCTACAGATCCAGCTAAAGCAAATACTACTGCCACAATTTTAGTAGGGGGACTTTCTTCTGCAAAAACCTATTATGCAAAGCAATTTATTATTCAGCGACTAGGTTTATTAGGCGATGATGTGGCTGTAAAACCACTCACTAATTTACTTGCTAATGATATGTTTGCAGGCGATGCTGCTAGGTCGTTAGCTACGTTGAAAACTGCTAGTGCAATAGAGGCGTTAAAAAATGCATTGGCTAAAACGAATGAAAATACAAAAAGACATATCGAAGCTGCATTGGAGAATGTGAACAGACCGGTAACCATTTTAAAGGTGCCATCATCTGTAAATGCTGTATTTGAAAATCCTGCGCAGCATTTATTACGCTTACAAGACCGAATGGGTGTGGCAAGCAATCCTGTACAAAAGCGAAGCATTCTTGCTGAAGCTGAATTGATTCCTGGATATGGAGCATTTATGTTTGTTAGCAAGTCACTTGCTGATCCAGAAGTAAATACATCAGCTGCATTGATAGCGGCAAGACTTGCATTGCGAGATCCTAAAATTCGAGGAAGGGAAGTTATTGCTGCCTTAGAAAAGGCGGTAAAGTTGATTGATGGCGAAGACAGCGCATTGATTGTTTCAAAACTTACACCTTATATCGAGGCGATGCCTTATGACAATGGATTTGTTTCTCTTTTTAATGGTAAAAATCTATCGGGATGGAAGGCATTGGTTGGTAATCCAATTAGTAGATCTAAGATGACCGAAAAAGAACTTCAAGATGCTCAACAAAAAGCGAATGAAAGTACACAAGGTGACTGGATAGTAAAGGATGGATTGTTGGTTTTTACAGGCCATGGAGATAACCTTGTTACTACTAAGCAATATGGAGATTTTGAACTATTTGTGGATTGGAAAATTACAGAACAGGGAGATGCTGGTATTTATTTGCGCGGTACTCCTCAAATTCAAATTTGGGATACAAGTAGGGTTGAGGTTGGTGCACAAGTTGGTTCAGGCGGTTTGTATAACAATCAAAAAAATGAGCGTAGTCCATTGGTAGTAGCTGATAATAAGATTGGCGAGTGGAATACGTTTCATATCATGATGATTGGAGATAAAGTAACCGTTTACTTAAATGGAAAGTTGGTTGTTAATAATGTAGTGCTTGAAAATTATTGGGATCATAATCTCCCCATCTTCATTAAAGAACAAATTGAATTGCAAGCCCATGGTACATATGTAGCCTATCGAAATATTTATTTGAGAGAAATTACTAGTGACTATACCATTGCGCTTTCTGAAGAAGAAAAAAAACAAGGATTTATTTCTCTTTTTGATGGTAGTAATCTCGATCAGTGGTTAGGAAATAATTCGGGGTATCTTGTGGAAGAAGGGGTGATTACATCTCATCCTGAAAACGAAGACGGCGGTAATCTCTATACAAAAGATGAATTTGCAAACTTTGAATACCGATTCGAATTCCAATTAACGCCATCAGCAAATAACGGATTGGGTATTCGGGCACCTTTAGAAGGAGATGCTGCATATGTCGGAATGGAATTACAGATTTTAGATAACGAAGCAGACATGTACAAAAGTCTAAATCCATATCAATACCATGGTTCTGTTTACGGAGTTATTCCATCAAAAAGAGGATACCTAAAGCCAATTGGAGAGTGGAACCAACAAGAAGTAATTGCAAATGGTTCAAAGATTAAAGTTACTTTAAATGGACAAGTGATACTTGATGGCGATATAAAAGAAGCGTCTAAGAATGGCACAGTTGATCATAACCAACATCCAGGATTATTAAATAAAACTGGTCATATCGGTTTTCTAGGCCATGGCGATGTCGTGCGATTCAGAAATATTCGCATTAAGAAATTGAAATAAATTAATTCAGTGAAGATTGTTCATCGATATGTGAATCAATCTTCACTGAATTTTATTTTTCTCCCCTCAACATTATTTGTAGTTCTTTTAACTGAGTCTCTTCGATGGATGAAGGAGCGTCTAGCATGACATCTCTGCCTGAATTGTTTTTAGGAAATGCAATGAAGTCGCGTATACTTTCGCTGCCGCCTAATATTGAACAAAGCCTGTCGAATCCAAATGCAATGCCACCATGTGGTGGTGCACCGTACTCAAAGGCGCCAAGTAAGAAACCAAATTTATGTACTGACTCTTCTTCGGACATTCCAAGTGCAGCAAACATTTTCTCTTGAAGTTCTCGTTGATAAATTCGAATTGATCCTCCACCAATTTCATTTCCGTTCAAAACCATATCATATGCATTTGCTTTTATTTGTGCATATGGGTGGGAGAGATAATTGCTGGCGTCTTCAATAACTGGATTGTTTTCAATCATTGTTTTTATCTGATCAGGCTTCGGTGATGTGAAAGGATGATGACGTGCCACCCAACGATTATCATCTTCACTGTATTCAAACAATGGGAAGTCTAATACCCACAAGAGTTTGAATTCGTCTTTTTTCCTTAGCCCAAGTTGTTCACCCAATTCTAATCTAAGTTCAGATGTGGCTTTTCTTGTTCTTTCTTCAGTGCCTGCTAGAATCATAATGATATCGCCTTTCTGCGCACCTGATGCATCAGCAATGAGTTTCAGCCGATCTTCGGAATAGAACTTATCAATACTACTCTTAAGCGATCCATCTTCATTGTATCTGATATAGGCAAGACCCTTCATTCCAATTTGCGGTCGCTTAACCCATTCTGTTAACTCATCAAGTTGTTTTCTTGTATACGCCGCTCCACCAGGAACAGCGATAGCCAATACTGTTTCTGCACTATCAAAGACCACAAAGTTGGCATCAGCTATCAGTCCTGCATGGTCTGTTTTTTCTGTGAAAACTGATGTTGGTTTTTTGAGTGTGCATATTTTCATGCCAAATCGAATATCTGGCTTGTCATTTCCATATTGCCACATGGCATTTTCCCAGCTCATTCGTTCAACTGCATCAGTATAATGAATCCCTTTTACATCTAGGAAAATTCGTTTGATGAGTTCTTCGAACATATTTAAAATATCTTCTTGTTCTACGAAAGACATTTCACAATCAATCTGGGTGAACTCAGGTTGTCTATCTGCTCTTAAATCTTCATCGCGGAAGCACTTTACAATTTGATAGTATCGGTCATATCCGCTCACCATCAATAATTGCTTGAATGTTTGCGGAGATTGTGGAAGTGCATAAAATTGACCTTGATTCATGCGGGATGGCACCACAAAATCTCTAGCTCCTTCGGGTGTTGATTTAATCAAGAAAGGAGTCTCGATATCCATGAAATGGTTTTCATGTAGATAGTTTCTGGCAGAGCGATTAACAGCATAGCGAAGCTCTAAATTCTTTTTAACGGCATTCCGTCTTAAATCAAGAAAGCGATATTTCATTCTAATATCATCTCCGCCATCTGTATCATCTTGGATAGTAAATGGTGGAACGGCTGATTTATTTAAGATGGTAAACTCAGTAATATCGATTTCGATTTCTCCTGTGTCAATGACTGAATTCTTGTTGCTTCTTTCTTTTACAGTGCCTTTTATTTGCAAAACAAATTCTCGTCCTAGTGGTTGTTCCCCTAATTGGTTGTTTAGGTGTTCATTAAATACAAGCTGCGTAATGCCGTAACGGTCGCGTAAATCCACGAATGTTATTGCTCCAAATTTCCGAACTGTTTGAACCCAGCCGGCTAATGTAACGTGTTTTCCTGCATTCTGTAGCCTCAATTCTCCGCATGTATGTGATCTAAACATATAACTCTATATTGTTGGATATACTATTTAAGGGCTACAAAGATAGTTCAAGCATGGCATTAAATAGGCAAGATTACCCTTGTTCTGATCTGCTTGTATCAGACTCTTTTGATCTTATTACCTCATCGGTTTGTTGCATTATCTTTTCTTGAAAGCCAGGCTTATTCTTTAAAATTAAGTAGTAATAACCTAAAATGATGAGTCCAATAGAGAAGGGGATAAGTGAAAATTGCCTTAATCCATAAGGTCCTATAAGGTTTTCTTCCAAATGGAAAAATTCTCCTGCCATCCATGTACAGTTTGCAATTATCCAAATATCTACTGCTAAATTGTGAAAGAACTCACTAGTTATTTTTCTAGTTTGGTATGTAATAAGTATCGCTACGGTCATCGTTGGTATAATCATAAGCATACCGGGGATTTTGAGGTTAAGAGCCCAACACGCATCCTTGATGAGCCATAAAACAATATGCATGTTTTCCACCTTACGAAACTTATACGGGATATAATATACAGTGTCTTTCTTCATTTAAAAAATAGCTTTAATGTCGATCAAATGTAAAAAAAGCATTTGAAAAGGAGCTGCTATGCTAGCACTATTTTCTGCCTATTTGCCCATAAAAAAGACCAACATAGTTGGTCTTTTTTATAGTTTTTACCTGATTTATTTTGAAGCCATTGCCATCGCCATGGTTTTGCCAATGTCTGCTGGACTGTCAACTACTAATATTCCGCATTCGCGCATAATCTTCATTTTTGCCTCTGCGGTATCATCTGCACCTCCTACAATAGCACCTGCGTGCCCCATTCTTCTTCCTGGAGGAGCTGTTTGGCCTGCAATGAATCCTACCACTGGTTTGGTGCCGTGGTCTTTAATCCATCGTGCAGCTTCTGCTTCCATTCCACCACCAATTTCTCCTATCATCACAATCCCTTTTGTATTCGGATCATTCATAAGTAATTCAACCGCATCGCGGGTTGGTGTCCCGATAATCGGATCTCCGCCTATACCTATTGCAGTGGTTATTCCCATGCCTGCTTTTACAATTTGATCAGCTGCTTCATAAGTGAGAGTGCCCGATTTAGAGACAATGCCAATTTCACCTTGTTTGAAAATGAAACCAGGCATGATACCAACCTTGCATTCACCTGCTGTAATTACCCCAGGACAATTCGGTCCAATTAACCTTGTATTCTTACCCTGAAGATAGTTTTTAACTTTAACCATATCTTGAACTGGAATGCCTTCCGTGATACAAACCACTAGACCAATTCCTGCTTCCGCTGCTTCCATGATGGCGTCTCCTGCAAAAGCCGGAGGTACAAAGATGATGCTTACGTCTGCTCCAGTATTTTTTACCGCATCTGCAACTGTATTAAAAACGGGTTTATCGAGATGAGTAGTTCCACCTTTTCCGGGTGTAACACCTCCAACAACTTGTGTACCGTATTCGATCATTTGGGTAGCGTGAAAGGTACCTTCAGTTCCGGTAAATCCCTGAACTATTATTTTTGAAGATGAATTAACAAGGACTGACATAGTGCGATGTATTTTTGTGTGGCGAAGTTAATCAAAAGAGGTTAGGAGGCAATAGGGAATACTATAAAAATTCTTTTTATGCTTTAGTAGGAAGTGGAAATGAATGTGATTGACATTTTCATGAAGAGACTAGCTTCTGAGCATCTCATCCATATCACGCTTGTTATCGATTTTGCCACTAATTTCAAGCATCCTCATGTCCTTGGCATCCTTTAAGAATTCGGAAGCAAATATAAAGCTGTTCAGTTTTTCGCTTTTACTGAATATAATTTCCTTGTTTGTGCCTTCCCACTCCTTTTTACCTTGATACATATACATGATGCGATCGCCAATTTCCATAACGCTATTCATGTCATGCGTATTGATGACTGTTGTAATATTAAAGTCTGTAGTGATTTCCTTAATTAACTTATCAATCACCAAAGATGTTTGTGGGTCTAACCCGGAGTTTGGCTCATCACAAAAAAGGTATTTTGGGTTTAAGACAATTGCACGAGCGATACCAACTCGTTTTTTCATTCCTCCACTGATTTCAGCAGGAAATTTTTTATTTGCCCCGTTGAGATTTACTCTATCCAATACTTCATCTACTCTTTTTTGTTTTTCTGCTTTTGTAGCATTGCTAAACATGTCTAAAGGGAAAAATATATTCTTTTCCACGGTCATGCTATCAAATAAAGCTGACCCTTGAAATAGCATGCCTATTTTTCTTCTCATGACTTTCTTTTGATCAGCATTCATAATGGAGAAATTTTCACCATCATATGCAATCTCACCTGAATCTGGAGTGATAAGTCCAACCAGGCATTTCATCAAGACAGTTTTACCACTTCCGCTTGATCCTATGATAAGGTTGCACTTACCCGTTTCAAATTCTGATGATACGCCTTCTATTACCGATTTTCCTGAAAATCCTTTTTGAATATCTTTTATTGAAATCATGTCAATCTTTTATAATAACACTGCGGCAAGAATATAATCTGCAAGCAAAATCATGATACAACTTGTTACCACTGCGGTAGTACTTGCTCTTCCAATCTCAAGCGCACCTCCCTTCACATTATAGCCATAATAGGCTGGAATGGCCGTAATGATAAAAGCAAAAGTGTAGGCCTTGGTTAGAGCGAAGGTTACGTTATACGGTACAAAAGATTCAAGTAACCCTTTGTCATAAATCTCATGGGGTAATATATTTGTAATATCTCCTATCATTCTTCCGCCCCAAATTCCCAATACCATTGCGACAATAACGAGAAGTGGGATCATGATCAAAGCAGCTAAAATCTTGGGAAGTATTAAATATGCTTTCGTATTGATTCCCATTATTTCTAACGCATCAATTTGTTCGCTCACTCGCATGTTCCCTAATTCACTTGACACTTTACTGCCTACTACCCCTGCCAATACAATGCTGGTAATCGTTGGCGCAAATTCAAGTATTACACTGTCGCGTACAATTTGTGCAATGACTGATTTTGAAATGATAGGGGAAACGAATTGATAGGATGTTTGTAAGGTGGATACTGCTCCAATAAACAATGCGACTATTGAGACTATTCCTAGTGAACCAATGCCTAATTCAACACACTGATGCATTAGCTCCTTCCAGTATATTCTCCAATTTTCTGGTTTCGTAAACATGCCTTTCAGCATGAGCAAAAATTCTCCTAACCTCGTAAAGATGTTCATCTTAAGCTTATTGTATGTGAAATTAGTAAAACTTTCTCCTATTTAGCATGACCTAGGTTGTTATGTCTTCTGCATTTTTGATTGAGCGTCAATTACGGCAATCATCACCATATTTAAAATACTTCTAACGGAAGAGCCTAGCTGTAAAACATGGACAGGTTTTTTAAGTCCTAGTAATATCGGCCCTATTGCATCGGCTTCGCCTACTTCCTGTAACAAATTGTAGGCAATATTTCCGGCACTTAAGTTGGGAAATATCAATGTGTTAACATCCCCGTTATGCACTAATTCAGAAAATGGATAGTTGTCTCGGAGAATATCTTTATTGAATGCAACAATACCTTGCATTTCTCCATCTACAATCAACGAGGGATTTCTTTTTTTAACTATTGATCTTGCATTCCTGACTGTAATGGCCTCTGGTGTTTCACTGCTTCCAAAATTGGAATAGCTAAGCATGGCAATTCGAGGTGTTATGCCCAATGCTTTAACTTGTTTAGCTACAAGCAAAGTGATGTCTGCTAATTCTTCTGAAGTAGGATTGAAGTTAACCGTAGTGTCGGCAAGGAAGAGTGGCCCCTTTTTCGTTAACATAATATACATGCCAGCTATCTTACTTACACCATCTTCTGTTCCTATGATTTGAATCGCCGGGCGAATTGTGTCGGGATAGTTTCGGCTTAAACCTAAAATCATGGCGTCTGCATCGCCGGTTTCAACCATCATACACCCGAAATGATTTCGGTCCTTCATTTTTTTATTTACTTCATATTTATTGACCCCTCTACGTTGCCTTTTCTCAAAGTAAATTTCTCCATAAGACTCTCGTTTTTGTTGCATTTCATCACTCTTAGGATTGATGATTGTTAAATCATCAATATAGACCCCATTCTGCTCAGCAAGTTCTTTGATGACTTTCTCGTTGCCCAATAAGATTGGAATAGCAAGTCCTTCATCTCCGGCTATTTGTGCTGCCTTCAATACTTTTATATTTTCTGCATCAGCAAAAACGACTCTTTTCGGATTTTTACGTGCCTTGCTACCTAATGCTCGGACCAATTGATTGTCAATGCCAAGTCGTTTGTTTAGCTCAATGATGTAGGCGTCAAAATCTAGTATAGGCTTTTGTGCTACACCACTTTTCATTGCAGCCTTTGCCACTGCAGGCGAAATCGCGCTGATAAGCCTTGGGTCAAGTGGTTTTGGGATAATATAGTTTGGGCCAAATGAAATATTCGTTTCATTGTATGCCATGGTTACGATTTCAGGAACTGGAGTCTTTGTGAGCTCTGCCAATGCCTTTACTGCAGCCAATTTCATGGCTTCATTTATTGTCGTAGCTCTTACATCCAATGCGCCTCGAAATATATATGGAAACCCTAGTACATTATTTACTTGATTAGGATAGTCTGATCTACCGGTTGCCATGATGATATCTTCACGAACTGAAGTGGCCTCTTCCCACGTGATTTCTGGATCAGGGTTTGCCATGGCAAATACGATAGCACGCGGGGCCATTTTTTTCACCATTTCTTTGCTGACCACATTGCCTTTACTCAATCCTATAAATACATCAACGTCTTTAAATGCTTCTTCAAGAGACATGTTAGGTCTGTCAACAGCGAATCGTCTTTTTCGCTCATCTAGGTCGGTTCTTTCTTTATTAATCAACCCTTTGGAATCAAACATCCAAACATTTTCTCTTTTAGCGCCTAGTGCTTCATATAGCTCAATGCAAGCCATTGCAGCAGCTCCAGCACCATTGACGATAATAATAATTTCTTCAATTTTTTTCTCTTGTAACTCAAGGGCATTTAATAATGCAGCAGCACTAATAATGGCTGTGCCGTGTTGATCATCGTGCATGACAGGAATTTTCAGTTGCTCCTTTAGCTGTTGCTCTATGTAGAAGCATTCTGGAGCCTTTATATCTTCTAGGTTGATTCCTCCAAAGGTGGGTTGTAATGCTTTAACGATTTCAACAAATTTCACTGGATCCTTCTCGTCAATTTCAATATCGAAAACATCGATGTCTGCAAAAATTTTGAAAAGCACTGCCTTGCCTTCCATAACTGGTTTGCCAGCTTCTGGTCCTATATCGCCAAGGCCAAGCACTGCTGTACCGTTGCTAATGACAGCAACTAGATTTCCCTTGGCCGTGTATTTATATACATTTTCTGGGTTGTGGAAAATTTCCATACATGGTTCTGCAACCCCTGGAGAATAAGCGAGTGATAAATCTCGTTGTGTTTTTGCTTCTTTTGTTGGAACAACCTCAATCTTCCCAGGTCTTCCCTTTGAATGATATTCAAGAGCTTGTTCTTTTCTTAATTTTTTTTGCATGCTTTTTATTTTAGAGCAATCTATAAATCAATAATTCTTAGCTAGGTAACCTAGTAATCAATTGCCCATCGCTGATGCACCAATATATGCCATTATACCAATCCCAATTTCAATGGCATTTTCATCAACGTCAAATGTTGGTGTATGAACACCCGATTCGATTCCTTTTGATTTATTTCCAGTTCCAAGCCTAAAAAAACATCCTGGAATTTGTTGAGTGTAATAACCAAAGTCTTCTGCTCCCATCCTGAGTTCAGTTTCTTCTACAAGGTCACTGCCTACAAAATCACTACCGATTGATCTTGTTACATCATTTAAATTGGGATCATTATATACACAAGGGTATCCAACATCAATTTTCAAATCAACTTCTGCCCCCTGTGATTCGGCAATATGTTGAACAATGGTTCTGATTCTTTCATGTGCCTTTAATCGCCAATCTTCATCCATTGCTCTAAACGTTCCCATCAATTTTACTTCTGTTGGAATGACATTGGTTGTGTGCCCACCTTGAATGGAACAAATAGAAAGTACTGAAGGGGAGAACGGATTATTATTGCGGCTCACTACCTGTTGTAATGCAATCGTAATCATTGATGCAGTGAGTATGGTATCTGTAGTAAGATGAGGTGCGGCAGCATGGCCACCTTTTCCTTTTATAGTGATGTATAACTCATCAGCGCTAGCCATCACTTTGCCAGCCCTAAAACTAAGTTTACCGGTTTCGAGTAATGGATGTACGTGTAGACCAAAAATTGCTTGTGGTGCAGGATTTTCAAGTACACCTTCTTTGATTAGTATGCTAGCACCTCCTGGATTTTTTTCCTCTCCTGGTTGAAAGATGAGTTTAATCGTTCCATGCCATTCGTCTTTCAACTCGTTTAGTATTTGCGCTGCACCCAATAGGCAAGTCGTATGCACATCGTGGCCACATGCATGCATAACTCCTTTCACAGTCGATGTGTAGGGTTGACTATTTTCTTCTTGAATAGGTAGCGCATCCATATCAGCTCTTAATGCAATTACCCTTGATGAGGGTCTCCCATTAATAATGCCGATTACTCCAGTATTCGCCATGACAGTAAAAGGGATACCTAGTTTCTCTAGATGCTTTTGAATGAAGGAAGACGTGTTATATTCAACATAGCTCAATTCTGGATGGGCATGAAGATGGTGCCTAATCGAACGATATTGCTCGAAATAGTCAGACGCACGTTTTTTTATTTTTTCCTTCATCATTTGATTGATGCTTTTTGCATTATTATCTTGAAATGCTTACTTTTTCAATTATTCTTTTCCGTGACACGCTTTGAATTTTTTACCACTACCACAAGGACAAGGATCATTTCGTCCTACTTTCGGCCCAACTCGAATAGGCTCTTGCTTAATTTGTTCAGAGGGATCATGGTATGCGTTTTCAGTATCAAGCATCTGAGGTGAGTTTCTTGCATTAACATCATCTTTTCTGATTTGCATTTTACTCATATCAGTTCTACTTTCTTTGCCTTCTTTAAGTCCGCCAGAAGTTTGATCTGTTGGCAATCCTGCATGACAAAGGAAGGATACAATTTCTTTATTTACTTCCGAATCCATTTCAGAGAAAAGCTGAAATGCACTCTGCTTGTAAATAACCAATGGATCTTTTTGTTCATACACTGCCGTTTGAACACTTTGCTTTAGATCATCCATTGCTCTCAAATGTTCTTTCCAGCTATCGTCGATTAAAGCAAGTGTGATGGTCTTTTCTAATGTATTGGCCATCTCGAGGCCTTTTGAGCTAAGTGCCTTCTCTAGATTTGTTAATACATTGATTGATTTTTTTCCGTCGGTAAATGGCACCACTACGTTTGCAATATGATTTCCTTGTGTTAACCTGACATTTTGAAAGACAGGAAGTGATTGTTTGGCTAACGCATTTTTTTTAGCGCTATAATGTTCAATAGCCTGTTTGTATAATACTTCCGATAAGCTATTTATATCTCCTTTTTCAAGTGCTTCTTCAGTGATGGTAGTGTCTATGCTAAAGTGCATGATGGCGGATAACCTAAATGCTTCAAATTCTCGTGTTCCAGCATATTGATTAATTAATGCTGAAGCAACACCGTAGAAAGCGTTGTCTAAATCAAGTGCCAATCGTTCCCCAAATAATGCGTGCTGTCTTTTGCTATACACTACATTACGTTGTTTATTCATGACGTCATCGTATTCCAATAGACGCTTTCTGATTCCGAAGTTATTCTCTTCCACTTTCTTCTGCGCTCTTTCAATACTCTTGGTGATCATACTATGCTGAATCACTTCCCCTTCTTTATACCCCATCCTGTCCATTAGTGAGGCAATTCGCTCACTCCCAAACATCCTCATGAGATCATCCTCTAGTGATACATAGAATTGAGAAGTACCTGGGTCTCCTTGTCGTCCTGCACGCCCCCTTAACTGCCTGTCAACGCGCCTACTTTCATGTCGCTCAGTACCTATGATAGCAAGACCTCCAGCTTCTTTGACGCCTTCACCCAATTTAATATCTGTTCCCCTACCTGCCATGTTGGTTGCAATGGTTACATTGCTCGCTAACCCTGCTTCAGCAATTACCTGGGCTTCTCTAGCATGTTGCTTTGCGTTTAATACGTTATGTGGAATTTTCTTTTGCTGAAGCATTCTACTCAGTAATTCAGACACTTCAACGGAAGTAGTTCCTACAAGTATAGGTCGGCCTGCATTGCGCAGTATTTCTATTTCATCAATAACAGATTTGAATTTTTCTCGTTTTGTTTTAAACACAAGATCTTCGTGATCTTTCCTAGTCATAGGAATATTGGTTGGAATATTAACCACATCCAACTTATATATGTTCCATAATTCAGCTGCTTCAGTTTCCGCTGTACCGGTCATCCCTGCAAGCTTATGGTACATCCTGAAATAATTTTGAAGTGTTACAGTAGCATATGTTTGTGAAGCGGCTTCGATTTTTACATTTTCTTTTGCTTCAATTGCTTGATGTAAGCCATCGCTATATCTCCGGCCCTCCATAATTCGGCCGGTTTGTTCATCTACAATTTTAACTTGACCATCTAGCACTACGTACTCAATATCTTTTTCAAAAACAGTATATGCTTTTAACAACTGTTGAACTGTATGGATTCGATCAGCTTTTATTGAATATTCCTGAATAAGAACTTCTTTGCTATTTATTTTTTCAGCATCTAACGCATTACTTTTTTCTATTTCTGCTATTGCAGTACTTAGATCAGGAAGCACAAAAAAGTTAGGGTCCTCGCCACCTTTAGTGATATAATTCAGCCCCTTATCGGTTAGTTCTACCTGATTGTTTTTTTCGTCTATATGGAAATACAATTCTTCATCTACCTCTGGCATATGCTTTTGTTGCTCTGCGAGGTAATAGTTTTCAGATTTCTGTAATTTAACCTTCATTCCAGGCTCACTGAGAAATTTAATGAGGGCGGTGTTTTTAGGCAAGCCTCTGTTTGCACGCATCAATTGTAGTCCGCCATCTTGTGGACCATCTTTCCCTTCTGCTATAAGTTTTTTTGCATCTTGAAGGGCTTTCGTTACAACCTGCTTTTGAACATCAACGAGTTGTAGTATCCTTGGTTTTAGTATATGGAATTGTTGATCATCTCCTTTCGGAACAGGACCTGAAATGATTAGGGGAGTTCTAGCATCATCAATTAATACGCTATCTACCTCATCGACCATAGCATAATGATGCGTGCGTTGTACCATTTCATCTGGGGTATGCACCATATTATCTCTTAAATAGTCAAATCCAAATTCATTGTTTGTTCCGTAAGTGATGTCGGCTTGATATGCCTTTCTTCTTGCATCAGAATGGGGTTGATGTTTGTCGATGCAGTCTACGGTAAGTCCAAGCCACTCAAATAACGTACCATTCCATTCGGAGTCTCTTCTTGCCAGGTAGTCGTTAACTGTAACAATATGAACTCCTTCTCCTGCAAGTGCATTGAGGTATGCGGGAAGTGTGGATACCAACGTCTTTCCTTCGCCTGTTGCCATCTCAGAAATCTTACCGTCGTGCAGCACTGCTCCACCAATAAGCTGAACATCATAGTGTACCATGTTCCAGTTCACCAAGTTGCCAGCAGCCATCCAGCTGGTTTTGAAGATGGATTGTTCGCCACGAATAGTTACATAGTCTTTTTTTACACTAAATTCCTTATCAAGGTCAGTAGCCGATGAAATCAATTCATCATTTTCTTTGAATCGACGCCCTGCTTCTTTTACCACAGCAAATGCTTCAGGTAAAATTTCTTTTAATGCGTCCTCTATTTTTTCGTTTCGCTTTTTCTTAACCTCGTCAATCTCTTTATAGATAGCATCTCTTCCAAGAATGTCTTCAATGGTGAGCTGATCTGCTTGTGCCGTTAATGAACTGATATTTTCGTCTATCTCTGTTAGATGAGATTTAATCCTCGTTTTAAACTCAGTCGTTTTACCCCTCAATTCATCATTGCTTAGGGAGTGATAGGAAGAAAAATGAGTATTGATTTGAGCAACTAAAGGCCTGATCTTTTCAACGTCTTTATCCGACTTGCTACCTCCGAAGATCTTTGATATAAAATTCAACATAGTATGGCTCTTTTGGGTCTTTATTGAATTGGCAAAATTAACCCAAATATTTGGTTTAGAAGGGAGTAGTTTAGGGGAACTATCACCTAAAATCGGGCTCTTCTCAGGGGAATTAGCTTAAATTTTACCATTTATGTATTTTTTACAGAGCACGAAAGCAAAGAAGTAACTTTACCATCTATTTTAATGAAAAATCTCATAATGGGTAAGCATATTTTATTGATTTGGAGCATTTTAATTTCAGCCTTCACTACATTCTCTCAATCGGATTCAACTTTAGCCGCATTCTCTCAATCCGAATTTCAGGTAAAGGGCAAATTGGCTGATACCTTGGGCAACCCAATTGCGAGGGCTACTTTAAAACTATATACTGTCGGACGCCAGGATACATTGAAAACGGTTTCCAACAACGTGGGGTTTTTTCTCTTCAAAAATGTTCCGACAAGGAATTCAGTCCTAATTATTTCAAGTGTTGGTTATAGCCCTACAACAAAAGCAATAACCATTCCAGTCGACAAAGAAATAGTATCTATTGATAGATTGGTATTAACTAATTCATATACATCATTGCAAGAAGTGTTTGTCTCTGTGCCTCCCATTATGGTGAAGGAGGATACGGTGGAATATAAAGCAGATTCATTTAGGCTGAAGCCCAATGCTATGGTAGAAGACTTGTTGAAAAAAATGCCTGGAATAGAGGTAGATAAAAGTGGTAACATAACAGCTCAAGGAAAGACGGTTACAAAGGTAAGGGTAAACGGAAAGGACTTTTTTAGTGGTGATCCCAAAACCGCTACCCGTGAACTTTCTGCTGATATGATTGATAAAGTTCAAGTGATTGATGATTATGGAGACTTGGCAAATGCTTCTGGGATTAAAGATGGTGAGCCAGATAAGGTCATCAATCTTCAATTAAAAAAAGATAAAAATCGTGGAGTTTTTGGAAGAAGTACAACGGGTTTTGGCACAGATAATCGCTATCAGGGTACTGCTAACGTGAACATATTTAATAACAATAAACAGATCACATTTTTTGGAGGTGCCAATAATACCAATACTAGTACGTTTGGGTTTGATGGTGGTGGAGGTGGTGGCGGAGGTAGAGGGATTCAAGTTAATATTGGTGGAAATAATCAAGGTGGTATTGGTGGTACGGAAGGGCTGAGTACGACGAAGTCATTCGGAACAAATTTTAGGAATGATTTTAAGGATAAGAAGGGATCGATTTATGGGAACTATAGTTTTTCAAACAGGTCTACCGATATTACTAGAGATGTAGCCTCTCAAAACTTCTTTGAAAACAGTTCTTTTCTGAATCATCAAGCAGATACTTCATTGAATCAATCTAAAAATCATAGGGCTTCTATCAATATTGAATGGAATATAGATTCTTTCAATTATATCAAGTTTATCCCAGAATTCAACACTCGGCAAGCGGATAATACATCGAATGCTATTTTTGATTATTTGCGAAACAGTATTGATACTACGAGTAGAGGCCGTAATTCAAATCTATCTCATTCAAATTCCCCCAACTTTTCAGGCAACCTGATTTTTAATCATAAGTTTCGTAAGAGAGGTCGAAACCTATCGGTTAATATCAATGGAGGCTACAATAGCTCGGATGCTGAAAACAACAAGTTTAACTTAACGAATAATTTATTACCGGTTTTGAATATTGTACAACAAAATCAATACATCAATACGATGAACCAAACGGATAATATCAATATTCGTTTAAATTATTCAGAGCCCATCATGAAAGACCGGTATCTTGATTTGATTTATAGCGTTGGTCATTCATACACAAGTAATGATAGAGCAACCTATTTGATTGACCCCCTTGATGTACGTCAATTTCTTCCTGAATTAAGTAATGCATTCGAGACAGACTTTTTAAATCAGCGCATAGGGGCAAATATTCGTACAGTCAAAAAGAAGTACAATTATTCTCTAGGGGTTAGTACGCAGCCTGTAAGTCAAAAAGGATATTCATTGACAAAGGACAGTGCATATATGCCTATCAGGACACAGAATGTGTTTCCTACAGCACGGTTTGCTTACAATTTTACTAGAACTAAGAACTTGAATTTTAATTATTTTGCTAATGCAGTTCAGCCTACGTTTGGGCAGTTGCAACCCGTTAAGGATATTTCGAATCCACAATACCAGACACAGGGAAATCCATTGCTGAAGCCATCTCAGAATCACTTCTTCAGTTTATTTTTTAATAATTTGAATTTTACTTCAGGTAGAACGTTTTTCGTTGGAGCCAACTATAACTTCATCCAAAATCAAATCATAAACAATACCATGCGTATAGGTAACGGTGGTACACAGCTTACTGCATACGACAATGTAAATGGATACTATAACGTCACTGGATTTTACAACTATAGTAAACCATGGAACAATAGAACGTATGTGTTAACCATAAACGGTTCTGTAAATCTTAATCACAATATTGCCCTAATTGATAGTCAACGTAATGTGGGTAAGAACCTTCTTTTCTCTCAAGGAGGTAAAATGGAATTCAATTGGAAAGAATGGTTGGAGTTCGATCTTGGTGCGCGTTATGGATTGAATAGGGTTCGCTATTCATTGCCTGGACAGCAAAATGTGGATTATGGAAGTTGGACTATCAGTAATAATTCTCGGATTGATTTACCTAAGGATTGGGTATTTAAACATGATCTAGAGTATATCATTAACAGAGGATTATCTTCTGGTGTCAATCAAAATATTATATTAATGACTGCCTCTTTTGAAAAAACACTTTTCAAGAAAAAAACAGGTATTTTAAGGGTTTCAGGATTTGATGTGTTTAAACAAAACAAGAGTATTGCCCGTTCAGTTAATGGTAATAATATTACTGATACAAAAGTCAATAGGTTGACTCGATACTTCATGCTGACTTTCATTTATCGCATCAACAAATTCTCTGGATCACAAGCAGGCGATATGCGTCAAATTCGAATGTAGGAACGGGGTTTTAAAAATTCATTTTAATAGTTTTTTCATAAAGCGTTAAACTTGACTTTCAAACGAGTCTTTTTTAGTTGTACTTTACTGATTAATAAGTATGGATTCCTTAACTCATATCGTTCTTGGTGCTTGTATCGGAGAAGTTTTGTTGGATAAGCATGCTGGTCGGAAGGCCATGCTCTGGGGTGCTTTGGCTCAAAGTGTGCCAGATATAGACTTCGTTGCTGGTTCATGGATGCCTGTTTCTACAGAGCTATTGGCGCATCGAGGCATAACCCATTCTTTTTTATTTGGTGGAGTAATTAGTTTTTTTCTTGCTTTAATTGCAGCTCGCTGGCATAAGGCTGAGCCGATTTCACTGAAAAAATGGTTCTATTTTTTCTTAATTGAAATAGCATGCCATCTTTTTCTAGATGCTTGCAATAACTATGGACTTGGATGGTTTGAGCCTTTTTCTTCAACGAGAATTTCATTCAATGTTATTTATGTGGCGGATCCATTATTCAGCATATTGCCTGCAATCGCATTTATGTTTTTAATTTTTCTCAAGACAGATCATCGGCATAGACTCAAATGGGCTAGGGTTGGAATTTGGGTCTCTGTCATATATTTATCCTTTGCATGTGTAAATAAATACAACATTGATAAAGCAGTAAAAAATTCGATGAGTAGTCAGGGATTGAGCAGCAATAAATATTTTACAACACCTACATTGCTTAATAATTTACTCTGGTTCATTGTGGTTCAAAATGAGTCTGGTTTTGAAATAGGGTATCGTTCTATTTTTGATACTTCTCAATTATTGAAATTGCACCATGTTGATAGAAATGATTCCTTATTAGATTCCATAAATGATCATAAAGAAGTGATGGAGCTGAAACAATTCTCTCAGGGTTTTTATACGCTTGAAAAAGTTAGGGATACATTACTATTCAACGATTTACGATTTGGACAATCTTCAGGTATAAAGAAACCAGATAATAAGTTCGCTTTTCATTATTACCTGAGTCATCCAAACGAAAACCACCTTGTAGTTCAGCGTGGTCGATTTGAAGGCTTTGATTCAGAAATGGTCAGAGCGATGTGGAGAAAGATAAAAGTTGATTGAAAATGTTCAAATATGTTCAAAAAAAATCCCCACTTTAATGAAGCGGGGATTTAAAATAGTATTGGCTAGTATTAGTTTGCCATCTTTTTCTTTAGATTATCATCAATAGCATCTAAGAATTCTTCTGTATACAGATAATGTTCGCCATGGTTCACTTTATTTCCGTGAATGCATACCGCAAGATCTTTAGTCATCTTACCTTCTTCCACTGTTTCTATACAAACTGCTTCTAGTGCATTAGCAAAATTGATAAGCGCTTCGTTGCCATCTAATTTTCCTCTAAAAGCTAAACCGCGTGTCCAAGCAAAGATTGATGCAATTGGATTAGTGCTTGTTGGTTTACCTTTTTGGTGTTCACGATAGTGACGGGTTACCGTTCCGTGTGCTGCTTCAGACTCCATGGTTTTGCCATCAGGCGTAATAAGAACAGAAGTCATTAGTCCTAAAGAACCAAAACCTTGTGCAACCGTATCGCTTTGTACATCACCATCATAGTTCTTACAAGCCCATACAAATTTACCGTTCCATTTCAAGGCACTAGCAACCATGTCATCAATAAGTCTGTGTTCATAGGTGATCCCAGCTTGTTCATATGCTGCTTTAAATTCATTCTCATAAATCTCCTGGAAAATATCTTTGAATCTTCCATCATATTTTTTAAGGATGGTATTTTTAGTGCTCATGTACAATGGCCATTTTTTAGAAAGAGCCATATTAAAGCAACTTCTTGCAAATCCCATAATACTCTCGTCCGTATTGTACATACTCAATGCAACACCAGCACCTTTGTATTGATATACTTCATGTTCGATGATTTGGCCATCTTCGCCTTCAAACTTGATAGTAAGCTTTCCTTTTCCGGGCACAACGAAGTCTGTTGCACGGTATTGATCACCAAAAGCATGACGTCCTACAATAATAGGGCTGTCCCAGTTGGTCACCAGTCTAGGAATATTCTTTATCACAATGGGTTCTCTGAAAACAGTTCCATCTAATATGTTTCGGATGGTTCCGTTCGGACTCTTCCACATTTGCTTAAGCTTGAATTCCTTTACACGGTCTTCATCTGGGGTAATCGTCGCACATTTGATTCCAACACCATATTGCTTAATCGCATTAGCTGAGTCGATTGTTACCTGATCATTGGTCTGGTCTCTGTATTCGACGCCCAAATCATAATACTTGATGTCTAATTCAAGATATGGTAGAATGAGTTTGTCTTTGATGAACCTCCAAATGATTCTTGTCATTTCATCGCCATCTAATTCTACTACCGGATTGAGTACTTTAATCTTTGCTGCCATAGTTTTTTATATTCGGGTGCGAAGGTACTAAGTAGCAATGAAATTAACAATCAACTCTTGTTCTTTTAGGCTTCAACAGCAACACGTTCTTTGATAGGAGAGGTATGGCTTTCTGCAATTTGACGAAGTTTGTCAACCGCTATGTATTTGAAGTGTTTAGCCCTGAATCGAATCAGTTCCTCTTGGTCAAAATCAGCTAAAATCCTTGAAACCTGCTCTTTTGTTGTACCAGCAAGATCTGCCATTTCCTGGCGGTCAATATGAACACGAATGCCAACCCCTGTTTGCTTGTATTGATAGGTCTCGGCAAGATGAACCAAGATGCCAGCTACTTTTTCTCGAACGGTTTGTTGTGCGATTTGAAGCAATTTTATTTCTGTTGACCTGATCTCCTTTAAGAAGATCTTCCTGACTTCCTCTTGAAGCAATTCATTCTTTTGGACTAAATTTTTGAAAAAGCCCAATTCGATGAAGCAAACTCTGCTGTCTTCTACTGCAGTTGCTGTATAAGGCTGTAATCCTGTGTAGCTAAGAAAACGGTGTCCCATTGTTTGACCAGGACCAATTAATCTTAAAATAAAAGGTCTTTCGGTTTGACTGTTAATTTCAAGCTTAATTACGCCTGTTTGTATGAAATACAGGCCATTAATCTCATCACCCTCCCTAAACATTGTTTCACCTTTTTTGAATTCATAGTGATGTTTGTAGGGCTTATAAATTTGTTGTTCATCTTGAGTGAACGATTTAAG
>CAJBBV010000150.1 GCA_903951405.1 uncultured bacterium
CTACTGCATTTGCTTTACTCGGTTTGATTGTTTTGCTCATCGTTAATTGGTTGGAATATGCTGGAGTATCAATTTTTACAATTGATATGCAAGGGATGCTTCGATACAATAGATTAAGCTTAGTGTTTAATCTGGTCATGATTTTTTCTACATTGGTTTACTTTCTATTGTCTGGGTCTGACATTGAAAAATTCGGAAAATCATCTTCAGACTATTACGCTTTACTTTTTTTTATATTAACTGGAATATCAATCATTGCTGGTTTTCAATCACTCTTGATGTTGTTTATTGGCATCGAAATCATCTCAATTCCACTTTATATTCTTGCCGGCAGCGAAAAAAATAATTTAAAAAGCAATGAGGCTGCATTAAAGTATTTTTTAATGGGGGCGTTTTCTACAGGTATAATGTTAATGGGTATTGCATTCCTTTATGGAGACGCAGGAACTTTTTATGTTGAGGGTATTAATTTGGGATTGGGAAAGATAACACCTATGCTTGCTGTAGGTATGGTGCTGCTCATGGCAGCCATGTCGTTTAAGGTTTCTGCTGCGCCATTTCATTTTTGGACACCCGATGTATATGATGGAACCCCTACTGTGTTTACCTCCTTTATGGCTACCATTGTTAAGGCAGCTGGCTTTTTTGCTTTTTTTAGGTTGTTTGAAAATGCCTTTGGAAATCTACATTCAGATTGGGAAATCCTCATGGCCGTCATCGCTGCGCTTACTTTACTTATTGGGAACATAACTGCAGTATTTCAACAAAGCATTAAACGTATGCTCAGTTACTCTTCAATAGCGCAGGCCGGTTTCATGCTCTTGGGTGTATTTGCATTGAATATTTTTGCAAAGCAAGGACTGATCTTATATTTTGCGGCGTATTCGTTTGCAACACTGGGGATTTTTGCTGTACTGGCAAAATTCAAAGACCATTCCATCGAAGCATTCAATGGATTCGCTAAGCGCTATCCACTTGTTGGTTTTTCCTTGTTGATCTGTATTTTATCGTTGGCTGGTATTCCATTGACAGCTGGATTCTTTGCTAAATACTATATGCTGCTTGCTGTTATTAAATATGGCAAGATGTTTTGGTTGGTTATAGTAGGTATTCTTTGCGCAGCCATCAGCGTTTATTACTATTTCAAACTTATACAAGCTATTTACTTTAAAGAAGCTGCTCAACGGGAAGAGGTAGTGTTTGCCCGATCTTTTGAATTGATGATGTTGGCTAATGCCATACTTATTATTATCTTAGGAATTCATCCAGATTGGCTCATGTCATTGCTCTACATCTAATTTTCGTCATATTGTATTTAATCTTGTCCGTTCATCACACTTTCACGGATAGCTTATTTCCTTTTGTTACTTTTACCTCATGAAATTGACAGATAATTTTGTGTTGGCTTGGAGAACAGTCATGGGTAATAAACTCAGAACTGCTATAACTGTTGCCATCATTGCTTTTGGTATTATGGCCTTAGTAGGAATCTTTACCGCTATTGAGGCCATGAATAATAGTTTGCGAGATAGTTTTTCAACAATGGGTGCTAACGCATTTAGTATCCGTTTTCGTGAAAGACGATTTAATTTTGGAGGTGATGGTGGAAGTGATGTTACGCAGTCAAAGACAAATAAGCCTAAAAAAATACGTAAGTCAAATACCGGCAGAATCATAACCTATCAACAGGCAAAGTTATTCAAAGGGTTATATAAATATCCTGCAACAGTTAGCATAGGCATCAACGGGTCACGAAATACAGTGGTTACTCACGAGAATAAAAAAACCAATCCTAATGTAAGTATTAATGGGGGCGATGAGAATTACTTGCAATTGAATGGGTATGAGATTGCATTTGGCAGAAATTTCAGTAAAGCTGAAGTGGAGAGTGGACAGAGCGTTTGTGTACTAGGTAAAGACGTAGCCTATAAATTATTTGGTTCTCGTTATGATCGTGCATTAGAGAAAGTCATTCGAGTTGGATCGAATAAATATCGAGTCATTGGCATTACCAAAGAAAAGGGGTCAAGTTCATTTCTTCAAGCTGATAATGTAGTATTCTCAACGTATACAAACATCAGGCATACGTTTGCAAACAGAACTCAATCTTTCTCTTTAGCCATCATGGTTCCTGATGTGAATAGTATGCCAGTGGCTATTGGAGAAGCAGAAGGCATATTTCGTATTGTGAGAGGACTAGCCGTAACAGAAGAGAATAATTTTTACGTTGATAAAAGTGATAGCCTTGCAGAAACATTTATCAAACTATTGGGCACCATTTCTGCCGCTGCTGGGGCTATTGGATTTATCACCCTCATTGGTGCTGCAATTGGACTAATGAATATCATGCTCGTGGCAGTAACTGAACGAACAAAAGAAGTGGGATTGATTAAAGCACTTGGTGGCCGGAAAGGGGCCATTCGAGCTCAATTTTTATTTGAGTCTACTCTTATCAGTTTAATTGGAGCACTTATTGGGATTATGCTTGGTGTTATCATTGGGAATGTTGTGGGTAGTTTAATGGATACACCATTTTTCATTCCATGGGGAATCATTTCCATTGGCATCATAATATGCTCTATTGTTGGCTTGGCTGCTGGACTTTATCCAGCCATGAAAGCCGCAAAACTCGATCCTATTGTGGCGTTGAGGTATGAATAGATGTTAGGTGTTAGAGGTTAGGTGTTAGAAGATAGAGGTGAGTTAAGTGCTTATTATAGTAATTAAAGTATTAAACTCATATCTAATATCTAACACCTAACACCTAACCTCTAACCTCTAACGTCTAACCCCTAACCTCTCACGCCTACTTAGGATCCAATGCCCTTTTAATTCGCTCCGAAAGATCCTGCAAATGATATTTACTCATATTGTCTTGCGTAGCACCAGCTGCCAAATTGATTTCGTTTCGTAGGCTAGTTAAATGCGCACGAACTACAGAAGTGATGTCTGTTTTTTTAGGATCAGGTCCCATGCTCATGCCACCACCCATTGAAATTGTTAAGCTAGAGCCTGACGTATTCAATAGTGCAGTCATTCTCTCTACATAGCTTTTTTGTAAATTTCTTCGGTATCCGTCGATAGATTTTCTAGTGGATAGTTCACTCCAAATTCCTTTTTTCAAATCTGCGAACAATTCATCGATTTTATAGGCATGATCAAATCTATTTGAAGCAGTAGACATCCTCGTTAGCCTGGTGGAAGATAGAATGGTTCCAAGGTAATTATCTTGAATAGCTCCAAGTTGATCACCACTTGGGCTACTAATCTTATCAAGAATTTTACGATCAATTAGCCAAGTTGGGGTTTCGAATAGCTGCTTGTTTAAAAAAGCAACTGCTTCTTTTTGTATGGCTTTTGGTGTTATTTCAAAAACATCTCCTGCTTGCTCGATACTTTTTGGTGTTTCGTAGTAGCCGCCAATATTTCGTGTAACATGGCCAAGGTATCGACTAAATTGTCCTACTGCTTGTCCATACATCTGACTTAGGTTTTCAAATTGATCAGCTTCCTCGCTTGTCCATTCTGGAAGCTTTGCAAGGATTCTTTTTAGATTCTTTATTCCATATTCACTGGCTTTCATTGCGTTATCGCCTAGGTCTTCGCTTTGGGTTCTAGGATCAGCCATATTGCCATACTCATAGGTGCCAAACCAAATTCTCGGATTGGTAGCAATGCGATCATTGTAAAGTTTGTTGCGTTGTTTTTTATCTGCTTCTTGATTATCTGCGCCATATCCATATCCCCATTCTATTGCCCAATTGTCGTATTCTCCGATATGAGGGAACAATCCTGCTTTGCCTATACTATCTTCTGGTTGTGCAACGTAATTAAATCGGGCATAGTCCATGATGGAAGCAGTATGTCCATTTGCCTCAACCCATTTTTTATCACGTAATTTTTCAACAGGTGTTTTACTGCTTGATCCCATATTATGGCGAAGTCCAAGTGTATGGCCAACTTCATGTGATGATACAAATCGGATGAGGTTTCCCATTAATTCATCATCGAATTTCATTTTTCGTGCATCAGCATCCACTGCAGCGGTTTGGACGAAGAACCAGTCGTGTACTAAGCTCATTACATTGTGATACCAACCAATATGGCTTTCAATGATTTCACCACTTCTTGGGTCGTGTACATTTGGTCCATATGCATTGGCTATATCTGATGCGAAATACCTTAATACTGAAAACCGAGCATCTTCTAAGCTCATCGTGCTATCGTTTTCGGGCCATTCTTTACCCATAATGGCATTTTTGAATCCAGCTTTTTCAAATGCAGCTTGCCAGTCATTTATTCCTTTAATTAGAAAGGACCTCCATTTTTTAGGCGTGGCAGGGTCTATATAATATATTATTGGTTTTTCTGGCTCAACCAATTCTCCTTTTTTCCATTTTTCAACATCTTCTTTTTTGGGTTGAAGATTCCAGCGAACAATAAAATTTTCAGTTTCAACTTTTTGTTGATCGTCTGTATATACAGCGTAGTCATCTGCAAAAAATCCAACCCTTGTGTCATTTACTCGCTTTGCCATAGGTTGCAATGGAAGTATAATGAATGAGGTATTGGTTTCAAGTGTAATAGCTCCTGCAGCATTGGCTGCAGGTAAACTTGGCATAGGAAAAGGGGAGGGAGCTCCCATGCCACTTCCTGAAGAGGCAGAGAATGTTTTTACGGTTCTAACTTCAGTGTTGATGGGAAAGGTTTTGATGCTTTCTATGTATGAACGGTCGTTCATGATACTGTTTAAATTGAATCTTTTCTTAGCAAAAGAGCTTAATGACACTGGTTGGTTATCTCCTTTAAAAAATTCAGTAACATCAATCACTGCACCTGAAGAATCTTTCCCCAATGATTTAAGATCGAATGAAGCGGCAATTGGGTCTAGGTTTGAATTGCTTACAGCTTTGTAAATGGGTTGAGTTGAATCAGCAACACTGATGACGGTTACGACGCGAACAAATATTTTATTTTCGGGCCCTTTTTCGAATTTAATGACTTGTTGATTAGCAAGTTCACCACCATATACGCCACCACCACCAGCAACCTTAGAATAACGTGTAATGGCCATGATTTCTCTTCCAAAAATGGAATCAGCTAATTCAAAAAAATATTTTTCTTCAATCTTATGAACAGTGAATAACCCATTGCTGGTTTTCGCCTTTGATGTGATTACATCTGCATATGGTTTTGGACCATTCTTCGATGTTGATGCTGGAGGAGTAGCAGGGAGTGATGCGGGAATCTCCTTTGGCGAAGCTGGATCGGACTTTTTTTTCTGTGCTTCTGCTGGTATTTGGAGTGTAAAAAGCAAGAAATAGAGGATGGCTGTTCTTTGACTGAAAATTGATTTCATTATGCTTATTTTAGAGGGCTCAATATAAAACTTGTTTTGATAATCTCTAAAAAATAATGTTCAATGGTTTAGGGGTTATTTTAATGTTAAATGTGGATAGTTTTTAGAATATTTCTATTTTTTCCTCAGACACAGTTCGTTTTTTCAGCAATTTTATTATCTTTCCGATTCGCGTTAAAATTTTCTTGAAAGAGTTTGCCTTTTAATAGAATATTTTAGTAGAATTGTAAATCATTTACCAAAAACGAAATCTTAAATTAAAAAACGAAAGTCATGGCTGAAACAAAACCAAATGCAGCTGCTAAGTCAACTTCAACAGTTCAAGCTAAAGGCAGTGGTAACGCAATTTCTTATTTAGCTCCAATCATTTGCTTGGTTGCTGGATATTGTATCTGGAGATTTATTTTGGGCAACCCTGATAGTTTTGCCAAGCCCGATTTGGAAGGTGGTTTCTGGCCATCACACAAAGGTCCAAAAGGTGCTTGGAATCGTGCTTATGAAGGTGGTATCATTGTTCCACTATTGATTGGGTGTTTCCTCATGGTAGTTACGTTCTCAATTGAGCGTTTCCTTACTATTAGAAGAGCAATGGGTGCAGGATCAATTGCAGAATTTGTTCGTAAAGTACAATTTCACCTTGCCAACAAAAATGTAGACGCAGCAATAACAGAATGCGATAAGCAAAAAGGAAGCGTTGGAAATGTAATGAAAGCAGGTCTTAAGAAATACAAAGAGATGATTGCTGAAGGCGAATTGAATACTGAACAAAAAGTTCATGCTATTCAAAAAGAAGTTGAAGAGGCTACCGCACTTGAACTTCCTATGCTTCAAAAAAATCTTGTGTTCCTGTCAACGCTTACTTCATTAGGTACACTTGTAGCCCTTTTAGGAACAGTATTGGGTATGATCAAATCATTCTCATCTCTTGGAGAAGAGGGTGGTTCTGGTGCTGCTGCTGAACTTGCAGTTGGTATCTCTGAGGCATTGTATAATACTGCATTAGGTATTGCAACATCTTCAGTAGCCCTTCTTATGTACAATGTGTTCACAACGAGGATTGATTCAATTACATATGGTATTGATGAATCAGGCTTTACGCTAACGCAAAGCTTCGCATCTCAATACAAATAATTTAACCTGAATTCCAAACGGAATATTAGGGTAACTGAATCTAAATTCTAAAAAAGTAAACATGCCAAGTGTCAAAATAAAAAAGCACATCCCTCAAAACGACATGACGCCGTTTGTGGATGTGGCCTTTCTGATCTTGTCGTTTTTCATGCTTGCAACGAAATTCAAGCCTGAGGAGCCGGTTGAGGTGACTACCCCAAACTCGGTATCTTCAAATGTGCTGCCTGAAAAGGATGCCTTTATGGTTTCGGTTGACAAGGATGGTAGGGCATTCGTTTCTGTTGACAACCCTGGATTTCGCCAGGTATTGATTCAGAATCTGAATCAAACCCGAAACCTTGGGCTTACTCCAGAAGAGATGAAAGCATTCATAAATGCACCTAGTGTAGGCGTTCCTTTTAACCAACTCAAGAACTTGCTTGCAATGGATCCTGAGCAGGCTAAAAAGGTAAATCAGCCAGGCATTCCTTGTGCAGATTCTACTGGAGGTGAACTTAGCTTTTGGATAAGAGATGCACTTTCGGCCTATTCTGGCAGAAAATTAAATCTTTTAATCAAAGCGGATAATGGAACAAAGTACCCAGCATTCAAGAATATTTTGAACGCATTTAAAAAGAACGATCAAAATAAATTCTTGCTAGTTACCTCACCTGAAGATGCACCTCCTGGAACAGCACTTTATGAAACAAGGCAAAAGCAGATAAACGGCGAGAAATAAATCATATTGAAAACTTCGATAAATATTAATTTATGGCAAGCTTAGATACTGGAGATAGCGGCGGGCACAAAAAAGGCCCGGGTGTTAAAAAAGCCAAGAAGCTATCCACAACAGTGGATATGACACCCATGGTTGACCTCGGATTTTTGCTTATCACATTCTTCATCTTTACTACAACGATGGCACAGCCTACAGCGATGAATCTGTATATGCCTAAAGATGTAGATAAGCCCGAAGATCAAAATAAAGTAAAAGAGTCTGGAGCGTTTACCATCATGTTGGGTAAGCAAGATGTTGTTTATTACTATGAAGGACTTGATCCTACGCAGCTAAAAACAGCAACCTTCAAAACCATTCGTGATGAAATAATCCGCAAAAAGCAAAATACTAATCCAGAAGATTTGGTAATGATCATCAAACCAACTGAAAATGCAACCTATAAAAATACGGTTGATATATTGGACGAGATGACGATCAATGCTATCAAAAGGTATGCTATGGTAGATATTTCATCTACCGAAAGTCAGTTGATTCAGCTAACTGAAGATGCTGCAGGTATAAAGTAAACGTGAATGTTAAGTAAGAAAAAGAAACGTAAATAAAACGCATTACAAATGGATGCAAACAAAATACTAAGCTCCGAATTAATCGACCTTGTTTTTGAAGGTCGAAATAAAGATTATGGCGCTTATGAGCTCCGTAAAGATTATAATAAGCGTCTAAGAAACGCACTAATTTTAACGGCTTCAGTTGGGTTGCTTCTTGTCTTAGCATCCTTCATATCCTCTTTGGATCTTGGCGGTAAAAAAGGCAAGGTCGATATCAAAGAAGTTCAGTTGGAGGAAATCATGCAGGATGAACCAGAACCGCCACCACCGCCACCACCGAAGCCACCTGAACCTCCTAAGGTTGAGATGGCCAAGTTTACACCCCCAAAGGTTGTAAAAGATGAAGAGGTGAAGGAAGAAGAAAAGCCACCAGAGATAGAAAAATTGGAGGAAACCAAAATTGGAACTGTAAACCAGGAAGGTGCAAAAGATGAAGGAATCGTTGCTCCCCCAATCGAAGCGGGTGGGGTTGTTGAAGCACCAAAAGAAGACGATTATGATAAGGTTTTCCAAAAGGTTGAAATCGATGCTGAATTCCCTGGAGGTACTGCAGGATGGACTCGTTATGTAACAAGAGAAATCGAACGCAATATCGATGAACTTCAAGATGATGGTCGTTCAGGAACTGTTGTAATCCTTTTCATAGTTGATAAAGAAGGTTCAGTAAGTGAAGTACGTGCTTTGCCTTGTGGTGAAGCAGGTGTTCCAAACTGCCTTGGTCCTGGAACTAAATTGGCTGAAATTGCTACTGTAGCTATCAAGAAAGGTCCAAAATGGAAACCAGCCGTTCAGAATGGTCGTCAGGTTAAGGCTTATCGCCGTCAACCTGTTACATTCCAACTCGCTGAATAGAATGTAAATTCAACTGATAAACGCATATAAGTCGTTCGCGAAAGCGAGCGACTTTTTTTTACTATAAACATGCGAATTGAACTTAATTTTGCACCATGATGAATCAGCAGCTTAGGTGGAGTGAAATCATAGTTGCTTTGGCAACACCTCCAGGAATTGGAGCTATAGGTGTAATCAGACTCAGTGGTGATGGCGCCATTTCATTGGTTAATGAATTATTCCCTTCTAAAAATCTGGAGGCTGCGGCTGGCAATACATTACATGTAGGCCTGCTTCAGAATAGTGATCAGCTGATTGATGAAGTGGTTCTTTCCGTATTTAAATCACCCAAATCATATACTGGCGAAGATGTAGTGGAGATTTCCTGTCATGGTTCTACGTTTATTCAACAACAAATCATCGAAGTATGCATTAATAAAGGCGCTCGTTTGGCCACTCCAGGTGAATTTACCTTAAGAGCCTTTTTGAATGGCAAAATGGATCTAGTGCAAGCTGAAGCGGTAGCCGATTTGATAGCATCTGCCACGAAGGCTTCTCAAGAAACTGCCTTGAATCAAGTTAGGGGAGGCTTCTCCAGCATATTGTCTGCGCTTAGGGAGGAACTGATTAAATTTTCAGCTTTGATTGAATTGGAATTGGATTTTTCACAAGAAGATGTTGAGTTCGTAGATCGAAGTAGCTTAACGGCATTATTATTGAAAATCGATAAAACAATTCATGCCTTGTTGGAATCATTCCAGCTTGGTAATGTGATTAAAAATGGGGTGAGTGTTGCCATTATTGGTAAACCGAACGCGGGTAAGTCAACTTTATTAAATTCATTGTTAAATGAAAATCGTGCTATCGTAAGTTCAATAGCGGGCACCACGAGAGACACGATTGAAGAGGTTATTAATATCGATGGCATACTGTATAGACTCATCGATACGGCAGGCATTCGTGAGGGAGGAGATGAAATCGAGTCCATAGGGGTAGAAAGGAGTAAAGAGAAAATGCAATCTGCTGATATCGTTGTGTATTTATTTGATGTATCAACTGAGTCGAGTGAAGAGTTGACTACCATAAAAACTGAATTGAATTCAGTTGCTAAATCATGGATTATGGTTGGGAACAAAGTGGATGCTATTTCAAGTGAAGAACTGAATGCGGTGAATGCATCGTTAGAAAATAGTGTATTTATTTCCGCTAAAAATCAACTTGGCCTGGATCAACTTAAGGATGCATTGAGGTTGAAAGTAATGAGTGGTATGGTACACGCTGAAAATACGATAGTAACGAATGCCCGTCATGTTCAGGCCTTGCAACAGGTGGCTAATAACTTATCCGCAATACAAATTGGTTTGTCAAATAAAATACCGGGTGATTTATTGGCGATAGATATCAGACAGTGCCTATATCATCTGGGGGAGATCACCGGACAAATCACGAACGATGATCAACTCGATTTTATTTTTTCTAAGTTTTGTATCGGGAAGTAACTACTACAAAACAACCTTACAATAAACTTATAGAAAATACTCTGAAAGCCATTTAAATAGTGCTTTTTAATGCTTGTAGGTATAGGTTTGTTTTGTCTTATTGCCTGTTTATTTATGGAATATTTTTACCTTATTTTTACCTTTGAGTAAATGAGGTACAAAAATTGGGTTTCCCCTTTTTATTTTGCACTTAACGCACCGCACCTTAAAGACATTAAAGGGGATTAAATGAGTTCGAATATTCATGTACAAAGAATTTGCCAGCATTGCGGTAAGGAGTTCACACCACGAACCACCACCACGCTGTACTGCACACACCGTTGGAATAGTGCAGCATACAAACAAAAGGTTAGAATTGGCAAGATTGAACAATGTAATCAAGAAATCCAATGCATAAAAAACAAGCCTATTGAGCAGCTTAAAGTAAAAGAGTTCTTAACTGGAAACAAAGAATTAAATTTATTTTGCTAAGTTTACCTATAGAAATGAAAAAGTTCTTTACTACAATAATCTTGATTTCTTGTGCTCAATTCCTATTTGCCCAGAATGTCCGGGAATGGAAGGACATAAAATATGCCGGCGATACCCTCACAGGTCATCGGCTCGACATATATCTACCTGCTAACGGTGACGGCCCTTTCCCGGTCGTTGTGGCCATTGCTGGTAGTGCCTGGTTTGCTAACAACAATAAAGAATGGGCATACAAACAAAACAAAGAGTTACTGTTAAATGGCTTTGCTGTAGTGGCTATTAATCATCGGTCCAGCCATGAAGTCATTTTCCCCGCTCAGGTCAATGATGTTAAGGCAGCCGTTCGGTATATCCGTGGACGTGCATCTGAATTCCAGCTGGATACACGGTTTGTGGGCATCACCGGAAATTCTTCCGGGGGGCATCTTTCTGCCATGATGGGATTTACCGGAGGGGGGAAAGCATACACTGTAGGTTCCACTACAGTGTCTATTGAAGGAGCTTTTGGTGATTATAAGGATCAGAGCAGCAGGGTGGATGCAGTAGTGGATTGGTACGGCCCGACCAATTTCCTTGTTATGGATTCCTGCGGAAGTAATATGAATCACGATGCGATTGATTCCCCGGAATCCACCCTGGTAGGCGGGTTAATCCAGGAGAATATGGAGATGTGTGCATTGGCAAATCCAGTTACCTATATCGATAAGGATGATCCTCCCATCCTGATCCTTCACGGTGATGCCGACCTAACTGTACCACATTGCCAGAGCGTCCTGCTACATGATGCAGTCCAGGCTGAAGGTGCCCGGAGCAAGCTTATCATCGTACCGGGAGCAGGTCATGGCCCTGGAATGCATATTCCGAAATACATTGAGGAAATGAGCAGTTTCTTTAAGCAGGAATACGAAAGAAAAATCAGCAAATAATTGAGTTTTTAAAATTGGTTGTAACCCTTATGAACGAATTATTTTAAACAGATAAAAAAAATAATTTACTTCATTTATTTACTGCCCCTTTTCGCTTTTTCCCAAAGTAGCATCGAACGGGTCGAGCCATCTTTTTGGTGGGTAGGTATGAATTATACCCAATTGTACATAATTGTTATGGGAAAAACATAAGCCAACTAAAACCGCATATAAAATACGGGGGTATTTCCATTCAGAAAACTGTTACGATGGAAAACAGCAATTACTCATTTATTTAAACATTGACAAAAACACAGCAGCGGGCGATGTTAAGATTGAATTTGTAAATGCAGAAAACAAAAGGGTATCTAAATAATCATTGACATGATCATGAACCACTGTGGATCGGGCCATTGGTTGATGAATGATTTGCCATCAAAAAATTGGATCAATAATCCCGATCAGTTTATCCCCACGTCACACCGCCGCACTACTTTGCTTGACCCCTATACTTCAGAATACGACAGGAAGCTATTTTCTGATGTGTGGTTTGCAAAAACAATGCCCGACCTCAACCAGCGTAACCCTGAAATGTCCACCTACCTAATCCAAAACACCATTTGGTGGATTGAATATCTCGGATTATCGGACATCCGCATGTCCCCCTACCCTTATTCTGATAAAAATTTTATGAGAGATTGGACCTGTGCTGTGATGAATGAATACCCTTACTTTAATATCTGTGGTGAAGAATGGACTTTGAATCCTGCTATATTGGCTTATCTTATTTCGAATATGGCCATGCATTGATCTAGTTTTTGCTTTGCCCTTGACGCAGAACAAATCATATATATGTTTGTTATGAACATGATCTCATTTGCCTTGTAAAAAAGAGGTTATAAATTTTGAGGCGCCATAAAGATTAAATCCGATTTTAACGTGAAGAATATTAAAAAAGAAAATCTGCCTTCAAAAATTTGTTTAGTCTGCAATAGACCATTTACATGGCGAAAAAAGTGGGAGAAAAATTGGGAGGAAGTAAAGTTTTGCAGCGATAAGTGCAGATCAAAAAAAACAAATGAATTTCGATAAACATAGAACATTACGCTTGATTTTGGGTGATCAACTCAACATAAACCATACGTGGTTTAAAAAAGTTGATGAGTCTGTTTCGTATCTAATGATGGAAGTTAGAAGTGAAACGGATTATGCAAGTCATCATATTCAAAAGGTAATTGGTTTTTTCGCTGCAATGCAACATTTCGCCAAGGAACTGCAAGAGCAAGGACATCAAGTAATCTATATGTTTTTGAATGATGAAACTAATTTTCATCGCTTTGATAAGAATTGTCTGTATTGGATTGAAAGAAATAATTTTACCAAGTTTGAATATCAGCTGCCTGATGAACATCGAGTTGATGAACATTTAAAATTATTTGTAAGCAAATTAAATATACCTAATGCGGTATATGACTCTGAACATTTTTATAGTTCTCGCTTGGAGTTAAATGCTTTGTTTGAGTCTCCTAAATCCATGGTGATGGAAACATTCTATCGCTATATGCGTAAGAAACATAACGTCTTAATGGATGAAGACAATAAACCATTGAATGGGAAGTGGAATTTTGACCAAGATAACCGTAAAAAAATTCCCAAATCCCATAAGATAATTTCACCTCTTGTCTTTTCTAATAATTTGATTCATGTTGAAACGGAAATCAGGCAATCTAAAATTGTAGCTATAGGTAATGTGGATAGCGAGCATTTTATGTGGCCTATCAATCGAGCTCAATCATTACTCTTGCTTGATTTTTTTGCTCAACATTGTTTACGCTATTTTGGTTCCTTTCAAGATGCTATGGTACCAAATGAGTGGTCTATTTATCACTCACGTTTATCCTTTTCACTCAATTTAAAATTATTATCTCCAAGGGAAGTAGTTGATAAAGTTATAGAGGTGTACTCTCAGCAGCAAGCTGAAATAGAATATCACCAAGTAGAGGGATTTGTTAGACAAATAATTGGATGGCGCGAATACATGCGTGGTATCTATTGGTTGAATATGCCAAACTTTGCACAATTAAATTTCTTTAATCATACTGGTAAATTGCCTTCGTGGTTTTGGTCAGGAGAAACAAAGATGACTTGTTTGAATAGTGCAATTAGGCAGTCTCTTGATTTTGCCTATGCTCATCATATTCAACGATTGATGATAACCGGAAACTTTGCACTGTTGGCAGGAGTTCATCCTGACGAGGTTGATGAATGGTATTTAGGAATTTATATAGATGCTATTGAATGGGTAGAGATAACCAACACGAGGGGAATGAGCCAATTTGCTGATGGCGGTATAGTAGGAACTAAGCCATATGTCAGTTCTGCAGCATACATAAATAAAATGAGTAGTTATTGCACGAATTGTCATTACAATCCCTCTTTAAAAACTGGTGAAAGTGCATGTCCATTTAATAGTTTATACTGGAATTTTTTTCAAAAAAACGAGTCGCTCTTGGCTAACAATCCTCGTTTAGGTATGATGTATGCAGTATGGAAAAAAATGAATCCATCTGTCAAAAAGGAAATCTTAAATCAGGCCGAATATTATTTAAACCATATTAACGAGTTGTAAATGAAACGATCACTGGTTTGGTTTAAAACAGATTTAAGACTGCACGACAATGAAGTACTTGTTGAGGCAATCTCGCAGAGCGATGAGATTGTTCCTGTTTATTGTTTTGATGATAAACATTTTGAGACAAATGACTTTGAATTCAAGAAAACCGGCAAATTCAGAGCGCAGTTTTTAATTGAATCGTTGATTGATTTAGATAATAATCTACGTGCACTTGGCTCTGGTTTAGTCATAGTGAAAGGTATACCTGAAGTTGAACTAATTCAGGTTGCAACTCTTTTTAATGCAACAAAAGTGTTTGCAAAAAAGGAAGTAGCATTTGAAGAATTAATCGCCCAGCATAAGGTTGAGCAAGAGCTCCTTAAAATAGAGTGTTCGCTTGAAACTTTTTCTACTAGCACGATGTATAGCAAGGCGGACTTTCCTTTTCAACTAGAGACTATGCCGAATGTATTCACGGATTTTAGAAAAATTGTTGAAGGCAAGTCTTTCATAAGGGATATATTTCTTCCACCAGAAAACATTCATTCTCCTGAAATACCCTTTTACCCAATACCATATCTTACTGATTTGGGATTGAATGAATTTAAACCGGATTGTCGCGCAGCATTCAATTTTAAGGGAGGTGAAACCGAAGGGAAAAAAAGAGTAAACAATTATTTTTTTGAAACACATTCAATTTCAACCTACAAGATGACAAGGAATGAGTTGATTGGCGAAAATTATTCGAGTAAGTTTTCACCATGGCTTGCCTTAGGGTGTTTATCGCCAAGATTTGTCTATGCTGAAATTAAAAATTATGAGAAGGGTAATGTGTCAAATGAATCTACTTATTGGGTGATATTTGAATTGTTGTGGAGGGATTTTTTTGCCTTTATGATGGAAAAATATCCAACGGAATTTTTCAAAAAAAAGGGGATTAACAATACTATATCAACAACCAATACTCACCAAATCGATTTATTTAAAAAATGGCAAGACGGACAAACTGAAAATGATTTCATCAATGCAAATATGATGGAGTTAAACCTCACCGGGTTTATGAGTAATAGGGGTCGACAAAATGTGGCTAGCTACTTGTGTCATGATATGAAATTGGATTGGCGTTATGGAGCTGCTTATTTTGAAGAACAATTGATTGATTATGATGTTTCTAGTAATTGGGGTAATTGGGCTTATATTGCTGGAGTTGGTAATAACCCAAGAGGTGTCAGTGTATTCAATGTAAATAAGCAAGCTAATGATTACGATAAAAATAAATCATATAGGAATCTATGGCTGAAACATACCGAATAACAATTTCGCTGATCTGTTAGAAACTAAGACTAACGAGCAGCCTAAATTAACGCATGTTCAAAAGATTGAACTAATGCACTCTAATAGCTTTTCTGACCAAGAAAAAGATCGAAGTATTCAAATGGCTTGAGAAGACAGAACTCCATTTGAAACAATAGAATTTCAGTTTGGAATGCAAGAGAAGCAGGTTATAGAATTTATGCGTAAATATTCATTGTCATCCAGTTTTCGTATGTAGCGAAAGCGGATGACCTCCCTAAGACCAAACACAGCTTTTTTAGTAATCAATTAGTTGACCGCTTTAAATGTTCAAGGCAGCGGATTAGTGATAATAAAATAGCTAATCGTTAGTGTTTTATTATACTCAAATAGTTATTAATACTAGCTAAATTTCTATAATTGAATTTGATTATGGACTTTATTTTTTAGTTTGACTGTTCATATTTCTTTATTCCTTGCTCTCCCTATTTGTTCTTTCTGTTTCCTAAATTATAAATACTGGTTCTTCATAAAAAAGAAGTTTTTGAGTGTTTGTTAAATTATGCACGATAACTTAATACTTTACTTTTTCGTATATTTAACTGTGTTATTACTTACCATAGTTTAATTATGGATTCATCATTGAGCCATCAGCGGCATTTACTTCTGCAAATTGAACAAGGAAATGAAGAAGCATTTGCTGAATTGTATAAGCTTTATGTACCTGCCCTCTCTACATTTCTGACTTCATTGACTCATTCTTCAGCTATTACAGATGAATTAATACAGGATACTTTTTTACAAGTATGGCTTAATCGGGATAAATTATCAACCATAGAAAATCCCAAAGCATGGCTATTTAAGATAGCATCTCACATTACCTACAATTTTTTACGCCGAAAAATAACGGAAAGAAAAATACTGGATCAGTCAGACGGTTTTTTAATAACTACTCAGGAAGGTGTTGAAGATGTTTACTACACAAGACAGCTGTTTCGTGCAGTCAACGAAGCTGTCAATCATCTCTCACCTCAACGAAAAAAAATATACTTACTGAGCCGTGAGGGGGGACTAACCATTCCTGAAATTGCTCAAAAACTTGGCTTGTCTCATAGCACTGTAAAAAATACACTTGTCACTTCACTAGAACAGATTCGGAATTATTTGAAGAGCAAAGGATTTGATGTCATAATCTTATCCATTTTGTTCATGAACATAATATAAAATCTTACCTTCCATTAGTGCTTTTTCGCTTTTCAATGCACTTATAGAGCTCGCATAGCAACTAAATAATAGCCTGTCATGAAAAATTAATTATCAAACACCTAATCTTTTGCTAGATAGAAAAATTGCACTTATTGCTTGAACTTACACACTATTAAATTATAAATGTGAAACATTTACTTCTGAGTTCCTTGATTATATTTTTTGCAATCAACAATTTTGTTATCGCACAAAATCTTAAGTCACCATCCGGTCAATCAAAAATATCCAGCCTTAGAATTATTCAGGATGATAAACTAAGTACGATTTCCATTTTTCGAAAAAACGAAAAATTGCCCATTTTAACTCAGGTTGCTAGGGATAGTTTTCGGCCTTACCTTCATCCGATAGTGGCTCCTGATGGAAATGGAATTTTAACTGATTATAGTCCGGGGCATCATAGGCACCAAACTGGAATTTATTGGGGTTATACCCGTGTAAATGGACGTGATTATTTTCACCACCCAGATGGTGATTATTGGAGAAAATCCAGCGCCAAAGTGATTAAAAGTGCGGGTAATGAAGTAAAATGGGAGACTGTTTATGATTTACTAGACGAAAAAGGGGACCCTATATTAATTGAAACCCAAACTTGGACTATGCGAGAGGAGAATGGAAAATATTTCCTCAATTTGGTATGGACAGGAGAGGCAGTAACTGATATTACAATTGGCAAGTATGATTATGGTGGACTATTTGTTCGCATGCCATGGAAAGAAGGCACTTTGGGGGATGTCGTGAATGGAGCCCGACAGAAAAATGAAAAAGCGGAAGGCCAACGATCTAATTGGGTAGATGTAGGAATGAAGTTAGAGGGCAGAAAAGACCGTGCCCATATTGCTGTTTTTGATCATCCAGAAAATAATGGGTTTCCTCAAAACTGGCGCGTGGACAACCAATTGGGAATTGGAGTGGCCCGTGCAAGAAATGCAGATTGGGAAATAAAAAAGGGGAAAATTGAGACAATTAAACATGAGTTGATCATATACACAGGTGAACTTAATGATTTAGAAATTAATAAATTATGGACCAATTTTAGCGGACAAGATATGTCCTTCAATATTGGAGGAGGCTCTTACTCACTTTGGGGTGTTGCCCAGCAAGAAGGTCGCGATGCTAAGTTTTTAACTCCTACTGAAGCTACTGCAGCCATGACTATGAAAGATGGATTTAAAGTAAATGCTTGGGCTGGTGAGCCAACGATTACTCAACCCATGGCTTTTTGTTGGGATGACCGTGGTCGCCTATGGGTAGCTGAGAATCGGGATTATGAGTCACGTGGATATGGTTTTTCTAAAGCAGGCAATAGCCGAATATTAATTATTGAAGACACCAATCATGATGGAATAGCGGACTCAAAAAAAGTTTTTCTGGAGGGAATAGCTTTTCCAGCTGCTATAGCTGTAGGTTTTGATGGCTTATTTTTGGGAGCTCCACCCAATTTACTTTTTGTGCCAGATAAAAATCATGATGACATTGCTGATACTGCTGATATCGAAGTAAGATTAACCGGTTGGGGAATTCGAGATAGGCATGAAACATTAAATAGTTTTCATTGGGGCCCAGATGGATGGCTATATGGCTTACAAGGCTTTGCTACACCCTCTAAAATTCGAAAGCCAGAAGGGAAAGGAAAAATTTACAAACAAAATGACCCATTTCCTGAAGATATTTTAAAAGGGGAAGGTGTTGATATCAATGGAGGAGTATGGAGATACCATCCTACCAAAGATTTGTTTGAAGTGGTTGCTCACGGCTTTAGCAATCCATGGGGGATTGACTATGATGCAAAAGGACAACTTTTTATGTCAGCTTGTGTAATACCTCACATGTGGCATGTAATACCCGGTGGTGTCTACCATCGTCAGGGTGGGCAACATTTTAATCCTTATCTATATAGTGATATCCGTACCATTGCAGACCATAGCCATCGTTCAGCTCATGGTGGAGCAAGAGTGTATCAATCGGATGCTTTTCCTGCTGAGCAAAAAGGCAGGATATTCATGGCTAATATTCACGAGCATGCTGTTTTGTCTGATGTTTTTTCGAAATCTGGCTCGGGTTTTATTGCACATCATGGCGACGAATTATTATTGGCCAATAATGCCCAATGGGTAGGGTTTAGCATGGAAGTAGGACCAGACGGTGGCCTTTATGTCCTCGATTGGCATGATGCTTCTATTTGTGGTAATGAGGTTTTGAATGGAGAAACAGGTCGTATTTTCAGAGTGATGCCCACCCAAAACTTAGCTCAAAATTGGGAAGGGAGGTTTGATAATTTAAATGAATTTTCTGACCGTCAGTTGGTATTGTTGCAATTGAATACAAGTGATTGGCATGCTCGTAGGGCTAGAGTAATTCTTCAAAGTAGAGGTTCCAAAGGTAAAATTGACCCAACTGCTATTGAAGCATTACAAAATATCCTGAAAAATAATTCCAATCCTGATTATCGTTTAAGGGCCATGTGGACTTTACATGTTACCAATAATTTTGAAAGTCATCAACTTGAAAATCTGCTTTCTGATCAGGATGAATACCTAAGGTCTTGGGCTATCCAACTTTTATGTGAGGATAAATCGCCTTCGGAAGCTGCTTTAACGGAATTTGTTAAAATGGCTAAGGAAGACAAATCGCCTGTTGTAAGGCTGTATTTGGCTTCTGCTTTGCAGCGGATTAATTCAGCTTCTGCATGGAAAATTGCAGGCGAATTGTCAAATCATGGGGAAGATAACGGTGACCATAATTTGCCCAAAATGATTTGGTTTGGGCTTGAACCTTTAGTAAAAGCTAATCCAAAGGCAGGCTTGGAGTTATTAAAAAATTGTAATCTTAATATGATTGACAATTATATCGCAAGAAGACTTATTGATGCAAATGAACATGAATTACTGGTAAGCTATATTGGGAAAAGCACTAAAAATTTACCCCCTATTTTGGAAGGAATGCGGGATGGGCTAGAAGATAGAGTTGATATTAAAGCACCTAAAAACTGGAATTTGGTTTATCAAAAACTAAAGTTGCAGAAAGGTCAAATACCAAAGTTGGCAACACAGATAGCACAGCGTTTTGGAGATAGAGATGCTTCTCAAAATTACCTTTCTATTGTAAAAAATAAAAACTCCACAGTTTCTCAGCGAAAAGAAGCTTTAAACATACTCGCCTCAGGAAAAAGGCTTGAGTTAAAAAATGAAATTCCCAATTTGTTCAATGAGATTCCTATTCGACTGGATGTAATTTCTGCCATTGCAAATTATGATGAGGAGAGTTTCGGAGCGCTTATTATTTCTAATTATAATAAATTGACTGTTCTCGAAAAACGCCGAGCGATTGAAACCCTTTCATCTCGCCCTAAATACGGCGGGCAACTTACTCAAGCCCTTAAAAAACAGACTATTCCAAGATCTGACATTCCTGCTTATACCGCACGTCAGCTTTTACGAGTAGTGGGGAGCGGTTTTATTGAATATTGGGGTGCGATTGAACAGGAACAGTCACTCGAAAAAGCATACATCAAGTATCGTAATATATTAACTCCAAAGGCCCTCAATGAGGCCAGTGCTGTAAAAGGAGTTGCCGTATTTCAAAAAAGCTGTGGATCATGCCATAAGTTGTACGGTAGTGGCGGCAATATTGGTCCAGAACTTACTGGGTCCAACCGCTCCAGCTTGGATTATATCTTGTTTAATGTACTAAATCCTTCAGGTGAAATTCAGGAAGATTACAAGCTAGTAGTCGTTACAACTAGGGATGGTCGAACTTATTCAGGCAATATCATTGCAGAAAGTGACCGGCAGATAACCATGCGAATAGTAGGAAAAGAGTCAACGAAAATTAATAAATCTGATATTCAGTCGCGTGAAACGATGGCGACATCATTGATGCCGGTTGGAATTTTTGAAACCATAAAAGAAAATGAGGTGTTGGATTTGGTAAAATATTTGCAATCCAAGAAAAAGTTATAGGTTTTAATTGCTATGGTAAATTATTTGAATCTTTTGCATTATTGTAAAATGGTATGTTTTTGTTGTAATATGTTTAATTAGTCAATTCAATATCTAGATTAATAAATAATACTATTTACAATTGGAAGAAACTTCAACTATCAAGGACCTAAATATGTTTTAGAAATAAATGCACTTATTTCTTGAATATCCAAATGCTATGTATTAAAAAATGTTTGCCATTAAATCTTGGCTTGTCTCATAGCGCAGTGAAAAATACAGCTATCACTTCACTAGAACAGATTCGGAATTATTTGAAAAATAATGGGTTCAATATCAGCATGTTATCCATTTTGATTCTAAAAACGCTATAAAATTTTAGTTTCCATTAGTCCTTTTTTGCGTTTCAATGTACTTATATAGCCTCTTGTCATTTATTCAATCGCCTGAATCCATCTTATACTATGATAAAAGAGAAAATTGAGTTTTTATTATCAAGATTAAGTCGTCAACAACTTAGTGAGGTCGAGCTTGACGAACTCCGTGAATTATTAAATAATCAAGGGGTGAAAGATGATTTTCTGTTTATAATCAATGAGATGATTGATAGAACCCAATCAGAACAGGTTTTTGATGAAAAACGGTACACGCCATTATTAAATAAGATATTACAGGCGGATAAGAAGCATAAGATGACGTCTCCAATACAGGTCCATATGTTGAAGAGAATTTCAATTGCAGCATCTTTATTATTTGTTGTTGGAACTGTATCATATTTTTTGTTTTTTTCTAATAGAAACGAAAACCGGCTTGTCAAGCAAACTTCAAATGATATTGTCGCACCACATAAAACAAAAGCAAGCATTACCCTCGCTGATGGAACCTCTGTATCCATTGAAGGTATTCAAAGTGGAACGTTAGCCGAAGATCATGATGTGGTGGTAACAAAAAATTCAGATGGTCAAATTTTATATGCTGGAAATGGACAAGCTACTCAAGGGAAGTTAGTTTATAACACGTTGACAAATCCTCGAGGTAGTCGCGTCGTAAATATATTTTTATCAGATGGTACTCAAGTATGGCTTAATGCGGGCTCTTCAATTACCTATCCCATAAAATTTATCGGAAGCAAAAGGGAAGTTCAACTTACGGGAGAAGCCTATTTTGAGGTTTCTAAAAATAAAGAAATGCCCTTTTGGGTTGAAGCTAAGCGTATGCGTGTTGAGGTGTTGGGTACGCATTTTGATGTTAAGGCATATGAAGATGAACAATCAACTCAAACAACTTTGCTTGAAGGCAGTGTCAATGTTGTCAATCAGTCTGGTGAAAGATTATTAAAGCCTGGGCAACAAGCTGATGTTGATTCAAAAATTCAGGTTATTGATGACGTAGATTTTGATATGGTCTTAGCATGGAAAAACGGGATATTTAATTTCAAATCCGCTGATGTTATTACGATTATGAATCAGTTGCGCAACTGGTATGATATAGACATCGTATATCAGGGTAAGCCTAAATCAGAAACGTTTAGTGGAATCATTAATAGATCAGAGAATATATCATCAGTATTAAAAATAATTGAGGCGGCTGGCATAGGGTTTAAGCTTGAAGGGAAGAGAGTGACGGTTATTTTTTAAAACGAAAATATGTTTAGCTAAAATACCGGGAAGTGCTTGCGACACTCCCCGGAGATAATGGGCTAAATTAATTGTAAATCAAAGTCAAAACAATTGCTTATCCATTTAACCCAAACAAAAACAAAGTTATGCAATTTATGAATTTCCAATTTCTCCAATTACCATGGAGAAAGCTTAACCAAATGAAACGTGTTATGAAATGTACAGCTATTTTTTTGCTTGCCGCATCGTTGCAGGTGAATGCAATTGGGTATGCTCAAAAGATTACCATTAATGGTAAGAATATGTCTACCCAAAAAATATTCAAAGAAGTAAATCGGCAAGCCGGTTTTAATTTTTTTTACAGTGATGCCTTGTTGGCTCAAGGAAGTAAAATAAGTATTAATCTTCATGACGCGTCTATTGAGGAAATTCTTAAGGTATGTTTTAAGGATCTCCCCGTTACATATTCCATAGTGGATAAAACCATTGTATTAAAGCCTAAAGAAAAATCTGTTGACCCGTCAGCCACGGTTGCTACGAATTCTATAGTAGCTGATCCGCCAGCGATTGATATAGATGGGTCAATATTGGATGGGAAAGGTAATCCGCTCGCTGGAGTATCTATAGTTGTAAAAGGAACTAAGCAGGGAACAACAACGGATGTGTTAGGGAAATTCTCCTTATCGCTTAATGATGCTAATGCCATTTTATTGATTTCAACTGTAGGATATGTAGCTCAAGAGATTCCATTAAAAGGAAAAACTCTGATTAAGGTTGTCTTGGTTGAATCTACGAGTGAAATTGATAAGGTAGTTGTTGTGGGATATGGTACGCAGATAAGAAAGAATTTATCCAGTTCGATTTCTACCGTGGATCCTAAGAATTTGAATACCGTTTCAGCTAACTCTTTTGAGGCAGCATTACAGGGCCAAGCCGCAGGTGTTCAGGTTACACAAAGTAGTGCCCTCGGAGGATCTGCAGTGAGCATTAGAATAAGAGGGGCTTCTTCTGTAGTGGGAAGCAGTGAGCCTCTATATGTGATTGACGGGATTCCGGTTGAAAGTGGGTCAATTGCAAGTAATAATCCAGGTAGTTTATTGTCGAACTACTCATTGCAAACAGCTGCCAATACCAATGTTTTAGCAAGTTTAAATCCGTCTGACATTGAATCTATTGAAATTCTCAAGGACGCTTCTGCCGCAGCCATTTATGGTTCTAGAGGCGCTAATGGAATTGTCCTCATAACTACCAAGAAAGGCAAGGTTGGAAAAACACAAGTGCATGCTGCTGTCACGTATGGTAGATCAGAGGCTGTTCATAAACCTAGTTTTCTTACAGGTACTCAATATATAGAATTAGCTCAAGAAGCTTGGGTCAATTCAGGAAATAAAATTGATGATTTCTGGACCAAGAGTGGGGTTTTGGTTGATGGGTTGACTAAGGAAAAAGCAATGGAAACAAATACTAACTGGGTTGATCAGACATTGCAAAAGGGTGAAATGAAAGATTATAATATTTCATTGTCTGGCGGTGATGCTAAAACGAATTTTTATTTAAGTGCTTTTTTAAAGGATGAAAAAACAATTCTCTTAGGGAATAATTATAAGCGTTACGGGACTAGATTGAATATTGAGCACAAGATGAATAAAATAGTTACTGTTGGTGCTAAAATGTTAGTTAGCCATGTTGATGATCATCAAGTGCCTACAGCTTGGGCTGGCGGATCAGGTATGATAACTGAACGCTTGCCCATATGGCCAGTTTACAAGGATGACGGAAGTTATTTTTATTTATCACCAACCCATCCCAGAGCTACCATTGATTTACGAAAAATTAATTTATTAAGCAATCAAATTTATGGATCTTGGTATGCTAAGGTCAAAATAATGAATGGCTTGAATTTTCGATCTGAGTATGGACTCAATCAGTTAAGCAGTGATGATTTTCACTATATCGATGGACGTGTTACCTGGGGTAATAAAACAGCATCGAGTAAGGTGCTTGGAAATAGTACTTCTTGGAATTTGAACAACAGCTTGAATTATGTCAAACAATTTGGAAGTCATAATCTTGATGTATTGGTAGCTGCCGAGGCTCAAAAATCTCTAATCAAATCTAGCTCGATGATTGGAGAGACATTTTTTAATACAGCGTTGCAATTGCCTCAGGATGCAAGTACGAAATTGTCCAGTTATTTTGAAACCGGAAATGCTTTTACATCTTACATTGGTAGAATCAACTATGATTACAAAGGACGCTATCTATTGTCACTAAGTGCACGTTCAGATGCTTCATCTCGTTTTGCAAAAAATAATCAACGGGGTTATTTTCCATCGGCTTCTGTCGGATACAATTTAAGTGAAGAAGATTTCTTTGCCCCAATAAAAAAAGTTTTCAATTTTTTCAAGTTGAGAGCTAGCTACGGTATTGTAGGAAATGCTGGAATAGGGAATCATGCGTATTATACATCATATAAAACAGTAACCTACAACGGAGTTACTGGTTTAACATTAAATAATTTAGGGGATGATCGTTTGGGTTGGGAAAAAACAGCTCAATTGGATTTGGGTTTAACATGGGAGATGTTTGATGGAAGAATATCCGGAGAAGTAGATTATTATGATAAACAAACTAGTAATTTACTTTTAGCATACCCTGTTTCTCAGTTAACAGGTGTTTCTCAGGTCCTTAAAAATGTGGGAGAACTTTCTAATAAAGGAATAGATATCGGTATAAAAACGATCAATATAAAAACAAAGAATTTTACTTGGCAGACAAGTATTAACCTAAACCAAAATGAAAACAAACTGCTTAAAATACGTGATGGTGTAGAAGGAGGTTTAACGATAAGTCAGGGTCTTGGTAATTACTCAGTAATGCCTGGTATGCCTGTTGGTATTTTACAAATGGTAGAATGGAAAGGTGTAGATCCTGCCACTGGAGAAGACACGTATCTGGAGGTAAGTACCGGGAGTACCCTTCGGTACAGTGAAATTATTACTAAGTATAAAAATTTTGCTGCATTTGATAGAGCAAATAAAGGCTATTTTGGGCGTCCATGGCCAAAATATACCGGCGGTATAAATAATAGTTTTACATGGAAGAATTGGAACCTGAATGTTTTATTTACGTTTGTATCCAATATTAACTTCTCCTATGGGGATATAAAGAGGATGGAGGATCCATTCGGTAGTTATAAAATAAATCCTGCAGTGTACTTCCTTAATAGATGGCAGAACCCTGGTGATATTACAAATGTTTCAAAGTTGTCTACTCAAAATATCAATTGGGCACCTACAACAGAGCAGCTTTACAACACGGATTTTATCCGATTAAAAGATCTTACGTTGGGCTATACCTTTAATCCGAAGAAGGCTAATTCGCCATTCCGTGGACTTAGATGTTATGTTAGGGGTTCAAATTTATTGACATTCACAAAAGCGCCTGATATGTTTTGGGATCCGGAATTTATGGGTGTTGGTTACTCAAATACAAATGCTCTGGGCGCTGACAAACAAACACCACAAGCTAAATTTTATATGGTTGGTTTGTCGTTTGATTTCTAAACAAAATATTAAGTAACACTTAAATAATGGTTATGAAAAGAATTATTTCAATCTGTATCGTAGTTATAGCGATATCTTCTTGTTCAAAAGAATTTTTAAATGTGCCTCCTGCTACAGGATTGTCAGATGACAAGCTTGTCGATATCCCATCTATGAAGGCTCTCATTAATGGGGCTTATTCAACAGAGAAAGGAGCGGCAGCTATCACTACACGAATTGCTGCAATATTAGTTAGAGATGTAGTGGTTAAGAACGACATCAATCATACCCAATATTTTGACCATCAAATTTCTGGCGATTGGGGCATGTTTACCAATGCTTATACCGTTTTGGGTTTATTAAATACAGTGGCAGTTAAAGATGTGCAAAGTATGGAAGGGACCGATGCACAAAAAAATGCAATTCTTGGTGACATGCATTTTTTGAGAGCATTAGTTTATTTTGATTTGAATAATTATTTTGAACTTCCATCCACTGGATTAAGTGTGCCCTTAGTTCTTGCACCCATTGGAGTAAATGATCAAATTTCCTGCAGTAGATCGGAAGATATTAAAAATCAAATTGAATCTGATATTGAAAAGGCCAGGAATTATTTCAAGGACATTTCCGGGGTTTCAAATTATAACGCTGCAACGGCATTGGCTGCACGTATTTATTTCTATCACAAAAAATACGACAAAGCATATGTTATGGCTAATGAGGTTATTTCAAGTGGAAAATTTTCTGTAGATGCAAGTGTTAGTGGTCCATTTATAGTAGGTAATAAATCCCCTGAGGTTATATTTAGATTCATTTACAACGCAGCAGATGGGATACAATTTACAGCTACATCTGATTTGGCTAATGCATACTCAACCAATCCTTCCCAGGGCTTTTTGAGTTTGAATCCAGCAAGTGAACTTTCTAAATTGATTAAATCAAATTCAAGTGATGCACGTTGGATTAATTTGTTTAATGTTCAAGGGGCAACTACCTATATTAAAAAATTTCCATCAAAGGAATTAGATCTGCCTTATATCCGCTTAGAAGAAATGTATTTGACGCGGGCAGAGTCAAATATTATGAACACCGGTGCTGTTAGTCAGCAGGATATGCTTGATATCAATAAGCTTAGAAATAGAGCACATGCCTCTACCGTTATAAATAGTGTATTGTCGAAGCAAGCTGCACTTGACACCATTTATAATGATCGCACAAGGGAATTGGCAATTGAAATGGGAGATCATTACTTGAATGTTAAGCGCTTGCAAAAGGGTATAATAAAGACTGCCCAAGAGGGTGGAGGAATAAAACCATATAGTGAATATGGTGATCTATTGACTTTCCCTTTTCCAGAAAATGAGGTTAAAATATATGGGTTGAGCAGAAATTAGCCTATTAATTTCGGATACATTGTGTTCATGATTTCTAAATGTCTATAGAGTTATTTAATGGAGGATGCAAAAAATTTGTTATGAATAAAGTATATATAAGTATTTTGTTTTTCTTGATTGCATGCTCTTTTGCTTTTGCACAAGAGAATAC
>CAJBBV010000151.1 GCA_903951405.1 uncultured bacterium
AAGATCCAATTTGCCTTATAAGGAGTTTTGAATTTAGGATGGAGGTCTCCAAAAGCTTTGGGAATCAATCCATCATTACTCATTGTGTAAAATATTCTGCTTTGACCCATTAACATGACAAGTATGACTGAGGAAAAGCCTGCTAGTATAGCAACTGTTACGCTCGTTCCAAGCCACTCATATCCATGCATATAATTCTGTATTGCATATGCCACTGAGGCCTCTTTACCCGCAGTTGCAAATTCTTTATAGGGTGCAACTCCCGTTAGTACGTGGCCAAATAATATGTATAAAATGGTACAAACCACCAAAGAACCTAAAATACCAATAGGCATATCGCGTTTTGGATTTTTGGCTTCTTGAGCTGCGGTGCTTACTGCATCAAATCCAATGAATGCAAAAAATACAATGGCTGCACCACCTAGAACTCCACCCCATCCCCATTTAAAAAATCCTTCATGGCCAATTGTTCCTTCAGGAATTAAATAAGGGGTATGGTTTTCTGGTTTTATAAATTGCCAACCAAAACCAATGAAGAGGAGAACGATGGATACTTTTACAAAAACGATTAACATATTTACAAAGGCAGATTCTTGTGTTCCTTTGATCAACAGCATCGTTAATAGCAACAGGATAATTAATGCTGGAGCATTGATGATCCCAGAAGTTAATTCTACTGAACCAGCTAGGTTTGCAGGTAATGACTTGAACTGTGCTTCGCTTAAAAGCGCCACATCATTTTTTACAGATTTTAGCACATCTGGAAATACCGTTGAAATTTGATTTATCCCTTCTCCGGTAACTTTATATAAGGTTTCAAATGGGGAATGGCACCATTCATACGGAATACTTCCTCCTAATAAGTTATTGAGGTATTCGCTCCAAGCAATAGAAACCGTAGCTGCACCTAGCGCATATTCCATAATTAAAGCCCATCCAATAATCCATGCTACAAGTTCACCCATGGTTACATAGGAGTAGGCATAGGCACTGCCTGAAATCGGAATCATAGAAGCGAACTCTGCATAACAGAGTCCTGCAAAAGCACATCCGATTGCAGCTACAACAAATGACAAGGTTACTGCAGGTCCGGCTGCTTCAGCAGAAGCGGCTGCAGTTCTAACAAATAGGCCAGCTCCAATGATTGCACCGATGCCTAAAGCTATCAGATTCCATACTCCCAGTGTTCTTTTGAGTCCTTTTTCTGAATTAGATGCTTCTGAAAGTAATAAATCGAGTGATTTTCTTCTGAATAAACTCATAGCAATTAGTTAGTTAGTTGTTTGAAGGAATATTGTAAAATAAATAATTATTCCAACACAGAGATATTTATTTTGTAATGATAAATAGCTCAGCCAAATGGATTTTAATGTTTATTTTACGGGACCAATAACTAAACTATCCATCACAGATGAAAGGAAGCGGATCAGGTAAATTGACCATGTATATTTTAATTGCCATGGTTCTCGGTATTTTAACGGGATATATAGTACATATTGAGTCTTCTCCTGAAACCATAAAAGTATTTTCGACAAACATCAAGTTGTTGACCACCATTTTTCTAAGGTTGGTACAAATGGTTATAGCACCATTGGTTTTTACCACATTGGTGGTGGGCATAGCAAAACTGGGAGACCTAAAGTCGGTTGGGCGAGTTGGAGGTAAAGCTTTGTTGTGGTTTATTTCGGCCTCACTTATTAGCTTGCTTTTGGGAATGGTATTGGTAAATTTTTTCAAACCTGGCGCAGCAATTAATTTAAGCACAGCTGATCTGGATGGCGCAAAAGATTTAATCGGTAAGACACAAGAATTTTCCTTTCAGAAATTTATTGAGCATGTATTCCCTAAAAGTGTTATTGAAGCCATGGCTTCCAATGAAATACTCCAAATCGTTATTTTCAGCATATTCTTTGGTGTTGCTACTGCTGCCCTTGGCGAGAAAGGGAAAATTATTGTAAAAGCGATGGATTCCATTTCCCATATCATTTTGAAAATGGTTGGGTATGTGATGAACTTCGCGCCACTTGGCGTATTTGGTGCAATTGCTGCCGTCATTGCATCTAAGGGGCTTGAAGTATTTTCCTTTTATGGACAATACCTGCTGTCTTTTTTAGTAGGTATTGCCGCTTTATGGGTTGTACTGTTAACTGTTGGGTATATTATTTTAAAGAAAAGACTAGTTGTTTTATTGAAAGGCATTTCTCAACCACTTCTCATCGCGTTTAGCACAACAAGCAGTGAGGCCGTATTTCCCAAACTCACTTCAGAGCTGGAAAAATTTGGATGTAAAGATAAAATCGTCTCTTTCATTCTTCCTCTGGGGTATAGTTTCAATTTGGATGGAAGTATGATGTACATGACCTTCGCTAGCTTAGCAATCGCACAAGCGTATGGCATTCATCTAGATTTGGGAACACAACTAACGATGTTGTTGGTTTTGATGCTCACCAGCAAAGGAATCGCAGGCGTTCCAAGAGCTTCATTGGTTGTCGTTACCGCTACATGTGCTATGTTTAAAATACCCCCCGAAGGAATTGCATTGATTATACCTATTGATCATTTTTGTGACATGTTCAGGTCTATGACCAACGTTGTTGGGAATGCACTGGCTACCAGTGCGGTGAGTAAATGGGAAAATGAATTAACCGATGTTGATATTGAGCCTATTAGTTAGATAGCTGTTTTACATTCACGACTTAAATAATATTATGATCGAACTTGCAATACAATGGAAAGATTTTTTAAACCCTGAGTTTTATATTCAGCATGGCGGTCTATGGCTTTTTTTATTTATTGTATTTGCTGAGACAGGTTTATTTGCTGGTTTTTTTCTGCCTGGAGATTCATTGCTGTTTGTAGCAGGAATTTACAGTAATGAATTAGCCTCTGAATTGTTCAATCTCAATAACAATCTTCTGAATTTATTCTTATTGTCCACTCTCGTGTTCTGTGCTGGAGTACTTGGTAATACAGTTGGATATTGGTTTGGTGCTGCAAGTGGAAAATACCTTTTTCAGCGTAAGGATAGTTTCTTTTTCAAGAAAAAGCATTTATATGCTGCTCAAGAATTTTACGAGAAGCATGGTGCTGGGGCTATTGTTTTTGCGCGATTTCTTCCCATCATAAGAACATTTGCACCCATCATTGCAGGTATTGTGAGGATGGATAAGCATCGTTTTTCTTTTTACAATATCGTTGGATGTATATCTTGGGTATTGGTGATGTTATTTTCTGGGCACTATTTATACAAATTTTTCTTAGATCGTTTTTCATTTGATCTAAAAAGTCACCTTGAATTTATTGTGTTGGGAATTATTTTTATAACCACTGCACCCGTGATTATAAAACTAGTTGCTAGTGGGAAAAAGAAATAATAAAGAAGAATACGTTAGCGTATCAATTTTCTAGAAAGTTCATTTTTTTTCTGAATGTTTCTTCTGTAAACCATGCTGCTATAATTGCTATGCACATGACTACTATTCCGGTTACAATTCCACTTTTAATCAGATTCCATCCCCAGGTCTCTTGAAATAAATCTAGAAACATTAAGTTAATTAGCGGCAAGGCACCTCTTACCATATTTGGAATCGTTGTGGCAGCTGTTGCCCGAAGGTTAGTGCCAAATTGCTCTGCACCCATGGTTACAAAAATAGCCCAGAACCCACTGCTAAATCCTAAGAGTCCACATATTAAGTACATCATGGGGTCTGAATTATTCAATGTTGAAAAATATAAGAAGCATGAAATGATAGTGAATCCATAAAATAAGAATAACGCTTTCTTTCTGCTTTTGAAGTATTGACTAATTAACCCAATAGTCACATCTCCAACTGAAATACCAATATAACCGAACATGGTAGCTTTGCCAGAGTCTACTAGACTGCCTGTGTAAAGGTCAGCAGAAAATCGATTGCTGAAATTCATTAATATGCCAATGACGTACCAAGTTGGAAGGCCAATAAGTATAGCAAGTATATATTTTTTGAATCTTTTTGCATTGGTAAAAAACATGAAAAAATTTCCTCTTTGCACATTGGCTGATTTTATATTAGTGTACATCAGGCTCTCTGAAACACTCACGCGTAGCAGTAATAAACACACGCCCAAAACGCCGCCAATTTTATAACATAGCCTCCAATCATCAGTAGCTTTAAAAGTAAAATAGGCAAATACAGCGCCAAGAAGTCCAACGCCAGCAACCAACGAAGTACCTAACCCTCTTTTGCTTCTTGGTAATAATTCACTCACTAAGGTTATTCCAGCACCAAGCTCTCCTGCGAGTCCAATTCCGCCAATAAATCTCGCCCATGCATATTGGTCCACTGTTTGAACATAACCTGTTGCGAAATTTGCCACAGAGTATAAAATGATGGATCCAAAGAGTACACTTAACCTGCCTTTTTTATCACCCATGACTCCCCAAAGGATTCCGCCAATTAGTAATCCTGTCATCTGCCAATTAATTACTTTTGTACTTGCTATAAGTAATGCGATTTTTTCATCTGCAACTCCAAGCCCTATAAGACTTGGTTTTCTTACAATGGAAAACAGAAGTAATTCATAGATGTCCACAAAATAGCCTAATGCTGCAATGAGTATTGTCAACAGTATTTTTTTATTATATTTTGCTTCAATCATATGTATGCTGTATTACAAAATTGATTTTAAATATAAACTAGTTGCCATAAATTATAGCAAGAATTTTGAATTTATGGAGAGCTAAGGTCTTTTCTGATTTTTATAGTACTGTCTAGGCAAAAAAATGGTGAAGTATTGTGTACTTCACCATTAAGTAGGATCTTTTAAATCTCTAGCGTATGTTTATCCTAATACTTCATTCATGGAGCGCACTGCTGCAGCACTTTTTTCAAAGGCTTCTTTTTCAGTGGCAGATAGTTCGAGTGGAAGAATTTTTTCCCATCCATTTTTACCTATGGTTACAGGAACACCAAGACAAATATCTTTTTGTCCATATTCACCATCTAAGGCAACGCAACACGTAAATAATTTTTTCTCATCTCTTAATATGCTACTTACTAATGCAGCACCGGCTGCTCCTGGTGCATACCAAGCAGATGTTCCAATGAGCTTAGTAAGTGTTGCTCCGCCCACCATCGTATCGGCAACAATTTTTTCCTGTTGTTCGATAGAAAGGAATTGTGTTACGGGGATACTATTCCATGTTGCTTTGCTAATCAACGGAATCATGGTTGTGTCTCCATGACCGCCAATTACAATAGCATTTAGGTCACTTGCACTACATTGTAAATGTTGAGAAAGCTGATATTTAAATCTACTGCTATCAAGTGTTCCACCCATACCAATGATTCTATTCTTAGGCAATCCAGTTGATTTAAGCGCTAAGTAAGTCATCGTATCCATTGGGTTACTGATGACAATGATGATTGTATTGGGAGAGTGTGCTAGGATGTTTTCACAAACTGTTTTTACGATACCTGCATTGGTTCCTATGAGATCTTCCCTTGTCATACCTGGTTTACGTGGTATTCCTGATGTAATTACTACTACGTCGCTATGTGCGGTTTTAGAATAATCGTTTGTAGATCCAGTTATAATGGTATCAAAGCCTAATAATGCAGCTGTTTGTTGCATGTCTTGTGCCTTGCCTTCTGCAAGTCCTTCTTTGATATCTAGGAGTACCAACTCAGTGCATACGCCTGCACGGGCAATATTATCAGCTGTGGTAGCACCAACGGCTCCAGCTCCTACAACGGTAACTTTCATGTTAAAGATTTATAGATATATAAAATATTGTTTGCGGCGCAAAGGTACTGCGTAAATGTGTTTTGGGTTGATTGTTGGATGAATTATTTCCCACTATTGGCCATTTTCTGCGCATTTTTCAAAAGATGGTTTGTTCTCGTTTTTAATTTCGTTTACCTTTACTGCCTTAATCAATAACATGGCAAATACTTCAGACATCTCTAGAGGCATGATCCTTAAATTGGATGGCAGTCTTTATACAGTGATCGAATTTGGTGAAAATAAGACCGCCAGGGCTGCAGCCAAAGTGTGGGCAAAACTTAAAGGCCTTGATAATTCACGCAGCATCGAAAAAACATGGAATAGTGGTGATAACATCCATCCAGTAAGGGTTGAGCGCAAGTCGTATCAGTTTTTATATAAGGATGAAACGGGCTATAGCTTCATGGATAGTGAAACCTTCGAACAAATTTCAGTACTTGAAACCATGGTGGATGCGCCTAACTTTCTAACAGATGGACAGGAAGTTTCTGTATTGATTAATACGGAGACAGAACTTCCTATGAGCGTAGAGTTACCCGATAAGGTAGTTTCAAGGGTTACTTATTCTGAGCCAGGACTTCGCGGTGATACCGCAACAAGAACCCTTAAGGCTGCTACGGTAGAAACTGGCGCAACGGTAATGGTTCCTTTATTTGTAAATGAAGGGGACCTGATTAAAGTAAATACAAAAACGGGTGAATACATAGAGAGAGTGAAAGAATGATTTTTTAGCTATTTTTCTCGATTTTTGAGCAAAAATGCCCCAATTTCAACCGATTTTGGGGCATTTTCTTTGAAAAAGCCCCAAATTTAATTTGGCTGAAACCCAATTTTACCCCACCTTTACCCTCCATTAAAACCACTAAATAATATTTAAAGATGGATTTAAAGCACATTCAGGACCTCGTTAAAATGGTAAACAAGTCGAATATAAGCGAATTGACCATTGAAGAAAAGGAGTTCAAAATTACCATTAAGCAAAAGGAAGACAAATACGTAACCGCGGCGCCTGTTCAACTTGCACAGCCTGCGATGATGGCTCCTGCAGCTGCTCCCCAACAAGCTTTCGCTCCAGCATCAGCTGCTCCTGAGGTAAAATCAACGGATAACTTATTAACGATAAAAAGTCCAATGATTGGTACTTTTTATAGAAAAGCAGCCCCGGGTAACCCAAATCTTGTTCAAGAGGGTGATGAGGTTAGATCAGGCACTCCTGTCTGTATCATTGAAGCCATGAAGTTATTTAACGAAATCGAGAGTGAAATTTCTGGAAGAATAGTGAAGGTGCTTGTAGAAGATTCAACGCCTGTTGAATATGACCAACCATTATTCCTTGTAGAACCTGCCTAACACGTAACGTTATTTTCAGGTTCATTTTTAATTTAATAGAATTGCATGACAAAAGATTCGAAGCTCAGTTTCAATAAAATTCTAATTGCCAACAGAGGTGAAATCGCACTTAGGGTTATCAGAACCTGCCGGGAAATGGGAATTAAAACAGTGGCTGTTTATTCTACTGCCGACAAGGATAGTCTTCATGTTCGGTTTGCTGACGAAGCAGTATGTATCGGTAAGCCAGCCAGTACAGATTCATATTTGAATATTCCACACCTTATGGCCGCAATGGAAATCACCAATGCTGATGCCGTGCATCCTGGATATGGATTTTTAGCTGAAAATGCTCGTTTTGCTGAAATTTGTAATGAATCCGGAGTGAAATTCATAGGCCCAACCCCTGATCAAATCAGGTCGATGGGGGATAAAATAACTGCAAAAGAAACCATGATCAAAGCAGGGGTGCCTGTTGTTCCCGGTTCTGGAGGATTATTGGAAAGTGTTGAGGAAGCAGTAGTGATCGCTAAAGAAATAGGATATCCTGTTATCTTAAAAGCAACTGCTGGTGGTGGCGGTAAGGGAATGCGTGTTGTTTGGGCAGAGTCGGAAATAGAAAAAGCATACAACAACGCTAAAGCAGAGGCATTAGCATCATTTAAAAATGATGGGGTATATATGGAGAAGTTTGTTGAAGAGCCTCGTCATATAGAAATTCAAGTGGCAGGCGATCGTTACGGAACGGTATGCCATATGAGTGAGCGTGATTGCTCTATTCAGCGACGTCACCAAAAATTGGTTGAAGAATCTCCTTCTCCGTTTATGACTGATGAGCTACGGGAGAGAATGGGTGCTGCTGCCGTAAAAGCAGCTCAGGCTATAAATTATGAAAGTGTTGGAACGATAGAATTCTTGGTTGACAAGAACAGGAATTTTTATTTCATGGAGATGAATACCCGTATTCAAGTTGAACACTGTGTTACGGAAGAAGTAACAAATTTTGATTTGATTAAAGAGCAGATAAAAATTGCAGCAGGTGAACCTATTTCCGGCAAGCATTATCAACCTGAAATGCATGCCATTGAATGTCGTATAAATGCGGAAGATCCATACAACGATTTCAGGCCAAGTCCAGGAAAAATCACTGTTTTGCATCAGCCGGGTGGACATGGAATTCGAATAGATTCTCATGTTTATGCAGGATATATTATTCCTCCTTTTTATGATTCTATGATTGCAAAAATTATTGCTGTAGCTCGAACAAGAAGAGAGGCCATCAATACCATGAGCAGGGCATTAAGTGAGTATGTCATTGAAGGGGTGAAAACAACCATTCCATTTCATCAACAGTTGATGAAGAATGAAGATTTCATAAAAGGGAATTTCACAACAAAGTTTTTAGATACATTTAAAATGCAATAATTTTTTTAGCTTTTATAAAAAAGTAAAAGCCCCGCTTCTGCGGGGCTTTTTATTATTCAACTTTCCAATGTGCTTAATTAGCGAAGGAATAACAACTCTCTGTATTTTGGCAATTCCCACTCTGAATCATCCACTAACAATTCAAGTTTGTCAACTGAATAGCGAATTTCATCAAATAAAGGTTTTACTTTTTCACAATAAGCTATTGCCTTATCTCTAGAAGAGCCTAGGTTGTTAGCCGCTTTTCTAGCTTCAGTCATTTGTTCAGCAATTACTTGCACTTTATTGATGTGCTCAGAAATTTCATTTAACACATTCATTTGTGCTGTATATGCTTCAGCTTTCAAGCCGAGGTCTTTCAAGCCTTTTACGTTATTGATCAACACATTTTGGTAGCGTATAGCTGCTGGAAGAATATGATTGCCTGCTAAATCTCCGATTACACGACCTTCAATTTGTACATATTTAATGTATTTCTCCAATTCAATTTCATGACGCGCTTCAAGTTCAGAATGAGTAAGGATCTTATGTTTTGCAAAAAGACCTTTTGCTTTTTCTGTTACCAAAGCATCAAGTGCAAGTGGAGTTGTTTTGACATTTGGAAGTCCGCGTTTAGCAGCTTCTTGTTGCCACTCTTCGCTATATCCATCTCCTTCAAATAATACTTTCTTAGAAGCTGTGATATAATTTTTAATCACCTGCATAATTGCAACTTCTTTCTTGTCTCCTTTTTCAATCAAGCCATCTACTTCAGATTTAAATGAAGAAAGGGTTTCAGCCATGATGGTATTTAATACGGTCATGTTGTAACCACAGTTTGCAGAAGAACCAACTGCACGGAATTCGAATTTATTTCCAGTGAATGCAAATGGAGAAGTTCTGTTTCTGTCTGTATTATCTAATAAAAGTTCAGGAATGTTTTTATGGATATCCAATTTCAACATCACCTCATCTTGTTCGTCAAATTTATTGCCAACACGACTTTCAACTTCATCCAACACTTTTGCAAGGTATCCACCTATGTATGCAGAAATGATTGCTGGAGGGGCTTCGTTTGCTCCAAGACGGTGATCGTTGCCTGCAGAAGCGATAGCAGCTCTCAACAAATCAGCATGATCATGAACCGCTTTGATGGTGTTTACGAAAAACGCAAGGAACATCAAATTGGTCTTTGGTGTTTTACCAGGGGCAAGCAAGTTAACGCCTGTATCTGTTGCCATACTCCAGTTGTTGTGCTTACCACTTCCGTTGATGCCAGCAAATGGTTTTTCGTGAAGAAGCACTTTCAATTTATGACGCTTTGCAACTCGTGTCATCACATCCATTAATAATGTATTGTGATCTACAGCAAGGTTAAGTTCTTCAAAAATTGGAGCACACTCAAATTGAGCAGGCGCTACTTCATTGTGACGAGTACGAAGAGGAATACCTAAACGATATGATTCATATTCAAAATCCCTCATGAAGTCGTATACTCTTTCAGGAATAGAACCGAAATAATGATCTTCTAATTGTTGACCTTTTGAAGGTGAATGGCCAAACACAGTGCGTCCAGTCATAATCAAATCAGGACGTGCGTTAGCAAGACCTTCATCAACAACGAAATATTCTTGTTCCCATCCAAGTGTTGCAATTACTTTTCCTACATTCTTATCGAAGTAGTGACATACATCAACTGCTGCCTTATTCAATGATTCGATTGATTTAAGCAATGGTGCTTTATAGTCAAGGGATTCACCTGTATACGAAACAAATATTGTTGGAATGCAAAGCGTAAGACCAGTTCCAATGTTCATGATAAACGCTGGCGAAGTTGGATCCCATGCAGTATACCCACGTGCTTCAAATGTTGCACGAAGACCACCACTTGGGAATGATGATGCATCAGGCTCTTGTTGGGCAAGTGCATTACCATCGAATTCTTCAATTGCAGAACCATCAGACTTTAAGGTAAAGAATGAATCATGCTTTTCAGCTGAAGTTCCAGTTAATGGTTGAAACCAGTGTGTATAATGTGTTACGCCTTTTGCTTGTGCCCATTGTCTCATTCCTGCAGCAATATAATTTGCTACATTTCTGTCAATCTTTTGGCCCGATTTAATTGAATTGGCTAAACTTTTGTAAGCATCATCGCTCAAAAATTCTCTTGCTGTTTTTAACGTGAATACACTTTCACCAAAAATCGCTGTGATTTTGGCAGGACTTTCTACCCTAACCCCTTCCTTCGTAGAGGTTAAGTTGTCAATGGCTTTGAAACGTAGTGACTCCATAATTTTGTTGATTTTAGATGGCACAAAAGTCATTAAAATTTATGGGAATGTCAAGTATTTTATTCCGTTTCTTTATATTTTTTCTCTACATGTGAAAAAAATCTGCATATTTTTTTTAGAAGCATCTAAATTTTAAGCGAAAAGTCATTAAATCTAATGTATATAAATAATTATAATATGTTAATGGGGGTTGATTGTTTTATAGTTCCATGCAATTCAATCCATATATTCACTTGCTGTATACTACTCTTTTTCAATTTTAACTACAAAGTCATACATATGATAAAATATTATATATGTTTTTACTGCTTTGTTTTTTCATTTTTTCACTCTTTTGCACAGCGGCCTGCACAAGGACCAATGTCTGATTCCGTTTTTACCCCCCTTGATTCCGGGTATACATTGGTTTGGGAGGATGAGTTTCTGGGGAATGAGTTGGATCAAACAAAATGGAGAGTTCATGGTATTGGTAAGCGCGCTCTTGGTTATGTTTCAGCGGAGGCAGTAAAAGTTGAAGAGGGGGTGTTGAAATTATTCGCTCTTAAGCATGGAGATTCAACGTTAATCAGTGCAGTTGGGACGCAAGATTTATACATGCCCAAATTTGGATATTATGAGTGTCGCGCACAACTGCAAAGTTCTCCTGGAGTATGGGGAGCCTTTTGGTTGCAATCTCCAAAGCTTTCAGAGGGCGACAACCCTATGCTGCATGGTGCTGAAGTTGATATCATGGAGTTTTTTAAAAAATTAGGACCAGACATAGCCTCCCATAATGTTCATTGGGGCCCCTATGGCAAGGGTCAACATACTACACATGGTATGCAAAGCTACCTCAACGGGCTAAGTACAGGCTTTCACACCTTTGGTTTGGAATGGACTCCAGAAAAATATGTTTTTTATATCGACGGTCTTAAATTCTATGAAGTCATGGATGGGGTATCTCACATCGAAGAGTATATTATTTTAAGTATGGAACTACCAAACGATAAAAAATAAATGAGAAAAGCAACCTTTCCAGACGTATTTACTGTTGATTATGTGAGAGTCTATCAAAAGTGAAAAAATCAATCAAATAAGGTGCTATATTAATTGACTGATTTCACCCAATGGTATATTTTTATTCTCTTTTCTGTTTGCCTTTTATCACCCTTCATATTTTTAATTACCTTTGGGCATCTTAAAAAATTATGGATACAACTGTTGATACCGCGAAACAACTTGGCTTACTTCCCGACGAATTCGAAAGCATTAAAAAAATTCTTGGTCGTGTACCTAACTTTAATGAATTGGCTGCCTATTCTGTGATGTGGAGCGAACATTGCAGTTATAAAAACTCCATTCGTTGGCTAAAAACGCTTCCAAGGGAAGGGAATAAATTACTTGTAAAAGCCGGTGAAGAAAATGCAGGTCTTGCAGATATCGGTGATGGATACGGTGTAGTGTTTAAAATAGAATCACATAATCATCCATCAGCCATTGAGCCATTTCAAGGTGCCGCAACAGGAGTAGGTGGAATTCATAGAGATATTTTCACAATGGGAGCAAGGCCAATAGCAGCATTGAATTCGCTTCGATTCGGAAATATTAATGATGATAAAACAAAGCACTTGCTAAAAGGTGTCGTTGCCGGCATTGGACATTATGGAAACTGTTTTGGTGTTCCAACTGTTGGAGGTGAAGTGTATTTCGAAAATTGTTATCATACCAACCCATTAGTTAATGCCATGAGTGTTGGCATTGTAAAAATTGGACAAACGGTTAGTGCAACTGCTGAAGGCGAAGGCAATCCGGTATTTATTGTTGGGTCAGCTACTGGAAAAGATGGAATTGGTGGTGCTTCGTTTGCTTCAGCTGATATTACGGCAGATAGTGCCCAGGATCTTCCATCTGTTCAAGTGGGTGATCCATTTCAGGAAAAAAAGTTACTCGAAGCATGTATTGAATTGATACCCCAAGGGGCACTTGTTGGTATGCAAGATATGGGTGCAGCAGGAATCATTTGTTCAACGGCAGAAACCAGTGCAAAGGGTGGAGTTGGTATGCGCATTGATTTGGATAAAGTACCAAAGCGTCAACAGAATATGAAAGCGTGGGAACTTTTGCTGAGTGAAAGTCAAGAGCGCATGTTGATGGTAGTAAAAAAAGGAAGAGAACAAGAAGTGCTTGATGTTTTTGAAAAGTGGGACTTGCCATGTTCAGAAATTGGGGAAGTTACATTGGATGGCTTGTTGAAGTTCTATATGAATGGCCAGCTCGAGGCTGAATTGCCTGCAGAAAGTTTAGTATTGGGTGGAGGTGCGCCAGTATATGAAAGGACCTATGTTCGTCCAGAATATTTTAAGCATATCAATGCATTTGATCCAGCATCTATTTCTGTTCCATCGGATTTGAAATCCATTGCCGAACAGCTGGTTGTTATTCCGAATATTGCCAGTAAGCGTTGGGTGTATAACCAATATGACAGCATGGTTGGTACTGGAAATACTTCAACAAATCAGCCAAGTGATGCTTCTGTGGTATTGGTTAAAGAAACAGGTAAAGCATTGGCCATAACAACGGATTGCAATAGTCGATATGTATATGCTGATCCATACCAAGGAACTATGATAGCGGTAAGTGAAGCAGCTAGAAATATTGTATGTAGTGGGGGTACCCCATTAGGCGTTACCAATTGCCTGAACTTTGGAAACCCATATGATCCTGAAGTGTATTATCAGTTCGTATATGCAATCAAAGGAATGGGTGAGGCTTGTCTTAAGTTTGATACACCAGTAACAGGTGGTAATGTTAGTTTTTACAATCAAAATCCAGATGGGGCTGTTTATCCTACGCCTACAATTGGAATGGTCGGATTATTGGATTCTGATGAAGATAAAATGACATTGGGCTTCAAGAATGAAGGGGATACCATTTATTTGATTGGAAAATCAACCAATGATATTGGATCATCAGAATATCTTCATAAAATCTGCGGCGTTGAATTCTCTCCAGTTCCCCATTTTAATCTTGAAGATGAATTTGCCTTACAACAAGAATTGTTATCACTCATAAAAAGTAAGTTGATTGTTTCTGCACACGACATAAGTGAGGGTGGACTGTTTATTACATTACTTGAAAGTGCGTTTGTGCAAGGACTTGGATTTGATGTAAATCAACTGGATTTATCCATTCGTCCAGACGCGTTTTGGTTTGGTGAATCTCAAAGTCGCGTTGTAGTGTCAGTGTCGCAAGAAAACCTAGGTGCATTTGAAAAAGCAATGAGCGCTAATACGTCAAGCTGTATCAAGCTTGGTTCAGTAAAAGGAAATGATGTTTTAGTGGCTGCTGAGAGTTGGGGAAAGGTAAGCTCATGGCATAAGCAATACTGTGAAGTGCTTGACAAGCATATGGCGTCATAAATAATTCATTCTTTTTACTCACTTGCTAGCTTCAGTAAGGATTGTATCTTTTTTTTGGTATCATTGGCCCACTCATGCTTGAGAATGCTAAATACTGCTGAATCTCTTCTGGTGCCATCTATATTGTAGTGTGTATTCCTCAACACTCCTTCAAACTGACAGCCAAGTTTTTCAAGAGACCTGATGCTTCTTTCATTTTGGGTGTTGACCTCAAAGGATACTCTTTCCATTTCCAGTTCTTCAAATGCAAATGAAAGCATCATAAATTTTACATGACGATTGATACCCGTTTCTTGAAAAGCTTTTCCATACCACGTATATCCAATCTTGATTGTTTTTTGTAGTGTATTGATGTCGTAAAATCTCGTGGATCCAGCAAATGCTGAAACTAGTTTATCAAAAACAATGAATGGGATTTCGGCGTGTATTGCTGCTTTTTGAATTGCTTTGTCAACATAATTTCTGAAGTTCTCCGCACCAGTTACTTGCTCAAACGAATATTTCCATAGTGAAGGCTCGTTTATTGCAAAGTGTAGGAGGTGAGAATAGTCCTGGGTAGTTAATAAAGTTAATTTAGCACGATTGTCTTCAAGTATGATGTGTTGTTCCGGCATGTTTCAATCTAACGTATTTCAAATAGCACTAGGGTAGCTTTATCCCCTCCATTGATTTTTATTGTGCATGGGTAAACAGGGCGAATATATCCATAGTCTTCTTCTTCTAATCCAATTTTAACGCGAGTTTCTGGTTGAGTAATTGTGACTTCTTCTCCAGATACCATAATGGCTATAATTGGACCTCTTCCTGAAAATTGGATAGTTGGATTTTCATTAGTTAGCTCAATTTTATAGCCTACACATCGATCAGATACAAACGCAGTATCGTAAGGAAGTCTTTCCCAGGCAGGGTTTTCTGTTATGGCATATTTGGAGAGGAGTTCTATGTCGTATGCATGTAATCTAAGGTTATGAGGTACTCCAACACGATGGGTGACTCCACCAGTTTGGTAACTAGCGTACCATGCATAGCCTTTTTTAGAATCCAATTTTTGCCAAGGGGTATTGAGTACTTGGTTGTCATAGCTAACATCAGTTAGAAATATAAATGCGGAGGGAGTTTCGTGAATGTGGAATAAACTAGTATCGCCATCTCCTATTTCGGCACTTATAACTCTAATATATTTATTCGTTAGTACTGGAATATGCCTTGGTTCTTCTCTTACAGGCACTATTTTTTGGCCAACAGATTTTTCGATACAAATGAACATTGTCAAGGTCAAAAAGCTGACCCTAAGGGCTGTGAATACCATATAGGCTACTGTTTAATACTATGCTGATAAATGAGGCTGACTTCAATCTCACGAATTTAGGATATTAAAATTATCCACATGAACATCATTTCTTTTCTAGAAGATAAATAAATGGTAAATTTGCATGACCTCTTTAAGTTATTTAATTACTTTCTGCTGGTCCATTTTTTTTTATATTATCAACGGACCAAAACCTGATTTCAGGATTCATTTAACAGGAGATCTAGTATATGACAAAGTATGTATTTGTTACTGGCGGTGTTACATCCTCATTGGGTAAGGGCATCATTGCGGCTTCATTGGCTAAGCTATTGCAAGCAAGAGGATTTAAAGTGACTATCCAAAAATTCGATCCATATATAAATGTTGATCCAGGAACATTGAATCCATATGAACATGGGGAATGTTTTGTTACAGAGGATGGCGCAGAAACTGACTTGGATCTTGGGCACTACGAACGTTTCCTTAATACATTTACATCACAAGCAAATAATGTTACAACAGGAAGAATTTATCAAACAGTAATCAATAAAGAAAGAGAAGGTGCTTTCTTAGGTAAAACAGTACAGGTCATTCCACATATTACAGATGAGATTAAACGGAGAATGCAGCTTCTGGCAAAAGAAGGCTTTGACATTATCATCACTGAAATAGGGGGTACTGTAGGGGATATCGAAAGTTTACCATTTATAGAGGCTGTTCGTCAGTTGCAATGGGAATTACCTGAAGATGATTGTCTAGTGGTGCACCTAACATTAATCCCGTATCTAAGGGCAGCAAAAGAATTAAAAACCAAGCCTACCCAGCATAGTGTAAGGATGATGAGTGAAAATGGAGTGCATCCGGATATTTTGGTGTGTAGAACAGAACATCCGTTATCTAATGAGTTGAAGGCCAAGTTGGCTCTTTTTTGTAATGTAAAAACAGATGCTGTCATTGAAGCAGCAGATGCTAGTAGTATATACGAGGTTCCATTACTCATGCAACAGGAACAGCTCGATATTATTTGTTTGAAGAAACTAAACATAACATGGTATCCTGAACCAGATTTGACTATTTGGAAAGGGTTTCTTTCTAAATTAAACAATCCCAAATCAGAAGTTAATATAGGTCTAATTGGAAAATACATAGAGTTGCAAGATGCCTATAAGTCAATCCTAGAAGCATTCATTCATGCAGGAGCAATGAATGAGTGTAAGGTGAATATCGTGAATGTTCATAGTGAATTCATCGATACTGAAAACGTCGAATCAAAATTAAATGGATTAGATGGTTTATTGGTCGCCCCCGGATTTGGTCACCGTGGCATCGATGGTAAAATTCTTGCAGTACAATATGCACGTGAAAATGCACTGCCATTTTTTGGTATATGTTTAGGTATGCAAATGTCTGTTATCGAATTTGCACGAAATAAAGTTGGCTTGGCTGGTGCTCACTCAACTGAAATGGATTCGAACACACCTTATCCTGTAATTGATTTGATGGAAGGTCAAAAGAACATCACCAACAAGGGCGGAACTATGAGATTAGGAAGTTATCCGTGCAAAATCGAGAAAGGTTCACTTGCTTATGAGGTATATCAATCAGAGGTGATTTCGGAACGCCATCGTCACCGTTGGGAATTTAATAACGATTACAAAGAATCATTTAAGGCAGCGGGCTTGAAAGCGAGTGGGATTAACCCTGAAACTGATTTGGTTGAGATAGTTGAGATTCCCGGCCATCCATTTTTTATCGGAGTTCAATATCATCCAGAGTTGAAGAGCACGGTGGAGGCGCCTCATCCGCTGTTTGTCCATTTTGTAAAAGCGGCCAAAGCCTTTAGCAAGAGAAAAGCCATTGTATAAATGTAGACAGAGGTTACACTGGCCCCCTTTGCTGTAAGTTCCTTCATACCTAGGTTGGTTTCAAATTAACCTTGAATTCAATTCCCTTCATTACCTTTGCCCCCTCAACTTGAAATCACATGAAATTTGAAAAAAGTTCAGTAATTGGTATTGTGCTGTTAGGTATCCTTTTGATTGGATATTTTTACTTTACGCGTCAAGGACAAATTCAATTGGAGGCAAAACAGAAGCATTTGCAGGATTCCATGGCAGCCATTGTCCCTACTATACAAGATCCTGAAAGCGGGGTTAAATTAATCGATAGTCCACAGGTAAAAGTTATAGTTCCTGGAACCTTTCAGCAAAATGGTGCTGCATCAGAGTCATTTTTGACGTTGGAAAACGATGTTGTTTCAATCGTTTTTACCAACAAAGGTGGTCAGCCTAAGTCTGTAAGACTAAAGCAATACGCATCTGGTGATTCGGGTAATGTGACCTTATTATCAAATGATTTCAATAAACTTTCTTATTCAATTAATACAGGGAATAATCAAACATCAAATACGGCTGATTTATTCTTTACTGCATCTACTATTGAAAAAACGGAAGAAGGGGCAACATCTTTAAAATTCACCCTTTCAGATTCTACCGGTAGATCAATCGAACATCGTTATCGATTAAAAAAGGGTGAGTATATGTTTGAGTGGGATCTATTCGCCAATGGATCAGATAAATTATTTACAGGAAATTCCGTCAATTTACTTTGGCAGGTACAAGCAGATCAACAAGAGCGCGATATAAGTACTGAAAAACGTGAAACACAATTGGGACTTATGGGGGCTGATGGGTTTGATTATTTCACCATGTCTGATGGGCTGAATAAAACCTGGGAAAATGGATTGAAATGGTTTGGTGTTAAGCAGAAGTTTTTCAACACCACAATCATCGCACAGAATGGATTTAGCTTTGCAGAAGTAACCTGCAGAGTGCCTGCTGATTCTCAACGCATAGTTGCACAATCCATTGCCAATTTACGGTCTACTTTTCCTGCAACTTCTCAAACACTCATTCCTTTCAAAATATATATAGGTCCAAATGATTTCTCAATCCTTAAGAAGTATAAAATGGATCTTGAGGACATGGTCAATCTTGGCCAAGGGTTTTACGCATTTGTTAAATATATCAATCGCTGGATTGTATTACCTGTTTTTGAATTTTTCAGTCATTATTTAACAAGTTTAGGGCTAGCAATCATGTTGCTCACCATTGCAATTCGATTAATTACTTCTCCTTTGGTCTATTCTTCATATGTGAGTGGTGCCAAGATGAAGGCCTTGAAGCCTGAACTTGATGTCTTGAAGCAGAAGTATAAGGATGACCAGCAGACGTATAGCATGGAGCAAATGAAATTGTATCGTGTAGCGGGTGTAAATCCATTAGGAGGGTGCATTCCTGCACTACTTCAGATTCCAATTTTCTTCGCTTTATATAGTTTCTTTAATTCTAATATTCATTTGAGGGGAGTATCATTTTGGTGGTCGCATGATCTTTCTTCTTATGATGCAGTATTGACGTGGGGATTTAATATCCCCGGTCTCGGAAGTCATCTTTCTATGTTTACGGTGTTGGCTGTATTGACCAGCTTTTTGACTTCTTTATATAGCATGAGCATGACTCCTGATCAAGGGAATCCAGCAATGAAATACATGCCTTATATATTCCCAATTATGTTACTTGGAATTTTTAACGGTCTTCCTTCTGCACTCACCTGGTATTACACTGTATCGAATGTGATTACATTAGCACTACAGTTTATTATACAGCGTTATATAATTGATCACAATAAGATCCTTGCTGAAATTGACACTAATCGTAAGAAACCTCGTTCCAAATCTAAATGGCAAGAGCGATTAGAACAGATGCAGCAAACTCAAAAGAAAGTCGACGACTTGAAGAATAAGACGAAAAAATAATTCGAAATAATCTTTAACATAAATTAACGCTATTCATTTTGAATAGCGTTAATTTTATATAGAAACAGTTTCTTCTATATGTCATTCTTGAAAAAAATATTTTTTTTATTTTTTATAGTAAGCTCTTTGTCGAGTATTGCTCAGCAACGATTTTCAGAGGGGAGCTTAGTGTTTAATATCGTTTCAATAGCAAATGGAGTAAAGTCTAAGGGGGATACAAAAATGATTCAATTCATTAGAGGGGGACATTATCGTTCGGAAATCATGAGCTCTCTAGGAAGAACCATAACCATTTATGATGATAAAGAGGGATTAGGAGCAATCCTAAAAGAGTATGGTCAGCAACGTATTATGACTCCAATGAATCATGCGCAATGGGACTCTAAAAATCGGAAAAAAGGTACTGTCGTTTTTCTTGTCACCAGCGAGCGTAAGCAAATTTTAGGTTATTCCTGTAAGAGGGCAACCGCTAGTTTACCTGACGGGAGTACTCTTGATGTATACTTTGCCGATCAATTAATACCTGAAAATGCAAACATGGAACTTCAATTTGAACAATTGCAGGGCGTTGTATTGGAATATCAATCTACGTTAGGGAACTCAATCGTAAATTATGTAGCGGAATCATTGAATTATGATCCAGTGCCTATTCAAAAATTTGAGATACCAAATTCCGGATATAGAATCTTGAACTTTGAAGAAAGTGTAAAGGCTAAAAATTAGCGAATTGGAGGCTTCTGGGGAGTCTTAAATTTCTGTAGGATGGCCTTGTTTTTGTAAGGAAGCATGTAAGTTATATTCCCCTTTTGGTAGGCAATAATTGTATTAAAGCCATGTTCTTTATCTGCCTTCTTAAACCCAAATGATTTATTGTCGTGGTATGTAAAACCAGAATGTAAGGTTAGGCTTAGATTCTTTTTCATATTGGAAAAACTAGCCTTGGATGATTTAGCTTTTATGATGATACCGTCAACCGCCATAACAACTTGAGCTACTCCAATAAACAATACAAACGTCAAGATTGCGTATGTTAAGCGTTTAGAAGATTTATGTTTCAAGGTTATCATAATGCAAATTTAACAGTTCATATTGGTAAAAGCAAGTCTTTTATGCTGATTTCTAATCTAAAAACATCGAAATGTATATTTTATTGTATTGTGTTAATAAATTAATCCTATTTTGGTAAATTACACAATAGGATGAATACTCAAGGAGAGCCCCGTTTGCCAGAAAATGAAGACATCAGGGACCTGTTGTCTCAGTTCGAAAAACTTCGAAGCGGGAAGGGTGTTGCATATATCAGTGAGGAGTCATTTGAGCGGATTATAGATCATTTTGATGATCAGGATTCTATTCCTAGTGCATTAGAGGCTGCCGATATGGGGATTTCACAATTCCCCTATTCATCAACTTTGTTGGTTAAAAAAGCAGATTTACTTATCGCCACTCGGCATTATAAAAAAGCGCTCTCATTGCTCGATAAGGCAGAAATTCTTGATAAAAATGACATTGACATTTACATTCTTCGAACTGATGCCTATTTGGCTTTGGATAAACAAGATATGGCTGTTGCTATCTTAGAGGAAGCGATCACCTATTTTGAAGGGGAGGAGCGGATTGATTTGCTTTTTGAATTAGCGGATGTATATGATGATTATGAGGCATTTGAAAAAATATTTGATTGCCTTAAGTTGATTTTAGAGTATGATCCGAATAATGAGGAGGCGTTGTATAAGATTTGTTTTTGGACAGATTTCACTAGGAGAAATGAGGAGAGTATTCAGATTCACTTAGCAATTATTGAGGAAAGCCCCTACAATGAGTTGGCTTGGTTCAATTTGGCTGCAGCCTATCAAGGTTTAAAGTTATTTGAAAAAGCCATAGACGCTTATCAATATGCCATTGTGATTAATGAAAAATTTGATTATGCCTATCGAAATATGGCCGATGCTTTGATGAGACTTCACCGTTACAAAGAGGCGATTGAGAGTTTAGAAAAAGTGATTGAACTCGCAAGGCCTGAAGACTTAATTTATCAAGCCATTGGGTATTGTTATGAGAAAATTAAAAATTACGCCCAGGCACGATTTTATTATCGAAAAGCGTCTCACTTAAATCCAGAAAATCCTCAACTTTTTGAAAAGATTGCCCGAGCCTATATGCTTGATGGAAAATATAGTCAAGCCATAAAGTATTTGGAAATGGCACTTCGCTTTAAACAGCAGCAGCCTGAAGCAAATCTTGCTATGGGGGAGTGTCTGGTTAACGTTGGAAAGGGGAAGGAAGCGGTGCATTTTTTCTTGACTTTAGTTCAACTTAAACCTAAAAGTGTTAAGGGGTGGGAAGTATTGATACGCACATTGTTTGAAAATGGTCAATTTGCAGAAGCTGAAAGACAGATCCAGTTTGCTCAGATTAAAGCAGGTGAAAAACCGGCATTCTTATTTTATACCAGTGCTGTTTTAATTGCACAAGGAAAATTAAAAGATGGATTTGTTATTTTGGAAGAGGCCCTTTCTAAGGACCCCAAATTTTTAAAGCATTTTCTTAAACTTTATCCTTCCTCTATAAAGTATCCACAAGTTGTTGAACTTATCATAAAGTACAAGCGAAAGAAAGATTCTTAAGTGTCTTAATTTAGATGATGGCAATTCATCCCCTCTTTCGTATTTTTGCATACAATTAAAGAATACCAATGAATTTCAGCTTAACTCAAATGCCAGTTCGAAACACCAAACCGAGGAAAGAAGGTGTTAACATGGTTATGGATACAGGGCTTACCCTCGAACAAGCAAGACTGTTTGTTGAAAATGCTATTCCACATGTGGACATGATTAAGCTTGGGTTTGGAACATCTTTTGTTACGCCAAAATTGAGAGAGAAAATTGAGGTATATCAGGCTGCTAATATTCCAGTTTATTTTGGTGGAACCCTTTTTGAGGCGTTTTTGATTAGAAATCAATTTGATGATTATTTGGCACTGTGTAAGGATTATAAGATTGACTATATTGAAGTGAGTGATGGTTCAATTACTATTCCGCATGCTGAAAAATGTGGATTTATTGAGAAGATTGCTGCATTTGCTACCGTATTAAGTGAAGTAGGTAGTAAGGACGCAGAACATATAATACCTCCGTATAAATGGATTGAATTAATGCGCGCAGAATTGAATGCTGGATCAACCTATGTTATTGCTGAAGCTCGGGAAGCTGGTAATGTGGGAATCTATCGTGGCAGTGGGGAAGTGCGCGAAGGACTGGTACAAGAGATCTTAACTCAAATCCCTGAAGAAAAAATACTTTGGGAAGCTCCTCAAAAAGCGCAACAACTTTATTTCATACAATTGCTTGGTGCTAATGTTAATTTAGGAAACATATCTCCAACCGAAGTGATTGCTCTTGAAGCCATGCGTGTTGGTTTGCGTGGGGATACATTTAGTCTTTTCCTAGATAAGTGAAATACATAGGGATGAAAAAATATGGCCTCATTGGATACCCTCTCTCACATTCATTTTCAAAAAAATACTTCACTGAGAAATTTCTTCGCGAGTCAATCGCAGAGGTGTCTTATGAATTATATCCAATCGCAGAAATTTCAGAGCTGCCCAGTTTATTGGCTGAATATCCAGCGATAGTTGGCTTGAATGTGACGATACCCTACAAGGAGAAAGTGATACCATACTTGAGCGATTTGAGCCCTGTAGTAGAAGCTATAGGGGCATGCAATTGTATTAAAATATCAGAAGGCAAGCTTGTCGGCTATAATACGGATGTAATTGGCTTTGAAAAATCACTCAAGAAAAAATTAAAACCCCATCATACTAAAGCATTAATACTTGGAACGGGCGGATCTTCCAAAGCAGTTCAATATGTGCTAAATAAGCTTGCTATATCATTCATTAAGATTAGTAGAAGCAAAACAGCCGAAACAATTACATATGAAGAAATTGACGAAACGCTGTTGTCTTCTCATACCCTTATTGTTAATACGTCACCGTTAGGCATGTTTCCTAACGTAGAGGACTGTCCAGCTATTCCGTATCAATTTCTTAATGCTTCACATTATTTGTTTGATTTAGTATACAATCCTACTAAAACAAAATTTTTGGCATCGGGAGAAAAAATGGGAGCAGTAATTGAAAATGGATCAGATATGCTTGTTGATCAAGCAGAGGCCTCCTGGGAAATTTGGAATGAAATCTAATTAGGTTGTCTGATTGAGTTCAGTTAATTTTTTACGTATGTCTTCTGGTATCGATTTTACTTTTCTTTCAGTATAGTCGTAGCAAATCATACTTGTTTTAATATAGGCTGCAACAATTGTTTTTTCTCCTTGATTTTTTTCAATGCTATAGTAACAGTCAAATGAAGCCCTCGTGATATTATCTATTGCTATTGATATGGTTATCTCATCTCCTTGAAATAACTCAGCTAAATATTCAATTCCCGCTTCAGCAAGAATTAGGCCATACGGTCCAAAATTCACTTCGCTAAGTCCCAATGTTTTGAGAAACCGCATTCTGGTTTCTTGTGCAAAAAGCAAATAACGCTCATTTCCAACATGTCCTCCATAATTAATATCACCAATCTGTATAGTGATTTTTGTGTTGTAGTTATATGGTTGTGGCGAGATGAATTTCTTTACTCTCATTGTGTTGGCTTAAAAGGAAATTTACTTTGGGCTTGAAGGTGTTGAGTCTTGGTATTTTATATTTTGCTCTGCTGAAGTGTCTTTTGAATTAGGTTGATTCAAGTAGTCGTTAGCATTGGGTAGGGCAGCTTTTATATTTGCACCATTTAATGCATTCAGTATTGAGTCTCTAAAAGAGGTATTTATTGTAGCAGCCGATATCAATAGTATTCCTATAAAGATGGCTGCATATCTCATGCGAATTGAAATTGGTTGTTTTTTGTTTTTCTGAATTAATGTTTCTGAAATTGATTCCCAGCAAGACTCGGGTGGGGCAACTTCAATATGGTACATGGAGGTAGCTTCTTTGGCGATATTTTTTTCTATTTCATTCCAATTTTCTTCATCAGCTGGACTTTCAAACTTCTTAATATTATTTCTCCATTCCATGATAAAATTATTTTTGATGGTTATGGTATTTTATTTTGTCCTGTAATAATGCTTTCGCTCTTGAGTATTGCGATTTACTTGTGCCTTCTGATATATCCATTAATTCAGCTATTTCTTTATGGGTATATCCTTCGATGGCATAGAGGTTAAAGACGGATCGGTATCCGCTAGGTAAGCTTTTGATGAGGTTTAGCAATTCTTTAGTTTCAAGTTGATTGAATATGGGGGCGTCATCACTTTCGATTTTATCCTCTGTTGTGGCATCGCTTAATGAGTATAGTTTATTCTTCTTTCTAAATTGTTCAATGGCGGTATTTACAATTATTCTCCTTATCCATCCTTCAAATGACCCAAGTGATTTGAACTTAGAAATGTTGGTGAATACCTTTATGAATCCATCTTGAAGTATGTCTTTGGCATCTTCTTCATTTCCAGCATAACGTAGACAGACACTATACATTTTAGGTGAATATTTGTCGTATAACATTTTTTGCATTCTAGGGTTTCCTAAAATACAGCCTTCTATTATGTCGGAATCTGTCTCTAAATGGTTGCCTTGCATCGGATAAATGTTCAATAAATTATTTGTGTTGATGCGTATTCAGAAAATCGATCATTTGTGTGATGGCCTTTTTTCGGTGACTCATCGCATTTTTTTCATCCCTATTTAATTCTGCAAATGTCTTGTCGTAGCCTGTTGGTATGAAAATTGGGTCATATCCAAATCCGTTGTTGCCTCGGGGCTCCGTTGCGATAGATCCGCTGCAGGTGCCCACGAAGTTATACACCTTGCCATCAAGCATCAGGGAGACAACTGTTTTAAATTGAGCAGTTCTGTCTAGGCTAGGCTTCAGATCATTAAGCAGTTTCTCCATATTTGCGTTATCATTTCCATGCTCTCCTGAATACCGAGCTGAGTAAACGCCAGGTAATCCATTAAGGGATTCAACTTCTAGCCCACTATCTTCTGCAAAACAGTCGGTCTTCAACATGTTATAAATAGTGCTTGATTTTTCATCCGCATTTTTCTGAAAGGTATCGTGTGGTTCTGGGATATCGATATCGATCCCGGCTTGTTTTAGTGTGATAATTTCATAATCGCTGCTTAGTATTCTTCTTATTTCATCGGCTTTATGCTGATTGTTGGAAGCGAAAATTATTTTTTTAGGCATACTTAAAAAAGTTGTTGAAGTGTTCCCCATAACTTCATTTTAAGGCTCTTATCCTGCTCGATTTCTTCAAGCAAGGGAGCTATGGTATATTTTACGTTTTCAAACGACTGTATTTGAAATGCAGGAAAAAGCATTGGAAGGGCAATATCTTTTGGGGTTAAGCCAAAGGCAATAATATTTTTTGGAGATAACGTAGAGTTCAGCTCTTGGTATGTAGGGCAATTGCTGGATTTGCAGCAAATTAAATTTACCTCGTGTAACTCCATTTTGCATGCTTTTAAAATGGCTGATAGAAA
>CAJBBV010000152.1 GCA_903951405.1 uncultured bacterium
GCTCTCCCACAGTATTGATTGTATATGAAGGATCCTTATTACCTGCTCAGTTTCAAAATCAACTGATACATTGCGATGCTGGACCAAATGTAGTGCGTGCCTATCCAGTGAAAAAAAATGGAGCAGGTTATAGCGCTTCCATCGTAAATGTTGTGAAAGGAGAAAATGATCAGTGGTTTAGGCCATCGGATGTATGTGTTGCACCGGATGGATCTTTGATTATTGCAGATTGGTACGATCCAGGCGTAGGCGGGCATCAGGCAGGTGATCAAGTACGCGGTCGAATTTATAGAGTAGCTCCGCCGGCTTCAAAGTATAAGATTCCTACCTATGATTATAAATCAGCCAGTAGTGCAGTAGCCGCTTTACAAAATCCTAATTTGAGTGTAAGGCATCATGCCTTTACTGCATTGAAAAAAATGGGAACCGCTGCCACGCCAGCGTTAGAGAAATGCTGGAATAGTTCACCTAATTCAAGAATGAAGGCAAGAGCGTTTTGGGCCTTAATGAATCAATATAATGTAGATGCCAATAAATATATTCAGCAAGCACTCCGATCAACTGATCCTAATTTGCGCATCATTGGTATTAGGGCATCAAAGCAACTAGGCATTGGCGTTATGGAAGCGATTCGTTTTTTAGTAAAAGATGCGGATCCACAAGTCCGTCGGGAATGTGCGGTAAGCTTGCGTCACAATAATTCTCCAGAAGCAGCGGTATTATGGGCTACTCTGGCTGCGCAGCATGATGGAAAAGATCGTTGGTATTTGGAAGCTTTGGGAATAGGTGCAGCAGGACAGTGGGATCGTTTTTTTGAAACTTATTTAACCTTAGTAAAGAATCCACTGCTCACTGCAGGCGCTCGTGATATTGTGTGGCGAGCAAGATCATCGGTATCACTTCCATATTTAGCTTCATTGGCGGTGGATAGCAAAGAGACTTTTAAAAACAGGGCAAGATATTTCCGTGCATTTGATTTTAATGAGGGAGCTAACAAATCGGACTTGTTGTTAAAAATGATTGCCAATAATACTTCGCATGATTTGGCACTGAATAGAGTGGTATTAAGCACGCTCGATGTGGCATCGGTCACTGGCTCTCCCTTGGCACAAAATGCGCTGACAGAAGTATTGCAATCCTTGTATGGAACGGACCATTATATAGAATTAGTTAGCAAATACGAAGTGAAATCGCAGTGTGAAAATTTATTGAAATTGTCTACGCAAGTGCTGGCAAGAACGGTGAACAAAAATGCGGCGACTTTATTATTACAACTTTGTGGAACCGAACCAATTTCGAAAGTGATGAATGGAAATGATTTGGAGCAACAGAAAGGTTTATTAGCCGTGCTAGGTTTGGTAGGAACTACTGAGTCGATAGATTTAATTCAAAACGTTGTATTGTCAGATAAAAATTCATTGCCATTAAGAAAGATAGCTGCTAGCACAATCGGTAGAAGTAGAACTGGAGAAACTAGGGCAATGCAGTTGTTAAAAAACAAGAAAGTTCCCGCTTCATTAGTTTCGGATATTGTATTTAGTGTATCAGGTTCTACGCGTGAATCAGTAAGAAAGGAGGCAGCAGCTTATTTACCAGCTCAAGCTATCAAAGAGGGCGAAAAAAAGGAACCTACGATGGCTGATTTGCAAGCCTTGAAGGGAAATGTAGTAGCTGGAAAAAAAGTTTTCTCTAGTGCCTGTATTCTTTGTCACAAGGTAAATTTAGAGGGGAATGATTATGGTCCTAACCTTTCAGAGATAGGGGCTAAGTTGCCTAAGATAAGTTTATTAGATGCGATTGTTCATCCTTCTGCCGGGATAAGTTTTGGTTACGAAGGTTGGGAGGTAGAGATGAAGGATGGTGCTACGGTAATGGGTATTGTAACTAGCAAGACAGATAGTGATATGGAATTAAAATTTCCTGGTGGAGGAAAAATGACTATTAAGACAAATAATATTAAGTCCTTGAATCAAGTGCCGCAGTCGATGATGACAGCCAATTTGCATCAACAAATGAGTGCGCAGGACATGGCTAATTTGTTGGAGTATTTATCTGTGTTAAAGAAAAAGTAGACTTCAATTTTTATAAAATGGCTAAACTATTTCATCTGCTTCCGGGTCGTCGGAATCTGAATGATCTTTTTTAATGTCATTGTTAAGTTGTTGTTCAAATTCTTTCTCGTCTTTTTGATTGCGTATGGTTAGCCAAAC
>CAJBBV010000153.1 GCA_903951405.1 uncultured bacterium
CATTGTACCATTAAATATGGCCGTCTTGTTGGTAGTTTTTCCCGTAATGATTTTGCTTTTGAATACAATAGATTTATTTTTCATTGCTATTAACTCAAATGCCGGAATATTTACCAGGATATATTTCTCGCCAAAATCTTCAGGGAGTTGAAGGCATCTTTCTTTATTCAGTTTAAGTTGAAAAATTCTTTCTTGTACGGAAACATTCAATTCCTTCATCGTTGCAATGCCTATTATCCCATCTGGTTTCAAGCCATTTCTTATTTGGTATCCAATGATATCTGTTTCTAAGTTTTTATCATATATGCTCGAGGTGTCTTTTGTATTGGTTTCACCGGTCATTGCCAAGCGCTTACGGATATGATGCACCAATTCATTGCTGTCACCCAATCGAATGGTTTTCTTTTTCCAATTTATATTTCCCCATCCACCTTTTTTTTCAATATTTTGATACCTGTTGATTTCTCTTTCAAGACTTTGATAGCAAAATGATTTGATATAACCAGTATCTTTTGTGATTAATTGGAATTGCAGGGCTTGTACCTGATTAAGCAAGAAAAGGTAAAAAGTCAGGGAGAGAAGGATATGGCATCTCATCCCATTAATGTATGCAATAAAAAAGCCCCCTGTAAACAGGGGGCTTGATAAAGTTGTGCGTTAATATTATTCCGCAATGATTTCGAGTGTAATTTCGGTTTCGTTTCCGTTTCCGAAATCAACCTTGGCCTTGTAGCTTCCCAATTCCTTGATTTCATCAAGTAATTGAATGCGACGGCGATCGATCTCATATCCCTTCTGCTCACGAACTGCCTTAGCAACCTGAACAGTGGTAACACTACCGAAAATCTTTCCAGTTGTACCTGTTTTGGCACCAATGGTTACAGGACCTTCTTGCAATGCTGCGATAACCTTGTTGATTTCAGCGAGCATTTTCTCTTCTTTTTTCCTTATTTGCTTGAGACGCTCCTCAAGTTGTTTCAGGTTTGAAGTAGAGGCTTCTACTGCGAACTTTTGTGGGATAAGAAAATTGCGTGCATAACCATTTTTTACGGTTACCACTTCATTTGATCCACCAAGGTTGTTAACGTCTTGAATTAAAATAATTTGCATAATCTTCTTTTTAAAAGTTTTACCAACTCCAATCCCGTTTTGGGGACTGTCACACCATCAGGTGATTAGGTTGGAGGTTCTACTTCAACAAATCTGTTACGTATGGCAACAATGCCATCTGACGACCACGCTTGATGGCTTCAGATACCTTGCGCTGATACTTCAGAGAGTTACCTGTGATGCGGCGTGGCAACATTTTGCCTTGCTCATTCAGGAACTTCTTTAAGAATTCGCCGTCTTTGTAATCGATGTAACGGATACCATATTTCTTGAAACGGCAGAATTTCTTCCTTGGTTTCTCGGTTTTAATGGCTGTCAGGTACTTGATCTCATTTGCTTTTGCCATGATTTTAGCCCTCCACTGCTTTTTCGGTTCCGGTAGATACACCACTTCTCTTTTTTGTGTTATACTCGACGGCGTATTTATCGAGTTTGATAACAATGTGACGGAGTACCTGCTCGTCACGCAGGAGCTGAATCTTCAGCTTTTCATTCATGTCGGATGGCGCTACATATTCCATAACCCAGTAGATTCCCGTAGTCTTCTTCTGGATGGGGTAGGCCAGTGATTTCAACCCCCAGGGGTTGCTGTGTACAATTTCACCAGAATTAGATTTGATGAAATCGACAAATTTCTTCTGAGCTGCTTTAAAGTCCTCTTCACTCAGAACAGGGGTAAAAATCACCATCAATTCATAATTTTGCATAAACCCTGTATTTTTTTTGATTTGATAATGGGGTGCGAAGGTAAGTATTTTAGGCTATTTGAGGCCAATAAATATTCTTTTTTTCTGATTTAATGATGAAATTCTTTCTTTTTAGCTGTGTCATCCTGTCAGCGCATCACTTATGGCATCCATTTTGACCTCCTACTGAAAATTATTCTTATGCAAAAAGGCCAAATCCGTGTTCAAACGGAGAACATTTTCCCCATTATTAAGAAATTCTTATATAGTGAGCATGATATCTTTCTTAGAGAGTTGATCGCTAATGCAGTCGACGCTACCCAAAAATTGAAAACATATGCATCCACCGGTGAAGCAACCGGGGAATTGGGGGAGTTGCGCATTGACATTGTTTTGGACAAAGAGGCTAAAACGCTAACTATTTCTGACAGAGGAATTGGTATGACTGGAGAAGAAGTAGACAAATACATCAATCAAGTCGCTTTTTCAAGTGCTGAGGAGTTTTTGCAAAAATACAAGGGTCAAAATGAAGCCAATATAATAGGGCATTTCGGACTTGGCTTTTACAGCGGATTTATGGTGAGTGAAAAAGTGGACTTGCATACCCTATCTTATAAAGCGGGAAGTGAAGCGGTAATCTGGGAGTGTGACGGAAGTCCTGAATATACGCTACAACCAAAAGAAAAAAATGAACGAGGTACGTCAATTACGCTTCACATCAATAGTGAAAGTGAAGAGTTTTTGGATGCATTTCGTATCAAAAACATCCTAGAAAAATTCTGTAAGTTTTTACCTGTTCCTATCTTTTTTGAAGACAAACAGATTAATACTACATCCCCTGCATGGGTAAAAAAACCAGCAGAATTGACCCCAAAGGATTACGAAGAATTTTACAAATTATTATATCCTTATAATGAGACTCCATTGTTTTGGATTCATCTTAATGTTGATTATCCTTTCACGCTAACAGGCATTTTATACTTTCCAAAGATTAAACAGTCGTATGAAATTCAGAAAGACAAAATTCAATTATACAGCAATCAAGTTTTTGTTACGGATGAAGTAAAGGATATTGTTCCTGAATTTTTAATGTTATTACAGGGGGTTATTGATTCTCCAGATATTCCATTAAATGTCAGCAGAAGTTATTTACAAGGTGATCCTAATGTTAAAAAAATCAATAGCCATATAACTAAAAAAGTGGCTGATAAATTGGATGAGATTTTTAGAAATGATAGAAAAGAGTTTGAAGAGAAGTGGGATAGTTTAGGATTGTTTGTAAAATATGGCATGATTACAGACGAGAAATTTAGAGAGAAAGCGGATAAGTTTCATCTAATGCAAGACGCATCTTCTCAAACTTTTTATACAATTGACGAATATAAGTTGGCCACTGAGGTACTCCAAAAAAACAAAGAGGGCAAGTTGGTTGTATTGTATACGACAGATCCAATCCAGCAAGATGCATTTGTGAAAGGAGCAGAATCTAAGGGGTATAAAGTTGTAAAAATGGATACGCTAGTTGATGCCTCTTTTATAAGTCAGATTGAGTCCAAATGGGAGAATGTTCAATTTACGCGGGTTGACTCTGACATTGCAGATAATTTAATCGATAAACAAGAGGATAGCAAGTCTGTGCTTTCTTCTAAAGAAGAAGAAACATTGAAGAATCTTTTTGATTTCAAGATACCAGAGTTGACATTAACCGTGGAGATTAAGGGATTAAGTGCGGACGTACAACCTGTGGTGGCAACAAGGCCTGAGTTTATGAGAAGGATGAAGGATATGGCTGCTTCGAGTGGGCCGATGGGTAGCTTTTATGCAAGCATGCCAGACGAGGTGTTGCTTACAGTTAATGGTAATCATCCAATTTATGAAGCTATTTTAAAAAATAAGGATACAGTATCCCAGCAGAAACAAACACGAAATTTAGCAGACCTTGCCTTGCTGTCCCAAGGCATGCTGAAGGGGACTTACCTTACTGAATTTATACAACGCAGTATAGATCTTCTAAGTTCGGGTGCTCAAGCACACTAGAAGCTAATTATTTAATTTTATAAATAAGGTCCATGTCAAATACAAGGGCCTTATTTTTTTGTGTGGCTAGATACTACGTCAATTACTTTTAGTTGCAGGGAGGTTTGTTGATTGTAGGTGTTTTCATCTAACGTGAAAACTAAGTCAAGTGTATCTTCTTGGGGTATCGTAATGTATTTTTCGGCAAGGTTAAATCCGATGCCATTGAAGATTATTCCATCCTGTTCAACAACAAATCGTACATGATGCTCTTTCACAATTTTACAGCCAATGTTGTTTACATTTCGAACGCAATAAATTGGTTTTAGATTTTCTGGTCCAAATGGTTCCATCTGTTCTTGAATGCTAAAAAAACTAGGAGTAAGCTCTGCAAGCGTAACTTCTGCATCTATATTTATTACAGGAATGAAGTCGCTAGGCGTTAGCTTAGAAGCGGCTACTTCGTTGAATTTCTTTTTAAATTCCTCTATGTTTCCTGGTTCCATAGTCATACCTGCGGCAAAATAATGGCCCCCAAATCCGATCAACAGATCTTTGCATTCTTCAAGCCCCTCGTGAATATTAAAGCCTGGAATACTTCTTGCACTGCCTGCAATCACATCACCGCTTTTTGTAAAAACTATAGTAGGCTTGTAGAATCTATCAAGCAGTCTGCTGGCTACAATTCCAATAACTCCTTTGTGCCAAGAAGGGGAGTATACTACGGTTGATTTTTTATGCTGCTCCTCTGGGTTTTCTTCAATCATCATGATAGCTTCCTCCGTAATAAGGGTGTCGGTCTCTTTACGCGATTTATTATCAATCTGCAATAGGGATGCGATATGTAAAGCTTTGGTTTTATCTGTTTCAATAAATAATGAAACCGCTTTTTTTGCATCGTCCATTCTTCCTGCAGCATTTATGCGTGGTCCAATCATGTAGCCGAGGTTGGTGATATTCACATTACCTACTAAACCACTCAATTCTATTAGTGCTTTTATGCCAATGGATGGATTTGAATTCACTTGTTTTAATCCATGAAATGTGAGTAGTCGATTTTCGCCAGTCATAGGCACAATGTCTGCAGCGATAGCCGTTGCTACTAATTCTAAGTAAGGTAGATACGCAGTATCTGGTATGCCAAGTTTAGTTGAGATGGCATGGATGAGTTTGAATCCAACTCCACATCCGCATAATTCTTTATATGGATAAGGGCAATCAGGTTGTTTCGCATTGAGAATAGCTACTGCTGGGGGGAGTGTTTTCCCGGGAATATGGTGATCGCATATAATTGTTTCAACTCCTCTGCTTTTTGCTTCTTCAATTAATTCATTCGATTTTATTCCACAATCAAGTGTAATTAAAAGTGTGAATTTGTTTTCTACTGCGTAGTCGACTCCTGCTTTAGATAAACCATAACCTTCTTTATATCGGTTGGGTATGTAATATTCAAGATTATTGCTGTCATATATTTTACACAGAAAGTCAAATACGATTGCAACGGATGTAGTTCCGTCGACATCGTAATCGCCATAAATTATAATTTTTTCATTCTCTGCAATAGCAGTTAATATTCGAGCAACTGCAATCTCCATATCCTTCATAAGCCATGGGGAATGCATGTTTTCGAGGGAAGGTCTGAAATAAGATTTAGCTTCTTCAAACGATAGGATACCGCGTTGAGTTAGAATATTGCAAAGAGTTCTATTTATTTTTAATGCCTCTTGTAGGGCAATTGCAGGGGCCTCCTGTTGAGATATGAAATTCCATTTTTTCTCTTTGACAGGCATGTTATTTTTTTCTTTCAGTTGTATACCTTACCATTTCAATGAGTGTAGTCCTGACTTCAGAATCAGGGAATTCAAGGAGTAAGTCGATAGCCTTTTTTTTATAGGACTCCATCATCGTTTCTGCATATTGAATACCGCCTGCTAACTTGACTTGCTCAATAACAAAATCTATTTCTTTTCTTGTTTTATTTTTGTTCTTTATGATATAAATTATTTCACTTCGACGACTTTTAGAAATTTGTTGAAGTGTATAAATCAGCGGTAGTGTCATCTTTTTTTCTTTGATGTCGTTGCCGGTGGGTTTTCCAATGTCATCCGTACCATAATCAAATAAGTCATCTTTAATTTGGAATGCAATGCCAGTATACTCTCCAAATAGCCTTAGTTTTTCTGTAATTTCTAGATCCCCTGATGCCGAAAATGCGCCTGCTGAACAAGCAGAGGCCAGCAGGGAGGCTGTCTTGTTGCGTATGATTTTAAAATAGTCTTCTTCTTTTATATTCAGAAGCCTTGATTTTTCTAATTGGAGCAACTCGCCTTCACTCATTTTTTTTACTGCGTCTGCAAGGATTTCAAGTATTTTAAAATCCTTGTTCTCTAAAGACAGCAATAAACCCTTTGCAAGAAGGTAGTCTCCTACCAGCACAGAAGCTTTGTTTTTCCAAAGCGCATAGACTGAAAAAACGCCTCGTCTGTGAGAAGCTTCATCTACAACATCATCATGAACGAGTGTTGCTGTATGAAGTAATTCCACTAGGGATGCTGCTCTGTATGAAACGTCTGTGATTTGTCCGCAAAGCTTAGCAGAAAGTAAGACAAACATTGGCCTTAGCTGTTTTCCCTTCGTTTTGACGATGTACTTAAGAATTCTATCCAATAATGGTACGTCACTCTTTACTGCATCTTTGAAAAGTTTTTCAAACTGCTTGATCTCCTGATGTATAATTTGCGTATTGGCTGTCATGAGTTGACTGCGAACTTAAGTATAATTTGACACTCAGAATCGTTGAATGCATACCTTTTGCCTTCTTGAAATTAAAATCTGTCTGTGACCATTCAGTTAGCTCATCAAGTTTCCTTAGATTTACTGTTTTTAGGGTAAAAAAAGCTAGTATTTGTTTGATTTTTAAAACATTAAGCATAGTTTTGTGGAACTTATGCGCATATTATGTTGCGTGTATCTAATTAAATATTTACAATTATGGCAACTAAAATTTTTTCGATGATCCTAGGGCTCTCCGCTCTATTTCTAACCACTGAGGCTCAGATGTCTGCAAAAGGTGGTACAGACTGGAAAGATTCTTCATTGATTCCATCCTCAAGAATGGCACAGCACAGTGAATTCTTGAACAATCAATACAATTTTCCAGCAAAGCCTAGGAGTCAGTGGGAATTAGGCCTTAAAATAGGTTCTCCAAGTATTTCTGGTGATGTTCCGTCAACTTTCCCCAATGCAGGATTTGGCATTCACCTTAGAAAATCATTAGGGTATTTGCTATCCATAAGAGGCGAATTCTATCGTGGTACTGCCACTGGATTTGACTGGAAAGGCAACTACAACTATATGAGAAATCCTGCTTGGGCTGGAAATGGCTATCAAGGTAATCTACGCACTTATGGGGGTGGTTCAATTGGGTATACTCCAGGCACAGATAGGGTATATTACAACTACAAGACCGTTTTGAATGACGTGAGTGGTCAAATATTACTCAATTTCTCAAATATTAGATTCCACCGTGCAGAACCAAAAATTGGTTTGTATTCAATATTAGGGGTAGGGCTTCTTTTATATGATACCAAAGTGGATGCATTAAATGCAAGTGGACAAAAATATAGCTTCAACTCGATCAGTGGCGGCAATTATGCAGAAAGAAGCCAAACACGAAAAGATGTTAAGGCTCTATTAGATGGCAAATATGAAACAGCTGGCGAATCAAATGGATTGAGTGATTCTAAACTATTTGGTATGACTTCACGTATATCAACAACAGTTGGTTTTGGTGCTGCATTCAAATTATCTAAGAAAGTAAATATTGCTGTTGAAGATAGAATTTCTTTTGTCAAGGATGATTTGCTTGACGGACAACGCTGGGCAGCAGCTCCATTAGGGGATGCCGTACTAACGGCACATTGGGATACCTATAATTTCCTTTCAGTTGGATTGAACATCAACATTTTTTAATAAAACTTTCCAATAAACACAAAGTATATGAAGCTTAATAAAATATTTTCCTTGCTGTTTGTGGGTCTGTTCCTTTTGACAGCTCAAGACACTTTTGCTCAAAAAAAGCACAAATCAGTTGAACCATTATATTGGAAGAATCCACTTGAGTTCTCTTATGGTGAACTCAATTCACCTAAAAGAATGAAACTCCCTAAAGTTGTTTTGGATGACAATGATGGAGATGGTGTAACTGACCAATTTGATATGGAACCTAACACTCCAGCTGGAGCTCCAGTTGATTCTCATGGGGTTAGCCAAGATACAGATGGTGATGGTGTTCCTGATTACAAAGACAAGCAACTTATTACGCCTACGGAGTGTCAACCTGTTGATGCTGATGGGATTGGAAAATGCCCAGATCCTGAATGTTGTAAATTAATTGCAGCAATCCCTGCTTGTACGCTAAGTAATGTTCCAAGCATTAGCTTTACGAAGGGCTCAGCTAAACTTAGCAAAGATGCTGAGGCATTACTAGTCTCTACTGCAGATAGACTAAAGAATAACCCTAGTTGTAAATTAATCATCACCGGCTATGCAGAGGCTTCAAAAGCAAGTCAACAGCTTAGTTGGGATCGTGTTAACACAGTAATCAGTTTCCTTTTCCAAAAGCAAGGAATCAGTTCTGATCGCTTGGTCTTCAGATATGGCCAGTCCTCTGGGGACTTAAATACCGTAGACCTAAGTGCAACAGGAGAGGCAATTGAAGGTCCTAATACTGTACCTGCACCGCATCCAAATCTTAGAAAAAAATAAGATCTAAACATATTTTTCAAAAACCCTCCTATGGAGGGTTTTTTTATGACTTGTTTAACCCTCTCTGTGACACCGAATACATACCTTCAATAATTGTATAAAAAGCCTTATTTTTGCACCCCTTATGTTAAGATACAGTCTAATTTTTCTTTCCTCTTTGGTGATATTCTCATCATGCTCTAAGTTCAGCAAAGTGTTGAAGAGCAAGGACTTTGAATATAAGTTGAAGATGGCAAACACCTATTATGAGGGGAAAGACTATCGGAAATCTCAAATTTTATACGAGGAGCTATTCCCCGTGTTCAAAGGGACCCCTCAGTTTGATGATCTTTATTACCGATATGCATACGCTCAATATTATCTAAGGGATTATATTACGGCTGAAAGCCTTTTCAAAGGATATTTAGAAGTATTTTCTAATAATGCCCGTGCTGAGGAAGTTGAATACATGCAGGCTTTCTGTTTCTATAAACAGTCACCCAAGGCAGAACTCGAGCAGAGTAATACCATAAGGGCTATTGGAATGCTTCAGATTTTCATAAATACACATCCTGAATCAGCTAAAATAAAAGAGGCTGAAGCCCTTGTTTTAAAGTGTCAGGCTAAGCTCGAGGTCAAAGAAGCATTATCGGCTCAACTGTATTACAACGTTAGCCAATACAAGGCAGCTGCACTTACCTACACCACCTTGCTGAATAATTACCCTGATTCCAAAAAAGGGGATGAATATAAATTGATGGCTGTGAGGGCTTACTTCAAATATGCCGCTATGAGTATTCCGGAAAAGCAAGCTGAGCGTTACCAAAAGGTTATCGTAGAGGCGGAAGATTTTCAAGATCGTTTTCCGGAAAGTAAATTGATGAAAGAAGCAGAACGTTACTTAACTTTGAGCAAGAATAATTTAAAATCACTTAATCATGAGCAGACTACGCAGACAGGTAGGAAATAATGTTCCCAATGTAGCAGAGACCAAAGATCTTAGTGCCATTAAGCAAAAGACGGGTAATCTCTACGAGTCAATCTCTATTATCGCAAAACGTGCGAGCCAAATTAATATTTCAATAAAGGAAGAACTTCATAATAAATTAGAAGAGTTCGCAAGTCATACAGACAGCCTTGAAGAGATTCATGAGAATAAGGAGCAGATTGAAATTTCAAAGGCGTACGAAAAAATGCCTAATCCAGCTCTTTTGGCTACGCAAGAGTTCATGGAGGATAAAATTTATTTCCGTAAAAATGACGAAGATTTATTCCGTTAAATAGATTGTACTTTTTTTAAAAGCGGCAGGTTCTAAACCTCCGCTTTTTTATTTCATAAAGATTAGCCATTTGTCTTATATCTATTTTAACTACGTCAATCAAATTGAGTAAATTACAATTGATTACATAAAAGAATTTTAGTGCTAAACATGTTGACGTCATGAGATTTAATAAGTCTGTTCTTTTGTCACTTTTTATTTTTTTCGCTTCATTTCTTGAGGTTCAGGTTGTTTATTCACAAGAAGTGAATGCAAAAGTCACGCTTGTTTATAATCAAATTGGAAGTACGGTAGACAAAAAAGTATTTCAGACATTACAGACTTCACTCATTAATTTTATTAATAAACGGAAATGGACTGGAGATGTGTTCGACATGAATGAGCGAATTGAGTGTAGCTTCCTACTAAATCTTCAATCTATTGTTGAGCCTAATGTATACAAGGGTACACTAACTGTTCAAGCTGGAAGGCCTATTTTTAAAACCAATTATTTATCTCCATTGGTTAACTATATTGATAATGAAATTTCATTTCGGTATGTAGAATTTCAGCCAATTGAATTTAATGAGAGTAGAATATCAGGAGCCGAGCCATTGTCGGCAAACCTTGCTGCTGTTTTTGCATATTATATTAATATTATACTCGGATTGGATTATGATTCATTTTCTCCACGGGGAGGTGATCCCTTCTTTCAAAAGGCAAATGTCATTGTGAGCGGTGCTCCTGATGGGCGTTCAATATCCGGATGGAAACCATTTGACGGACAACGTAATCGATATTGGCTTTCTGAGAATTTGCAAAATAGTCGTTATGCCCTAGCACATGATGCTATTTACACCTATTATCGCCAGGGTATGGACAACATGATTGAAAATGAAAGCGAGGCGCGTGAGCAAATTTTGAATTCATTTTCAATGTTGAATACATTGAACTCAGAAACACCTAATCTAATGATAACCCCATTTTTCTTTCAAGGCAAAACGGATGAGATTATCAAGCTTTTTAAAAAAGGGACTTTGCAGGAAAAAGTAAGAGCACAAGAGCTTTGCACAAAGCTAGATATTTCAAATGCCTCAAAGTATAAACAAGAATTGAAATGAGATTTGTGATATTTTCAATAGTTATACCCATTATATTGTATTCCTGTTCTCTTGGCGATGGAAGTATTCCTAAGGAGGTTATAAAAATAAATCCGATGGCCGATATCTTAATGGATATAGCCGTTGCAGAATCCCACACTGAATCATATATATTAAAGGACTCTACATTGAACAAGGATTCTGTCTACAAAAGTGAAATCAGTAAAGTCTTGCAGCTGCACAATACAAATCCTACTGTTTTTTCAAAGAGTTATTCCTTCTATACTGAACATCCAACCCTTTTTAAAATTGTAGTGGATTCTACGCATGATAGAGCTGTTAGAAAAAAAGAAAGGGTTTATTTAAACGCTAAATCGCATTTCAAGTAAAATCTTACCTATGTTTTTTACCAAGGATGACCTTAAACTTGCCTATGGTGTAGATCTGGATATCGCAGAGGCTTATGTAGATAGACCTGTTCCAACCGAAAATTTGTATTGGAAAAATCGTTCGATTTATATTCCGCCTGCTCCAGGATATTTTTTTATGCCCATTTATTCAGATATTCTTCTGCGGTGTGGTGCAGAAAAAGAATTCATACTCAGTGATGTTTTTTTCAAGTTAAATGAATCCATTCTTCATTCTGCTGCATTACTAGAACACAAGGAAATAGATTGGTCTACTCATATTTCTCAAAGTATACATCACGCCAGTCAATGGGTGACTAGGCCAATCTTGTTTTCTGAAATTAGCGAATACCTTTCCCAACCCGTGTTAAGAAAACAGGGCAATTCATTATTAGGTACCCGTTTCCCTTCTTTAAATCGAGCCGATAGCTACTTGCTTTCAATAGCCAGTATCCCGTCTGAACATTTTGATGAAGCTAAAGCCATTCAGGCATGGTACGCATTAATGACATACTTTCTGATTCAGGATGATTTAGCCGACATAAAAGATGATTTAAGGAAAAACGAGGAAAATGTTCTAATCGATGCTGGAATGGATGATGCTGGACTTCAACTCATTACAGAAATGATTGATCAGAGTCATGACTCCTTACTCGCTATCAACCCAATCTTATCTAATCGAATTGATTATAAACGAAAAATGATGGACCTTAAAGAAATTATTCGGTCCATCATCTCCTAACACTACTGCCTTGAAACATTTTTATTAAAAAGGCAAGTCATCAGCAGTGCCTCCTGAAATTGCTCCTAGGTTTTCAGCACTAACATTAGTTTCACCAGCTCCTTCGTCATTTCGACTAGAGCCTCCCAAGAGTTGTACGCTAAGGATACGTAGGGTTAGTGAAGTTCCTGTTGTGCCATCATTTTTTGTGTATGATCGCATGTCTGGGGTTCCTTCTGCATACACTAGCTGACCTTTTTTTAAATAAGGTGCGATAGCCGTACGCTCGGTCCAATAAGCACATTCAACCCAAATTGTCTTTTCTTTTTGAACACCTGAAGCATCTTTGTATTTCTCTGAATGGGCCACACTGAAGTTGATCACATTTTTCCCATTCACTACATTCGTTACACAATCTTTGCCTAGATGTCCGATTACCTGAAGTTTCAACATATAATTTATTTTAGTGGTGCAATTTCCATCAAAGTAAAGCTAAACCAAAGATGAAAAGACATTCTGATTAGGAGAGTTTTCCACGTATTTGTCAGTAAAATACTCTTGTTGGATGATTTTGGTCTGGGAGGTAAAAATCAGGGATTTCAGTATATTTTTGCCCCATGATAATAAATATAGATCAAGCAAAACTCTTTGAGATTGTTGAACAGGTATTTCTTGGTATGGATTGTTCAACTGATCATGCTCGTATAGCGGCCCATTCATTAGTTTCTGCTGATTTAAGAGGGATTGATTCCCATGGAGTCGCAAGACTTTCGGGTTATGTTCGTCTCTGGGAGGCTAAGCGAATTAATGCAAGGCCAAACATTCAAATAGTGCATGAAACGCCTTCCACCGCTGTTGTAGATGGCGATAGTGGGCTTGGATTGGTGGTTGCGCCATATGCCATGGAGGTGGCCATTAAGAAGGCTGAACAAGTTGGAACAGGTTGGGTTAGCGTAAGGCATAGTAATCATTTTGGCATTGCGGCAAGCCATGCAATGATGGCATTGAAAAAGGACATGATTGGAATAGTGATGACTAATGCTAGTGCATTAGTAGCCCCCACTTATTCAAAAGAAAGAATGCTTGGAACCAATCCAATTTGCGTTGCCATACCTGCGGGTAATGAATCTCCCTTTGTGGCAGATATGGCTACAACAACTGCAGCAAATGGTAAGCTTGAGATATTGCAGCGAAAAGGTACCGCAGCACCAACGGGTTGGATTCAGGATAGTCATGGAGATTCTACGTTGGATGCACATGCTTTAAAAAATGGTGGTGCATTATTACCCCTCGGAGGTGATCGAGAGCATGGTAGTCATAAAGGATATGCATTAGGCTCTATAGTAGATATATTCTCAGGTGTACTCAGTGGCGCCAATTTCGGACCTTGGGTGCCTCCTTTCCCATCCTATGTGCCAATGCCAGAAAATCAGCCAGGTCTTGGTTTGGGCCATTTTCTCGGAGCTATGCGTATTGATGCATTTAGGAGTGCTGAGGAGTTTAAGCGCGACATGGATTTATGGATACGACGATTTAAGTCGGCAGAACCAATATCAGAAGATCAGCCTGTTATAATTCCCGGTGAGCCTGAAAGGGAAACAGAAGTATTTAGAATGCAAAATGGGATACCATTATTAGAGGTTGTTTGGAATGATATTATACAAACAGCAGAAAAATTCAAGATCAAACTTTAACTTTACACCTCGTAAAATATCGGCTTATGAAAATTATGAAATTTGGTGGGACTTCAGTTGGGAAGCCTGAGAGAATGCATCAAGTAAAAGATCTTATCACAAAAGATAGCGAAGAAAAAATTGTTGTGTTGAGCGCGTTAAGTGGCACAACAAATGCATTGGTTGGTATTGGTGATGCAATGGCTTCTGGCAATAAGCCTAAGGCCAAGGAGTTGATAGATCAACTGTCTGAACATTATGATCGTTTTATCATCGCTTTATTGAATAAGGAGGAAATGCGTGAAAAAGCTAAGAAAGTAATTCACGAGCATTTTGATTTTTTAAACATCATACTTAAGATATCATTCAACGACGCACTCAATAAAGATATTCTTGCGCAAGGCGAACTCATGAGTACGAAATTATTTAGCTTGTATCTTGAAGAAATTGGTGTTAATCATGTTTTCCTTCCAGCATTAGATTTCATGGCGATTGATTCAAATGATGAGCCTCAGGTGTTGTCTATAAGGGAGAAATTAGCTAAAACCTTAAATGCTCATCCTGGGGCAACACTTTTTATAACTCAGGGGTATATTTGTAGAAATGCAAAAGGTGAGGTTGATAATTTAAAGCGTGGGGGAAGTGATTACTCAGCATCGTTAATTGCCGCAGCTGCCAACGCAAGTGTATGTGAAATCTGGACGGATATCGACGGGATGCATAATAATGATCCTCGTATAGTAAAATCAACACGTGCAATAGAGCGATTAAGTTTCGATGAAGCAGCAGAGCTTGCTTATTTTGGTGCAAAAATTTTACACCCTGCATCTATTTGGCCTGCACAACAATTCAATATTCCAGTTAAATTATTAAATACAATGGAGCCTGATGCAAAAGGCACTCTAATTGTCAAGGAGGCTGACTCTATCGGGGTAAAAGCTGTTGCTGCCAAAGATGGTATCGTAATGGTTAAGATAAAGAGCAGTAGAATGTTGCTCGCTTATGGTTTTTTGAGAAAGATTTTTGAAGTTTTTGAAAAATACAAAACATCGATTGATATGATTACGACATCAGAAGTGGCTGTTTCCGTAACCATAGACAGTGTTCTTCATCTTGATGAGATTTCAAAAGAGCTTGCTCCGCTTGGTGAGCTTGAAATCGTACGTGATCAAACTATTGTTTCTGTTGTAGGGAACAAGTTGACTCAGCAAGACGGCTTGCTTACTAAATTGTTTGATTCTTTAACCTCTGTCCATATCAATATGGTAAGTTATGGGGGTAGTGCCCATAATGTATCCATTTTAGTTTCTACAGAGCAAAGGAATGAAACCCTTCAGTTACTTAACAAAGGAATTTTTGGACTAGATTAAATCTAGGAATGAAATCAAATAATTAGCATGGCGTCGCCATAGCTGAAGAATCTGTATTTGTCTTTGATAGCCTTTTTATACGCTTCCATAGTCAACTCATATCCAGCAAATGCACAGGCCATTATTAACAAGCTTGTCTTTGGTAAATGAAAGTTTGTTATCAATGAATCACAAATAGAAAATTCATGAGGCGGATGAATGAAAACGTTTGTCCATCCTTCAGAAGGTTTTAACATTTTGTCTGCGGTAAATGTGCTTTCTAATGCACGCATAGTTGTTGTTCCAACAGAGCAGATTCTATGTCCTTCAGATTTTGCTTTATTGACAATTCTACAAGCATTTTCATCCACCTGGTAATACTCCGCTTCCATTTTGTGTTTGCTGAGGTCTTCTACCTCTATTGTTCGGAATGTACCTAATCCAGTATGTAATGTTGTTTCAGCAAAACGGATACCTTGTATTTCAAGTCTTTTGATCAGCTCAATAGAAAAATGAAGTCCAGCTGTAGGCGCTGCAACAGCACCTTCATGCTTAGCGAATACAGTTTGATAGCGTTCTTTGTCAAGTTCATCTGGCTTGCGCTTGATGTATTTTGGTAATGGAGTTTCTCCAAGTGCATGAAGGATTAGTTTAAAATCTTCATCAGAACCTTCAAATAGAAAACGTATTGTTCTGCCACGAGATGTAGTATTATCAATTACTTCTGCAATTAACTCGTCAGCTTCACCAAAATAAAGTTTATTTCCTACACGAATCTTTCTTGCGGGATCAACAATGACATCCCAAAGTCTGTTCTGTTTGTTTAGCTCCCTTAGCAAGAAAACTTCAATTTTCGCTCCTGTTTTTTCTTTTCTACCGTACATTCTTGCAGGGAATACTTTTGTATTGTTCACTACAAACACATCCTTCTCTTCGAAATAGTCTAAGACATCACGGAAGGTTTTATTCTCGATGAGTCCAGTATCTTTATGCACGACCATTAGTCTAGAATCTTCTCTACGTTTTGTTGGAGTTTGTGCAATGAGGTTGAGCGGGAAGTCAAATCTAAATTGGGATAATTTCATGTTTTCTATTTTGTTGCCTGAAAACAAATCCCGGTTCTCTATGAAAGAGTGTCCACGTACCAAATCTGATCTTACGGTACCAGATTTGTTTTTGGCATTTTGAAGTGGCAAAATTAATGAAAAAATCCCGTTTCAGAGGTAGTTCTGGATATTGTTATCCACCTTTTTTAGACTTCTTTTCTTTTGAACAGTTAATGCCCCTTTAGGTGGATTTTAGCCTTTCTTGTGCAGTCTTTAATTAGGGATTATCTTGCATGTATGATCGCCATGCATTTTTCTAAGCCCAATTTTAAAACCCGGACTTTCGAGGGTAATCCACAATTATTCGATTCCATCCGAAATAAATGGGTGATTCTTCAATCAGAAGAGTGGGTTCGTCAAAATGTTATTCAATGGTTGATTGAAGAAAAAGGTGTTTCCCCTTCGTTCATTTCGATTGAAAAAACAATTCAAGTGGGGGAGCTTAGTAAACGATTTGATATTTTGGTGTATGACAGATCTCATCAACCTTGGATGATGATTGAGTGCAAGGCACAGGAAGTTACCCTTGATGAGGGTGTTTTAAGGCAGGTCCTTCGGTATAATTTAGGCATGCCTGTACGGTATATTGTAATTACCAATGGCAATCGTTGTTTTGCTGCAGATAAATCACTGGAAAATGAAGAATGGTTAGTAGAACTCCCTTCATTCCCTCTTGTCTAGGGATTAATCAGCTTAAGGGAATATGCCAAGCTCTTCATAGCTCGTTCCAACCTTATTAATAGCTACTACGAATGCTGCAGTCCGCATGTCTTTAATATCTGGATTCGCTTTCCAGCAATCCAATATTTCATTGGTTGCTTTTATCATGGTGTCTTCTAATCCACTTCTCACCAAATCAATTTCATCGGGACCATGAACTAACAAATTTCGTTGATTTTCAGGGATTTTATTTCCAGTCATGGCTTCGATCTGAGCAAGAATATTTGTGTTTTGGTTTTCCATAAACCTTTTTTCAAGTCGTCCATAACGCACATGGCTTAGGTTTTTCAACCATTCGAAATACGATACAGTTACTCCCCCAGCATTTAGGTACATGTCTGGTATGATGAGTACGCCTTTCTGATTTAGGATTTCATCAGCCTCTGGCGTAAGCGGTCCGTTTGCAGCTTCACCAATAATCTTGGCTTTGATTTTATTGGCATTAGATGAGTTGATTACATTCTCTAGTGCAGCAGGAATTAATATATCACATGATGCTTCTAGTGCATCTGTATTTTTTTCAAAATTTTGCGCACCAGGGAAGTTCAAGATGGAACCCGTTTGTTTTCGATGGGCAACAACCTCTTCAACGTCTAATCCTTTTTCATTGTAAATAGATCCTTCATATTCTGCAAGTCCAACAATAATTGCTCCACCTTCTTGAAAAAATTTAGCCGTATGGTACCCTACATTCCCGAGCCCTTGCACAATTACTTTTTTATTGTTGATGCCTATGGGTAGGCCTATTTTTTGCATCACACTTTCATTGTTGCAGACTTCTCTTATGCCAAAAAAAACGCCTAGTCCTGTTGCTTCTTTTCTTCCCTTTACACCGCCTTGGGTGACCGGTTTACCGGTAACACAGCCTAGTGCGTCAACCTCACCCGGGTGCATTGCCATATAGGTGTCTAAGATCCAAGACATTTCTCGTTCTCCCGTTCCATAATCTGGAGCCGGAACGTCTTCCCCTGGACCAATAAATTTTTTTTTTGATTAGTTCGCTTGTATAACGTCTAGTGATTCGTTCTAAATCGTACTCGCTGTATTTTTTTGGATTGATGGAGATACCACCTTTGGCGCCACCAAATGGAACATTTACGATGGCGCATTTATAGGTCATGAGTGCTGCAAGCGCCATTACTTCATCGAGATTAACCATCTCGCTGAATCGGATTCCCCCTTTGCATGGCAGTTTATGGTGAGAGTGTTGAACGCGGTATGCCTTGATTACTTCAACTTGATCTCCAATCTTAACCGGAAAGTGTATCCTTAGAACGCTATTGCATTGTTTTATCTGTTCTAAAATACCTTTATCGAAATTGGTGTATTTCGCTGCTTTATCAAATGATTTGCACACAGCATCAAAAAAACTGTATTCGGTATTCATGGGAGGTGGTGTTAAGTTAGGTGTATTATAGTGTCCGCTTATTCTTGTTTACTATCTTTTTCTAATTTGGAAACTTTTTTATCAATCCTAATTACATAAGCGATTAAGCCAAGTAAAATTGTTAATAGAACCGCAACGACCACATATATTTTCCCGTTGCTTCTCATTCCGTCAGCCATAGTAGTAGATGTTTGAACTGTTTGTTGAGCGTTGCTTGTGAGTATTCCCATTGATAAAAGGAAGGAGAGTATTTTACTTTTCATTCGATAGTATTTTTTTTTCTTGAATCAATTCTATTCTAATTTTTAATGTAGTTATCCATGCACCTAATAAAGTCCAGCCCAATACTGCAGGGTAAAATACCATTCTCATTCTGGCGTCAATGTCATTAAAGTTTAATGCTGGATTGCCCTCTTGTCCTGGATGAAGGCTTGGTAAAAGCCTAGGTATTATCCAAATTGAAGGGAACAGCATAGTGTAGGCAAAGACATTGTAAACTGCGCTTACTCTTGCACGTTGATCCATATCTTTAATAGAGCTTCTTAAAATAAAATAAGCACCATATATAAGCAAGGCCATTGCTGCTCCAATTAATTTGGGTTCTCTCATGATGGATCCAAATGATGCGTATGCTGGGTTATTCGGATCAGCCCATGTAAAGCTAGCCCAAATGGCACCGGTTGAATATCCGAGTAATCCCATATACGTTCCCACCGCGGCATAGGATTTGGCCTTGATGTCATGCCGTAAATCGGATTTGTTGAGGTATTTAATGCTATGAATGATAGATATGGTAAACAGTATCATCATGGCAAACCACATGCAAACGTGGAAATATAAATTTCGAATTGTTTCGCCCAACTGCGATAGCGCAGGGACAGGCAAAAGTATGCCGCCTGCAACGGCATAGCAGAGTAATAAAATTGATGCGATTTTCCACCAGGCAAGCCTCATAATTCTTTCGTTTTTAAATTATCGTGTTGATGAAAATATATTATTGCTCTTGAGATAGATGAGCGTATGGTTACAAAATTAGGCCCTTCTCTTAATCTTTCCATAAAAAGGGGTATAAAATAACAGCCAATAAAATAACCGATAGATCTAATGCAAGTAATAAAAGAATGACTTGTAACGGCGCACCATCTCTAAAAATTTCTGAAAAGGCAGTTTTTGATAATCTAACCAACAACAGTAATTGAGGGATAATAATTGGGAATCCAAGTATTGCCATTAAAGACGCTTGTTGCATTGCTTTAGAGGCTATAGCCGCTAACATGGTAAAAACGAGGCTTAATCCTATAGATCCGAGAAGGCTGATTCCTACAAAAGCGAAGAATGAGGTTGTAGGGTCTCCTAAAAAGGCTGTATATAGAATTAAGTTGAGAATATTCATGATGCCCATCAACAAAACATTGTATACGATTTTTGAAAGTATAAAAGCTGATGGGGTAGTGATAGAAAAATGATAAAGCATTCTACCTTTTGCTTCTTGTAAAAAGCTTTTCGCAACGGCATTTATGCAAATAAAAAGTTGTGTTATCCAAAACAAGGCATTCCATGTTTCAGCCTCTGCATCTCCTAGCGTAAGATATAATACAAAAATAGTTGAAGCTATATACAGCATCATGCCATAAAGCGCATGCTTTTGTCTTAATTCGAGAAGAATTTCCTTTTTGAGTAATGCAGAGAATTGCTTGTATGCGTGCAAAATAAATGTTGATTTTAAAGTTGAAAACAGTTTCTGCAACGTGCTTCGTAATGTTGTTTTTCACCTAATACTAATTGTTCATCTTGATTGGTGATTCGATATGAATATCCGGCTAAGCCTCCGCATTTCATGCATACAGCATGTAATTTTGTGATAAAATTTGCAGTAGCTAATAATCCCGGCATAGGTCCATAGGGTTTGCCAAGATAATCCATGTCAAGTCCTGCTATAATAACTCGCTTCCCCATTTTAGCCAATTGGGCAGCTACTTCAATGAGCTGGTCATCAAAAAATTGAGCCTCGTCTATGCCGATTACATCAGCGGTTTCTATTTTTGAGAGGATTTCAAGGGCTGATTCAACGGGTATTGCATTTGTTTTTTTTGCATCGTGCGAAACTAACTGATGTTCATGGTATCGAGTGTCTATGGCAGGTTTAAATATAGCTACCTGCATATTAGCGATTTTCGACCTGTTCAATCTTCTGATCAATTCTTCCGTTTTCCCTGAAAACATAGAGCCGCAAATGACTTCGATCCAGCCACTATGTTGATTTTGGAATCCTTGTTCTATAAACATTGGTTAAATTCTTTATCTCTAGCTATCTTAGAGTTTATTAAGTACCTAAAAATACCACAAAGCGATGGAAAGACTGAAAGATTTAGCAGAAAAGTTAAGGCTTCAAGTTCATTCAGGGGCATTAAAGCAAGAAATGCTTGAGACGGTATTGGATATTCTTAGGAAATTAATGACTCAAGTAGACAAGCAAGAATCTAAGGTGTTCGTGCCAATTGTTCCTAGTCAAAAGCCATCACCTGCAGAAGACTTAAACAAGGAAATAAACATGTTGTTGTCGTTGAATGAAAAATTAAATGTTAGCACTCCAGACATATTGGAGAAACAGCGCGTCGGACCAATTGAATCGATTAAACAGAATCTGGGACTGAATGAGCGTTTCGTGTTTGCTCATGTTTTTTTCAATGGTAAGATTGGAGAGTTTGAATCTTTTGTGGAGCAGCTTGACTTATTAGGAAGTTATGATGAGGCCATTAAACTATTGGAGTTTAGTGTAGCTGATACAGTTAGGCAGTATAATCCTGATACGACTGATCAGTTTGTGGAATTAATAAGAAGGCGATTTTCTTCCAAGTAGCGCATGATTTTTTC
>CAJBBV010000154.1 GCA_903951405.1 uncultured bacterium
CCTGCTGTAATTATAAGAGACGCAGTGAAAAGTGTTGAAGATTCATGGAGAACATCAGTGAGAGAGGAAGCCCTAAGTTATATATCAGTTGATCATACTCCTACAAAAACTAGAAACATTCCTACAATAAGCGAATTGACTTCATTAAAGCCAACCTCCTCAAATGGAAAAACAATTTTCATAAACAATTGCGCTTCGTGTCATATAGTCAATGAGATTGGAAAAGATTTTGGTCCAAAACTTTCTGCAATAGGATCAAAGCTTCCAAAAGAAGCAATCCTCGAATCAATTGTGCACCCATCTTCTGGCATTGGATTTGGTTATGAAGGTTGGACAATCTCACTAAAGGATGGATCCACCATAGCAGGTATTATCTCAGGTAAAACAGAGAACGAGATTTCAATAAAGTATCCAGGAGGATCGAACAGTAAAGTAAAAATAACTGACATAAAGTCTAAAAAACAAATGGAAAAATCCATGATGACCGAAGGTCTGTATGAAAATTTTTCGAATCAGGAAATGGCTGATTTACTTGAATATTTATCGGCATTAAAAAAATAAAATAACTACAGAGCCCTATTCAAAAAGTCAATCAAGGGCTTTGTGGTTTTATAATCCTTAAGGATCTTGGTTAGTCCAGACTGAGATTGAAGTTCACTATCTGTATACCCATTGAAGGTGTAATAGCCCTTCATTTTTAAATATTCATTAGCAGGGTTTGATTCTTCATAGCCCTTTGGAATTCGTTTTAACATTTCAGGTGACTGAACACCTGCAGGAAAAATTTTATTGAACTCCTTCGAGCCAACTATAGATTTCCATTCATCAAAGCCATAATCAATCTCTTGTCTAAACTTATATAAATCAGGTGGCAAAGGCATATATACTCCTCCACCTGCAAATGAATTATTTCCGGGTTCTACTTGTAAATAATAAGCTGCCATGGGTGATTTTTTTCCGCCTGCACTAATGAGTGCAAAAAAATTAGTTTTATAGGGAGTTTTATTTTTTGAAAACCGAATGTCTCTATTAATTCTTGATATACATTTTTTGGGATCCAATGAAACTTCAGCTACAGTAGAATCAAATTTTTCTATCCCTTTGATGACTTCATGAGTAAAGTCAATAAAATTTTGCTTAGCCAAATCGTAAGATGGTCGATTCAAATCAAACCATTGCTTGTTGTTATTTTCTTTGAGTTTCTTTAGAAAGCTAAATGTTGAACGATCTAACATATACTTATTTAATTATTTACAAATGAATGGGGTCATCTCCAATCCCATAAAACAATATCCCAGCCAAAACCTCCATATTCTAACTCATTAATAACCTGAAAGCCAGTATTCTGATGTGCTTTTAATGATCGCACATTGGCTTTAGCCACATCAGTAACAAGATAGTTATATCGGGTATTTAAACAACCCCTAAAATAGCCATATAGTTCTTGTACTAATCCTTGACCACGATAATTTTTTGCTACACACAATTGACCAACTACAACATAATTAACCTCACTCAATGATTGTTGGTTATACTCACAGTTATCAATTGCATTAAATAAGCCTTCGAGAAGATCATGACGGAACCTCATTTTTTTAGTGGAAACCAGCGCATAGCCAACAACATCATCACCAACTTTTGCAATAATAGAAGGCTCATCTCTATGCATTTCTTCCAAAAAGTCCATTGTATAAGAAGCTGTTAAAAAACCTTCGCGTATTGACTCCTCAGTTGAAATATTTCGGCTTAAATTCAATTCTTGCAACCTTTTTATTCCCTGTAACTCCAAAATATCTGAAACTCTTTTTACCTCCACCATAAATGGAATTATTTTTTGTTATTAATTTATATTGTCAAGCTATTATAAATATTTAGATAAATATTCAATTACTTTTATAATCTGGATTTAACTCATGTTCAAATGTACCAATAGTATATAATTCCATCTAGAATCCATCGATTTAAAATACATATATGCTAATTTCATTTACGAATAAACAACAAAATCAAAATAATGTTTTTAAGGTATTTATCCTACTTATATTAATACTAAGCATTGAAAAGGTAGTTGGATTAGCGCTTAACCCGAACGACAGTATAAAAATATCTGTTCCCATTGGAGGCAACTCCTGGTGTTTCAATGGAGGACTAATCAATGAGCAAGGATTTTCGAATTGGGATTCAGAAAAAATAATTTGCAAAACCTATGTTTACTTTCAACAACCTGGCTTATTAAAAGTTTCACTCCACTTGACAATAAAAGAGTCAGAAAAGATAAAAATTACTGTTGCAGGAAAAAGTAAAATAATCACCCTTATCCCATCAGCGACAAATCAATATTATGCTGGTGAATGGAAAGTACAAAAGAAAGGATATACACCTATAGAATACCAAGGAGTTTCAAAAAAAGACAGCTCATACGGAACATTATCTAGTCTTACAATTAGTGGATCTGCAGTAGACACAAATTGTCTATATGTTAAGGATAATAATGATAATTACTTTTACTGGGGAAGAAGAGGCCCCTCAGTTCACCTCAACTATCTCCTTCCTGAAAATGAAAACATAGAATGGTTTTATAATGAAATATCAGTCCCAGAAGGAAATGATGTCATCGGATCATACTATATGGCAAATGGATTTGGGGAAGGGTACTTTGGAATACAAGTAAATGATAACAAAGAGCGAAGAATACTTTTTTCAGTGTGGAGCCCTTTTCAAACAGACGATCCAAAAAGCATTCCAGATGAGGACAAAATAAAATTATTAAGAAAAGGAGATAAAGTACATACTGGTGAATTCGGAAATGAAGGCTCAGGCGGACAAAGCTATTTGATATACCCCTGGAAGTCTGAAACCACATATAAATTCCTAACGCACATTGAACCTGTAGGGAATAATTCAACAGATTACACAGCCTATTTCTATAGCCCAGAAGAAATGAAATGGATACTTATTGCAAGCTTCAATCGGCCAAAAACGAATACATACTACAAGCGAGCAAATTCATTTCTAGAAAATTTTGATACTGAGTCTGGATATATAACCCGAAGGGGCCTTTACAAAAATCAATGGGCATGTAATAAAGAGGGAAAATGGATAGAAATAAATCAGATTAAATTCACGGCAGATCAAACAGCTAGAAAAAAATTCAGAGTTGATTACCAAGGTGGTATAGAAAATGGAAATTTTTACTTGAAAAACTGTGGGTTTTTTAACGACAGCACAACAATGAATAGCTTTTTCACAAGACCATTAACTAACAAACAACCCATTATTGATTTCAAGTCACTCCCTTCTAATTAATAGTGCAAAAAAATAAAAAAGTATTATAGAGAGATACCCATAAAACACTAGGCTAGTGCATCATACATAATCTCAACAGGATGATATGCTTTTTTAGCTGTACCATCTTTAATTTGATGCCTACAACTTGTTCCAGGTGCAGCAACAAGTGTAGTATCAGGCTGCTTTCTTACTGCTGGGAAAAGCACAAGCTCCCCTATTTGCATAGAAACATCGTAATGCTCTTTTTCATATCCAAATGAACCAGCCATTCCACAACAACCTGATGGTATTGCATCTACAGAATAATTTTCTGGAAACGATAATATTTTCAGAGTAGCGGCCAACGAACCAACTGCCTTTTGCTGGCAATGTCCATGTAACTGAATTTTCTTTTCAGCCGTGGTAAAGTGTTCTTTGGTAAGTACTCCTCTTTCAATTTCTTGGGCAATAAATTCATCAATAAAAAAGGTGTTCCTAGCGAGGTTGTTCGCTAATTGAATGTTTTCGTCCAGAGCAAGGTCAGGATATTCATCACGGAAAGTTAAAATTGCAGATGGCTCTATACCAATAAGAGGAGAATCATCAGTAATGATCGGAGCTAATAATTCAATATTTTTATTAGCAATAATTTTAGCCTTTCGAACCAATCCCTTTGAAAGCCATGTTCGCCCACTTTCAATATGCTTGGGAACTATCACCTCATAGCCTAACTGTTCCAGCAGCTTTACAGCAGTAATCCCAATATGAGCATCATTGTAATTTGTGAATTCATCAGCAAATAAATATACTTTTCTTCCTAACGAACTATTCTTTTTTTCAGATTGATGACTCTTGAACCACGATATAAAGGTTTGAGGAGAGAGTGTTGGCATAGAACGCTTTAATGCAAAGCCTGCGATACGCTTAATCAATCCCCCTGTTAGGACATTTTTCATGAAGAAATTATACAGGCTTGGAGCAATAGACCCCAATTTCGCACCAGCAGAAAAATTTGCAATTAACTTTGCCCTAAATGGAACTCCATTCGCATCATAGTAATGCTGTAAAAACTCAGCTTTTAATTTTGCCATATCCACGTTAGAAGGACATTCACTTTTGCAAGCCTTACAACTAAGGCATAAACTCATCACATCATAAATTTCTTTATGATCATAGCGATTCAATTTATCTGAATGAGTTAAAAATTCACGCAATATATTAGCACGAGCACGGGTAGTATCCTTCTCATCACGGGTCGCCATAAAAGAAGGACACATTGTGCCACCAGATAAATGTGTCTTTCTACAATCGCCAGATCCATTGCACTGCTCCGCATGTTGAAGAATATCTTGTTTATGAAAACGGAAAATCGTATTGAATTCAGGAGTAAACTGGCCTGGCTCATACCGCAACATCGTATCCATTGGTGGTGTATCCACAATTTTGTTTGGATTGAAAATATGCTTTGGATCCCAGGCGTTTTTCACCTGCCTTAAAAGTTCATAATTTTTTTCACCTACCATTTGCTTTATAAACTCCCCCCTCAATCTTCCATCTCCATGCTCCCCACTCAACGAACCATTGTATTTTTTAACCAACGTAGCAACTTCCTCAGCTATCGTTCTAAATAATTTATTTCCTTCTTCTGTTTTCAAATTGATGATGGGACGAAGATGCAACTCGCCCGATCCAGCATGTGCATAGTGCACTGCATACAACCCATGCTTCGTCAGTATTTCATTAAAATCACGAATATAATTAGGAAGATCTTCAACATCTACTGCGGTATCTTCAATAACAGGAACAGCTTTTTCATCTCCAGGTAAATTACTAAGCAACCCCAATCCAGCCTTACGTAATGTCCAAATCTTTTTAGTATCTGCACCAAACAATACAGGAAAATGATACCCAAGATTTGCTTCACGCATATCTGCTTCAACCTGATTGGTAATAGCAAGAATTTCCTCTTTAGTCTCTCGAATAAATTCGATTACTAATATGGCACCGGGGTCTCCTTGCACAAAGAATCTATTTTTACTTTGTTCTATATTTCCTTTGGTACACTCTAATACATAATGATCAATCAACTCACTTGCACTAGGCTTGTATTTCAAGCCTATCAAATTTGCATGCAATGACTCATCGATACTGTTAAAATGAACACATAATAATCCTGTTTCCTTAGGAGGTAGTTTAACAACATTCAATTTTATTTCAGTGATGAAAGCAAGTGTACCTTCTGACCCAGCTAGAAGTGAACAAAAATTAAAATCCTCTCCACCTGCGTTAAACGGTGCAGTTTCTACCAACATGTCAACTGCATATCCCGTATTTCTTCGCTCAACAGATTTTTTAGGAAACTCTTTGCGAATCTCAACCTGATTATCATAATTACTTAACAGACTACGTGTTGTTTTATAAATACTACCCTCCAATGTCTCTAACTCACATTTTTCATGAAACCCATCAATATCCAGAGAATGAAAAACTACCTCAGAGCCATCACTTAAAAAAGCAGTTACTTCTAATAAATGCTCGCGTGTACTTCTATATACAACTGAATTTGAACCACATGAATTATTTCCAACCATGCCACCAATCATAGCACGATTAGCCGTTGAGGTTTCAGGTCCAAAAAATAATCCATAGGGCTTCAGAAATAAATTCAATTCATCACGAATAACACCAGGCTGCACTCGGACCCATCCCTCTGATTCATTTAATTCCAAGATCTGATTAAAGTGCTTAGATACATCCACTATAATACCATTGCCAACAACCTGGCCAGCTAAAGATGTACCAGCAGTTCGAGGAATTAAAGAAGTTTTTTCTGCCGCTGCAAAATGAATTAGAGTTGAAATATCCTGCTTGGACTTTGGAATAGCTACCGCCAATGGCATTTCACGATAGGCTGACGCATCGGTTGCATAAAGTGTTCGGATTGTTTTATCCGTAAATAAATCCCCCTCCAACTGCAAAGCCAAACGTTCCAACTTTTCCTTCATGTAATCTTAAATATAAAAGGCAAAATTACCAATAAAAACATGGAAACATGACTAGCTTAGACTTGATTGATAGATCTGATAATCAGTGTGTTTGATCAGAAAGACAGAAAAATTGAAATATTATGTAAAGTTTATTTGTCATTTTGTTATGTAAACCATACTTTTGTTTAAAATACTAAGACAATGTCACAAAAAATGTTGCTTCCAAACGGGTTCAAAAAGGTGGGATGGGTTTTTTTGGTCCCTTCAGCTGTGTTAGGATTTATCCGGATGATCAGTGATTTAGAACAACGATTATCACTTAAGACGAAAGTATTTGCCTTATATAATGGTGCATTTTTGAGTTCTGAAAAGCAGTTTGGAGTAATTCATACAGACATTACCAATACAGTAGTAGGCACGGTATTCATCCTTGGCGCATTAATGATTGGATTCTCTAAGGAAAAGAAAGAAGATGAGTTCATTGCAAAACTCAGACTATCATCTCTTCTCTGGGCAGTATGGGTAAATTATATCCTTCTGCTCTTTGCATTCATTTTCATTTATGGTACTGGTTTTTTGAGTGTAATGATTTACAATATGTTTACGGTTATGATCATCTTCATAGGACGATTCAATTTTATTTTGTTCAAATACAAAATGTCTACTCCTAATGAAAAATAACCTGAAAGTAGAACGTGCCATTCACAACTTGACGCAAGAAGAATTGGCTCAAAAGGTTTCAGTTAGTAGACAAACTATTCATGCGATTGAAACAAATAAGTATGTGCCATCCACAATTCTGTCATTAAAAATTGCACAAATTTTTAGTAAGCCTATGGAGCAAATATTCACATTAGAAGAAACAGATTAAACTGAGTATCCTTTTTTAGATAAAACCAAAATATCATCTACTTCCAGGATGTTTTTATCATATCCCTTGATAGTTGCCTGCAGCATAGCTACTCCTAGTTCTTCTAATGTGCTTGTATAGCGAGACAAAAATCGTTTGAAAAAAGGATACATCCACCCTATATAAGCATAATATGGATGGGTATGCTTCAAGCCTTTTATAGGATGCAGATAACCAGGCCTAAAACAATAAACTGATTTGAACGGCATCCGAATTAAATCATTCTCCGTTTTCCCTTTAACCCTCGCCCACATACTTCGACCCTTTTCACTACTGTCGGTAGCCACACCAGAAATATAAGAGAATGATGCATTTTGATTTTCCCTTAAAAACGTTTGAGCAAAATGCATTGCTAATGTATATGTCAATTTAAAATATACTTCTTCCTTCATTCCAACAGATGAAACGCCTAAACAAAATAAGCAAGCATCATATCCTCTCAACTGACTAGCAATTGGGTCTAGGTTAAAGAAGTCTGCATGAATAATTTCTGTCAATTTTGGATGCGTAAGCCCTGTTGATGAACGATTAATAATAAGCACCCCTTTTACTTCAGGATTATTTAATGCAACATGAAGAACACCTTCGCCTACCATCCCTGTTGCCCCTGTAATAATTATTTTCACCTTAATTAATTTTATTTTTGAGATTAGCGTAATTCATAATTCCTAAACGTGAACAACCGCTTTCCGGTCAACTTTTCTATGGCATATAGAAACCATTTCTTGAGTGTAAATCGTTTTTTTGTCACATCAATATCGAGCTCCCAATTTTTTTCACTAATCCGTTTCAACATAACTTGAGGATGAGTTCCTTTAAATCGCTCTAATGAATCAAACTCATCATAATTAAAGATACCCTCGGTATTTTCAAGTCTTTCCTTCATTGCCTTCCCCATCCAATTGGTACTAAGGTTTCTTAGCTTATGATCCATTAACGCTGGACTCTTAACCCACCCATAATGGTAGATACTTGCATTAATTAGTTTGCAAGGCAAACGCTTACCGTCCATTCGAAATCCCTGAGCATCACGGAAAGAATAAATTCGAGGGTCATTCCGTATTATTCTGATTTCCTTATTATACCATCGCCTACTATCACCATAATAATCATATGTTCCATAGAAATGAACATAATTAAACACGAGACCCATGATGCGCTTATCATTTAATTGTTCATTGCATGCACTTATAATTGATTGATGATACTTCTCATGAACAACTTCATCACATTGAATATAAAATGCCCAATCAGCGTCAGCTGAAATATGACGCATTGCCTTATCAGTTTCAATTGCCATAACCCTTCCTCCAGGTAGCTGACTTAAGTCCCACTCAGACTGAACAATTTTAATTTTAGGAGAACCGATACTGCGAATTAACTCCTCCGTGTCATCATCACTTTTACCAACAGATACAATCATCTCATCTACAACCGGCAAAATTGATTTTATGGCCTCAAGGGCGGGATAATCATTAATAATTGCATTTCTTATTATCGTAAATCCAGATATTTTCATTTGAAAAGAAGAAAGAAAAAATTAGAAAGTAAGTTGCTTTTTAAAATACACGTAATCAACAATCAAAAGTATAATAAGATCTTGTGATTTCATACACAGTTCATCTTATCTTTAAGATTATACGTATAAATACAGCTGAAGGAAATGAAAAAAATATTCAGTAACCTTACATTTTGGGTTTTACTAGCTATACTATCCGGTGCGTTGATAGGACACTTCTACCCAACCACTGGGGTTGCCATGCAACCAGCAGGAACCTATTTTATCAATGTAGTTAAAGCCTTTATCACACCAATTATTTTTTTAACCATTTCCTTAGGCATCAGTGGGATGAACGACTTAAAAAAAGTTGGGCGTGTTGGAGGAAAGGCAATCCTGTATTTTGAAATCGTAACCACCCTAGCTTTGATTATCGGCATAACAGTGGCCCATTTTATTGAACCAGGTTCGGGAATAGATAGCAAAGCAATTCAACAGGGAGACATCAGCAAATTTACTTCTGGAGCAAAATCATTTTCATGGATTACATTCTTGAAGGACAATCTTACCATTCAAGTATTGATTATCTCCATTGTATTTGGAATTGTACTAAGTAAATTAAAGAATAAAAAAAAGATAACTAGCATATTGCAATTTGCTTCAAAATATGTCTTCAAAGGTTTACACATTGTAATGCTATTTTCACCCATTGGAGCATTTGGAGGCATGGCATATACGATTGGAAAATTTGGCATCGCCACATTACTGCCTCTTGGTAAATTGATGCTGACCGTTTACATCACCATGGGTATTTTTGTTTTTCTAGTGTTGGGGTCAATCTTACGGTACTATAAAATAAGCATCCTGAAATTTCTGAATTATATTAAAGAAGAACTGCTCATTGTACTCGGAACGTCATCCTCTGAAGCAGCGCTTCCCTCACTCATCGAAAAACTCGAAAAAATGGGATGTGCGAAATCTGTTGTGGGATTAGTAGTTCCTGCAGGCTATTCATTTAACCTAGATGGCACAACGATTTATCTTTCAATGGCCGTTATTTTTTTAGCACAAGTCTTTCATATCGATCTATCTATAAGTCAAATGCTAACTGTTATTGGCGTACTGATGATTACGTCAAAAGGGGCAGCAGGTGTTACTGGCAGTGGATTTATAGTCTTGGCATCCACACTTAGTGCCATTCATGTTATACCGATTGAAGGTCTAGCATTACTGCTTGGTGTAGATCGTTTCATGTCTGAGGCAAGAGCCATTACCAACTTCATAGGAAATGGAGTAGCTACACTATTTCTTTCCAATCAAGAAAAATCATTTGACAGGAAGAAAATGGAAATTGCTTTCTCACATGAGGTATATGAATATGACCTAAAAGATAAAGCATAAGCTATTCGATATTACTTATTTTTTCCAAATAGTTTGAATAGGAATTAATTCACTCTTTACGTTTGTAGCGCCTCCGCCCTTTTGGAATAATGTAAGTTTATCAAAATCAGTATTCGGGAAAAATATTTCAGTCATCGCTAACTTTCCATCATCAACAAATAATTCAATCGAAGCGACATCTATCAACGCTTTTACAGTAATTTGTTTTCCAAATATATAATCGGCATGATGTATAGCTGAAAAAACCGTTGAGAATTCATGTTTGCCAGAATTAGTCCTATCCACATAACACTGATTTGTCTTCAGGTCAAATCCTATAACTACTTGCTCATTCAATGCATTGCTTAGTTTAAATCCTACTTCACTTGGCATTGCATCAGAAAGACTAAAAGTTAAGTTGAGACAATGTTGTAGATTTCCATTCTGTAATATGATACTATCTTTTAAGAAAGATTCATTCCAAATTAAATTTGAAGAATAATCAACTATGGATTTAAATTCTTTCACAGGGAGCTGTGTAAGCCGATACCCTAATTCCGTTTTTACTAATTTAATATCCCGAGGAATAGTCGTAGCACTTCTCCAATCAACCGTTGGAACAGATTGTGCATAGTCTACCCAATTAGACATCCATCCGATGACAATATTTCTATTTTCAGGTAAGCCAGACCAAGTAACTCCTGCATAGTTATCCGTTCCATGGTCAAACCACATAATTTGATCTGGAGAATTATCGTTGGTGAACTTTTCTCCATCGAAATTTCCAACAAAATATTGAACGCCTGAACCGCCGTTCAATGCACCTGGATTCAAATTTTGCATCAACACCCACTTCTCTTTTCCGTCACTTGCAATATACCTTGAGAGATCAGGACATTCCCATACTCCACCATGCGCTCCATCATTTTTGCCAAATTCACTGGCATATTTCCAATCTTTTAGGTTTTTTGAAACATATATTTCAGCATGATCATGAACGGCCAAGGTCATGCACCATATTTTCTTTGGTGCATACCAGAATACTTTAGGATCACGAAAGTCTTCATCTCCTTTATTTTTTACAACAGGATTATTAGCATATTTCGTCCACGTACGGCCCTTGTCTAAACTATATGCGATGCCTTGAGATTCACGGTCTTTTCTTCCAGCCTTTTCATACTCCATATTGTGGTATGTGAATATCGCCACAAGAGGCTTTTCTTTTCCTCGTTGAAATCCAGTGGTGTTAAACTCATCAACTACTGCACTTCCAGAAAATATATAGCCTAAAGAATCTGGAAATAGTGCAATAGGAAGGTCTTCCCAATGCATGAGGTCTTTGCTCACTGCATGTCCCCAATGCATAGGCCCCCAAACTGTAGCGTTAGGATAGTACTGATAAAAAAGATGGTACTCCCCTGCATAAAATACTAAGCCATTTGGATCATTCATCCAACCATGCTCAGGAGAGAAGTGGAATTGTGGTCTATGCTGACCACTTCGTTGGGCTATGGCAGAATATGAAATTGTAAAAACCAGAAATAGAATAAAATGAGTACGTAGAGTCAACTTCAACATTTGAAATAAATTATGTAATAGCGATACAGCTAATTTACACTTTTATGAGATAGTCTGCCGCATACGTAATCATTGGATCCATTGTCTTATACCTTACTTTATATCCCATTCCTTCAACCATACCAACAGCTTGTCGAAAGACTTCATTTGATTTATAGCGCTGATCCGGATTTAGGTCAATATCAATCCAAATTGGTTTAGGAAGTTGATGCTGGCGCATTAGCTCAGCAGTTTCAATTGCATTCCACACTTCAGTCAATAAACGTGTTGAACGGGTAAATTCTCGAGGAGTCTTCCATTTCCTGTACAACAAATGTGCCCCTTTGCCTTTCTTATAAAGTGCCACTACTGTTGCATAAATGGTTTTGTCTGCATAGTTCTGTGAATCACAACCAATCATGATTTCAATGTCGGGGAATTCAATAAGGTATGCTTTGATATATTCTACAATATCAACTTCTAAACTTGAATACATTCTTTTAAAAAACATGGAGATAAATTTTAAAAGTGGACCCATCACACAAGAGCCAGTATGTATAGAACTATCTTGTATAGTAAGTTAACATGGTTTAGTATTTAAGGAATACACAAATTATTAACATATTAGATAGGGATGCATTTCATTAACGTCTAATTAATTATTTGGTAACGAAGCAATTTGAACTTGAATAAAATTTAATTTATGGAACACTCAAATGTTATTTTAGTGCACACCAGAAACTTACTCAAACACGATGTGTTTAACCACTTGAATGATGACTTAATATCAGTTATTCATCACAGAATTTTACAATCCCCCTCAACTGAAATTGATAAGGGATTATTTTTCAAAATCTGGCGAAATGGTGATTATGGATTAAACTCTATGACCATTCAATTACTTCAGAAAACCAATTATCTGCTACAGACATTTGGTGAGGCATTAATCGAGGAAGATTTTTTAGAACTAGTTTATGAGTAAAGAGAATTTTTATGATTATACCTACTACTCATTAAAATTAATCTGGTTTAACCAGCTTTATTAAATCTCTAATAACTACTGAAGCGGCTACTGCACCAAATACTGCAGGTAGGTATGACATGGTGCCATAAGCTGATTTCTTATAATTATTACCATCGGTCATCATAAGGCTATTTTTATCTACCTCCTCTGGAGAGAAAACTACCTTGATCCCTTTATAGATTTGATGAGCCTTTAAATTTTTACGTACTTGTTGGGCAAAATGACAGTTGTATGTCTTTGAAATATCCACCACCTGAAGTTTGGTGGGATCTAATTTTCCTCCTGCACCCATACTACTCACAACAGGAAGTTTCATCTCAACAGCGAGGCGCAGAAAATTTACTTTCGGACTAATGCTATCAATTGCATCAATAATGTAGTCAGGAGTTGTACTCAATTGCTCTACCACCATATCCGGGGTAATAAATGATTTGACTACATTCAAGGTAATCTCTGGATTAATTGCTTTTAATCGATTAGCCATTATCTCAGCCTTTGATTCCCCATGATTAGTAGAAAGAGCCGGCAACTGTCTATTTCTATTGGTCGGATCAACTACATCACCATCAATAATGGTCATGGTTCCTATACCACTCCTTGCAATAAACTCAGCAGCAAAGGAGCCTACTCCACCAAGCCCAACAACCATTACATGCTGCTTAGTTAAATGCGCTAGTGCTTCTTCTCCAATCAATAAACTTGTTCTAGATAACCAAGATAAATCGTTCATAAGATTGGCAAATTAGTGAAATTACTTAAGAGGCAATAGGATAGAGACAATAGTAAATACAAAAAGGCACAATAGGGCAATAACCGAAAGCCAATTCATAAATGGCACATCATTGGAAATTGAATCGATTAGCATTCTCTAAAATATAGATGCTGAAGAAAATAAAAAAACAGAGTTAACTTCTATACTTCACAAGCAAGAAATTTTAATGGAATATGCTAGCGGAATTTCAACAACCCATGGAACTGAATTTGACATAAATATAATGTCTCTTATTACCTCAATTAATGTAGAGTTATTTCCTGAAGTCATTATGCTTCAAGACAAACTATAACAAGCGAAGCAAGATGTAGCAATAAATCAGTTAAGGAATAAGTCTACGGTTGGTCTTAGAGCAAGTATGGGAATACGAAATGGGTACATCCCAAATATTGGTGATATGAGGTTTAATTATCTTGGAGGAATAAACTTTTCTATCCCAATTTATAATGGCGGAAAAATGAAACAACAAATTAAAATACAAGAAAAACGTGCAGATCAACAATCCATTGCCATTGAATCAATGCAGAGTCTGATTCAAAAAGACATCAAACAAACCCTTGCCGACTTGAGCTCCGCACAGGATAGACTAAAGAAGTCTGATAGTCAAATTGAACTAGCAAAAGCGGCTGCCTTAATGGCTCATAATAAACTTAGGCATGGAACTGGAATACATTTAGAAGTAACCGCGGCAAATTCAACACTTCAAAAAGCGTTACTCAATCGGCTTCAAATGCAATACCAAACCTGCAGCTCAAAACTTGAATATGGTCGATTAACGGGCATAAAGTTTTGGTAAGCTCGCTAAACTTTACCGTTTAATGTTTAAATTGTAGAATCAATTTTGCTTACATATTAAACTTTAAACACATGAAGCGTCGTTCATTTTTTCAGACTAGTGCAATTCTTGGAGCAGGACTTTTCCTTGATAGCAAATCTTTATTCGCTTCAGATAAACCCAATTCTAAATTTGGCTCTGTTCAAATTGGTGCAATAACCTATTCGTTTAGATCACTACCGGGAAGCGCAGAACAGACTCTTCAATACTGCGTTAACATTGGAGTAAGTGCAATTGAACTCATGGGTGATGTAGTGGAAGATTTTGCAAGATGCCCCTCTAGCGCTAGCAATAAAGCAACATGGGATGCACTTTCTAGTTCAAAAAAAGCAAAAGTAATGGCAGCTTGGAGAGAAACTGTGTCTATGGATAAATTTAGTGAATTACGAAAAATGTATAATGATGCTGGAGTAAGCATTTATGCCTTCAAACCAAATGCATTATCTGAAGACAATACGGATGGTGAAATTGAGTATGCTTTAAAAGCAGCTAAAGCGCTTGGTGCAAAATCAGTAACAGTAGAACTACAAAAACCAAAACAATCTAAACGTCTTGGAGCACTTGCAACTAAACACCAAGTATACATTGGCTATCATGCACATACTCAAGCTACTGACACAGCATGGGACATAGCATTAGAACAATCTCCCTATAATTCGATGAACCTAGACTGTGGGCATTATATTGCTGCAGGTGGAGCTAACACAAAAGAAACTCTTCTAGCCTTAATTGAAGCTAAACATGATCGTATAACGAGCATGCACATGAAAGATAGAGCCAATAAAGATCATGGTGGTGCTAATATGCCTTGGGGCCAAGGAGATACTCCGCTAAAAGAGATCTTACTACTTATGAAAGAAAAGAAATATTCATTCCCTGCAACAGTTGAATTGGAATATGATGTTCCTGTTGATTCAGATCCAGTTAAAGAAGTTGCAAAATGTGTTGCGTTTGCAAAAAAGGTTCTTTCTTAAGAACCTTTTTCCACAACAGGCTTCAACCTAAATACTGTGCCAGGACCTTCTATACTAACATAGATATAGCCATCCTTACCCATTTCAACATTACGGGTACGACCTATATTCATGAGTAACTTTTCGTGCCCAATTACTTTATTGCCTTGCATAATACAACGGTCAATAAAATTAAAACGAAGAGATCCTACTAGAATACTTCCCTTCCATGCAGGGTAGTTATCGCCAGTAACAAAAGCCAAACCACTTGGAGCAATAGAAGGAATCCAATACGTTGCTGGGTCTTCCATACCCTCCATTTTGCTAAAAGCAGAAATCGGTTTGCCGTCGTAATTAATACCATAACAAATTACTGGCCAACCATAGTTAGCACCTGCATTTATAATATTTAATTCATCCCCACCACGAGGACCATGTTCATTTTCCCAAATTAAACCCGTTGCTGGATCCATTGACATCCCCTGAGGATTTCTATTGCCATATGTATAAATACTAGGAATTGCATTTTTATCACCAACAAAAGGATTGTCCTTAGGAATAGTTCCATCGTCATTAATACGGTGAATTTTCCCAGGAGATGCTTCAAGGTGCTGAGGGAAATCATTCTCCTTTCCTCGATCACCAACAGAAATATACAAATACCCTTTTTTATCAAATACTAACCTAGAACCATAGTGATGCTTTGTTGCAGTATAAGGTGTTGCCTCAAAAACTTCCTGCACCGCTTCAAAACGATTATCTTTTATCTTGCCTCTTACAACAGCAGTTGTTGTCCACTGCACACCATTTTCAACTTTATATTTTGAATAGGAGAGATAAATCCAGCCATTTTTAGCAAAATTGGGATGTAATGCAACATCCAATAAACCACCTTGCCCTTCAATAAGTGCATCAGGGGTATTCTTGATTTTAGTTTTATTTCGTGCATGATCAACAATGTATAAAGAACCTGCACGATCTGTAATCAAATAGTTGCCATCAGGCATCTGTTCAAAGCCCCAAGGACTATCGAAGCCCGTTGCAATAGTATCTAACACAACAGTCATGCCTTCCGACTTGAAGATTGCTGGACCGCTGGAAGGCTTTTTAACTTTTGAAAAGCTATACTGCTCAACCGTTTTTAAGCTAGTAATAATTAAATCAGCTAATCCCTCTATCTCATTTGGAGCAATAATATCCTTCCAAGTTGGCATACCATAATTAGCATACCCATTGGTTATACTTTTTACAAGTGATTCTTTTGTTTTACCATGCTTCCATTGGCGATCAACAAATGCCTCTACATTTTCACCATGACAACCTGAGCACTTGTCAGTATATATTTTTCTTGGATCTTCAAAATTGACTGATTTCTTATCTTTTGTATTGACTTGAGTAAATGCAAAAGAAATTATGGAAACAATTAAAACAAATGCTAGTTTATGTAAACGCTTCATGGAATAAATTTAGAATGGCAATATACAAAATTCATTCCTTTTATAAAATGACTTCCCATAATTTAGTTTAAACGCAAATAAAAATTATATTTATAAAAAAGCATGAATGCCTAATTTGAAAATAATATTACCTCTATTTTTTTTTATAATTATAGCTCAGTTTGGAGTTTCCCAGAAAAGGGTCCCCGTTAGAATAGCTGTGGCTGGTTTGTCGCACGGCCACAATAGAAGTGTGCTCAACAGAATTCACGATAGTATAATTAATGTAGTAGGTATCTATGAGCCTAATGTAAAACTAGCATCGCGTTTGGCTATGCAATTTAACGTTGATCAAAGTTTGTTCTACACCGATTTAAACACCATGCTAGACAATACCAAACCGGAAGGAGTTCTTGGGATTGGAACAACATTTGATCACCTAAGCTTAGTAGAAGCTTGCGCCCCAAGGCATATCCCTGTTATGGTTGAAAAACCATTGGCCGTATCCAAAAAACATGTCGATAAAATTGCTATGCTAGCAAAAAAATACAACACCATAGTCCTGACAAATTATGAATCAGCTTGGTACCCTACTACTGAAAAAGCATTTCAATTAAGCGCTGATAGTTCCTTTATGGGCAAAGTAAGAAAAGTAGTAGTGCATGACGGGCATATGGGGCCTAAAGAAATACAAGTCATGCCGGAATTTTTTGATTGGCTAACAGACCCCCTATTAAATGGTGGTGGAGCCTTGATGGACTTTGGTTGCTATGGGGCAAATCTTATGACCTATTTGATGAAAGGTGAGCTTCCTACGTCAGTTACAGCTATCACGAGAAATTTCAGGCCCGACGTCTATTCTAAAGTGGATGATGAAGCAACCATTATTTTAACTTACCCAACTACACAATGCATCATCGAAGCATCCTGGAACTGGTCCTACAACAGAAAAGACATGGAAATCTATGGTGAATTTGGTTCAGCCATAACCGATAATAACAAAGATATGCGCATCAGAAGCGAAGATGAAATAGAGCATAAGTTGGTTGTAACACCTGAGCAAACAAATACCTATACTGATCCTATTAAATACTTCGCTGATGTTATTCTAAAGAAAATAGCTGTCCCAAAGTTTGGATTATACTCTCTTGAAAATAATATTATTGTTATTAAAATACTAGAGGCAGCAAAAAAATCATCAAGACTTGGCAGAACAGTTAAAATGAAAAGCTAGTCTACCTAACTTTCAATTTTAAAGCAATATTCGTTACCACGTCTGAATCAACATAGACGGACATTTGTTACACCGCAATACAATAAAATGTTTTGTACCTTGTTTTCCAATAAGTAATCTACCTTATTGACGTACACATATGAAGAAAATTTTATGCATCGGTGAGGCACTCATCGATATGATTTGTACCGATAAAGGAAGTTCGTTGAGTGATGGGCAACATTTTGTAAAAAAACCTGGTGGTGCCCCAACCAATGTTGCCGCTGCTATTGCTGCGCTAGGAGGTATTGTTGAAATGTCGGCCAAAGTAGGAAAGGACCCTTTCGGTAAATACTTGATAGAAGTGATGAATGAATTTGGTATCATCACGGATAGCATAATACAAGATGAAAAGAATTTTACAACATTCGCATTTGTCTCTTTAATGGAAAATGGAGAAAGGGATTTTTACTTCAACCGTGGAGCAGATGGCATGCTAAATGATGCCGATGTAAGTCATATAGATATCAGCTCATTTGGAATTGCACACTTTGGCTCAGCAACAGGATTTTTACCTGGCCCTCTGCAATCTACCTATAAAAATGTATTGGATAAAGCCAATGAGAACGGACTTTTTGTGAGCTTTGATCCAAATTACAGGCATCTACTATTCAGCCATGATCAAGAATTATTTATTCAAAAATCATGGGAATTTATAGAGAATTGTAGCTTTTTCAAAGTAAGTGATGAAGAGGCTTTTATGCTAACTAGAAAATCATCTGTAGAGGAAGCTGCAGTAGTTTTTGCAGAAAAGTCGAATGCCGTTTTCGCTATTACACTAGGAAAGGATGGTACACTTTTAGGCTTTCAGAATGAAACATTGCTTATCCCAAGTATAGCAATCATACCAGTTGATACAACGGGTGCTGGAGATGCTTTTGTAGGGGCAGTACTCTTTCAACTGAGCTCCTTCACAAACCCTCAAATGAATTCATTAAATAAGGAGCAATGGATTTCTCTATTTACTAATGCCAATAAAGCGGGTGCTAGAACATGTGAATATTTAGGCGCTATGGAAGCGTTTAAACACCTAAGCAATGACATTTTCAATTAATTCTACTTCTTCATTCTTAGCCTAGTGGCAATATGAATGCCAACTTGCTTTCCAGCTTCAGTACTCACTAAACAAGAGTTGTGCAAATGAATACCTCCATAAAAACGAGCTAAATTATTTTCTTCTGCAGCCGCTCTAAATGAATTAAATTTCCTACTCTCAATTCCAAACTCCAACTCTGTTGTATCGGTATAACTAAAATCATTTCCAAAGACTTTTGTTAACGCTTCAGCAGCACTGGCAGAAATGGTTGAATGCCCGCAGGTGTATTCAGGGAATGCCGGGGTCTGTAGTAGAGGCCTCCAGTTTGCATCAATGTATTTATTAATTACAGTCTCAGGACGAATAGTTGAATAAGTATATTTCGCATCCCAACATTCAATAAATGCATCAAACATAACAATCGATGTAAGTGCATACGCATATGTAGTTTCTGCAAAATCAACTTTTGCTTGCTTAGCCGCTATTCCTATAATACCCATCCAATGTCCTGGCGGCGAGAATTTTTTTGTACTAAACATCGCATGACCATATACATTCAATTTGAATGGATTATCATCCCAGAAATAGGCGATATGCTTTTGTTCATCAGTAAGATTTTCTCCAGCTCTTTTTACCATCATAATATTTCTATAATATAATGATGTGGTGTCTTTCATATCGAATGGAATAGGAGCAACAGGTCTAAACTGATTGGCACTATCCAACACCAAGGTTCTTATTTCATTCCAATGTGGTTCTACTGCAGAAGCATACATAGGCGGCGTAGGAACCCATCTGCCGGGAATGTCAAGTACAGTATATTTTTCAGCACTCCTCGTTTCGGCATAGTTATCTTTCTTGCCCCATGCTATGATATGACTAGCCACCTTCGCTGAAAAGGAATCCGTTTTTTCTAACATATTCGATGGCATACCCAATGATAACGCTAATTGTTTAAGGCTATCCACGTAATATTTCATACTTCCTTCTGGGAAAGTGACTGCTTCACCAACCCTGCAATACGCAAGGAGTGATGCCAATGGGAAATAAACATCTGCAGTATCTTGTATAATAGGCAATGAATCTAGCCCGTGTATTTGACCCGCCAACGTTCTATATCGAGCAGGTTCTGCCATTACCATGACTTCATAACCCGCTATGGCTGCATATGTATAATTTCGAGAAGCTACAATAGGAGGAAAATTGTTACCCATCACCACTTCGTTTAACTCATGGACAGTTTTAGAGTATAACTCAGGATCACCGAACATTTGTTTATACCCATCACTATTTTTACATGAGAAAAAGAATAACAAAAGGAGAAACCAATAATTTTTCATATTATTTAAATTAAAATATTTTGACTAGCATAATAAATACTTTTCAACCTTTTGCTAAAATAGATAGTACTTTTTTATTCATTATCAAGCAAATTTGCAAAAAAAACATATACAAAATTACGGCTTTCTGACTAATTTTCAATTCCGTAATATACTCTGAAGCTATATCCTTATAGAGATATAGAAGTTTACTAAAATTAAATTATCTTAATTTCTTAGTGATAATAAGCCTCCACCAACACAGGAGTATTATTATTGATTAAAAATAAAAATTGTTGTTTTTTATTGGCATTGAATGAAAGAATATTTCTTACTTCTCCTTTTACATTCAATCCGGAATGTTTATCTGGAACAACACTCCATTTTCTTAATCCATTATTTAGTAATATACTGCCAAAGCTTGCGTCCAGTCTACCAAATTGAGGAAGAAAGCCAAATTCATTCCCCCCTAAAATCATATCTAATTTCCCATCTGAATTAATGTCATTCAACGCAATGGAATTTACTGAAGAAAATTGAGTGGTAGTTGGCAAGGACACTACTTCAAAATTTCCTGCACCACCATTCCATGCTACAACTGAACTAGAATAATTCACTCTTTTTTTCTCAGATTGGTCTATTTTATCTTTGGAGAATAAATCCTGAAAAGTTTTTTTAGCAAAATCAGCATATTTTAAATTTTCAGTCTTAATCATCGGAAGTTGCTCCTGCATATCGGCCTTTAGGAAGATAGTATAGTCTTGCTGATTAATAGATTTAGTAATTATTTTTTCTAATGCACCATTTTCATCAAAATCATTTAGCCAAAGTTTGTATGGGTTTTGAGGAGTACATTTAAAATACCCGTTTTCGCCATAGTTTCCCAATACTAAATCCTCTTTCCCATCTTGATCAAGATCTGCCACAGCAACAGATTGCCACCAACCACTATATTGATCAAGGGTCGTATTTTTTTCAACAAATCGACCCTGCTCTATACTAAATATTCTTGGATTCATCCATTCACCCACTACAATGAGATCTTTTTTATCTGTGGAAATAATCGTTGCCATGGCAGCATCAGTAACCATACCAAGTTTCAAAAATGCAGGAGCTAATGCACTTGTTTTATCCGTGAATACACCGCTTCCATCATTGATGTACAAATAACTTGATGGAGTAACGCCATATTTATAAGGGATACTTCGAGAACCAACAAAAAGATCCATATCACCATCTCCATCAAAATCGAATGATTGAACTGCTCCAATATTATTACCATTATGGGGGAATGCTTGTGCTTTATAAGTAAAATTCCCTTTCCCGTCATTGATGAAAAGACGATGCACAAAATCTGGCCCTGTGGGCAATTTATTATTCCCTCCTGACCCAACAAAAAGATCAAGATCTTGATCTCCATCTGTATCAAAGAAACAAGAGACAACATCCTCTCTTTGCTGAAATGATGTAAAAGCAGGCTGATCTTTTAAGGCGAACGTACCAAGTTGATTTTGAATATAAATGGCAGCAGTTTGGCCAGTTGCACCTCCAATAAATAAATCATCTAAACCGTCACTATTTAAATCTCCTACAGAACCAGCAGGACCTTCTCTAGAAATCATTTTAGGAATAAGTTGTTCTGTATAAAAATCAACATAATCATCTTCTTTGTGCACTTGAAAATGCTGAGGCACTTCAACAAAATATTGATTTGCACCATCTTTAAGCACTAACTTATAATTATCTAGTGCAATCGCCTCAGTTTCATAAACATGATAAACAGTGTCAAGCATCTTAATATCCAGACGACTTATTGTAGAATTTGGCCAAAAAATAAACGCTGAATCTACTTTTGTTCTATTGCCTAAACCAATAATCATCTTATAATCTATGGATGATTGAAAGCCTCGAGCAGGAATTAACTCTCGTGAAAGTATTTCTGATCCAACATATAAAACAACTTTTGATCCAATCGCAAATTTATTGTTCTCGGTTCCAACCAATGAAAATCCCAAATAGTGGGATAAATCCATTTCACGGGTTTTATTCTTATAAATGAATGCAGGTTGATTAATATTATTAATCACCATATCAAGATCGCCATCATTGTCTAAATCACCATAAGCTGCTCCATTTGAAAAACTCGGAGTACCCATACCCCACTCTTTTTGAACTTCACTAAATTGAAGACCTCCCTTATTGTGAAACAATTTATTAACAACTGGTGTTGAAGGAATTTTTTTGACAATGTTATCAAGAGCTTGATATCCAGTAGTTAAATCAAAATTTTGAACCATTGCGTCTGCAAAAAAATCTATAAAATCCTGATTTGTTATATCTCTTACAATTCCATTACAAATAAATAAATCATTAAGCCCATCATTATCAGCATCAAATGTCAACTCGCCCCAACTCCAATCACTTGCTTGAACACCTGCATAATTAGATATTTCCTGAAATGCACCATGTTGGTTATTCAATTGAAGAGAGTTGTGCATAACCTGATGATGAAAGCCAGAAGTGACTTTCAATCGATATACATCAATATTATCAAATGAAGTTGTTGTTTTTTTTCGATACTCATCATCCGGAAGCATTTCAGACGTAAAAATATCTGAGTACCCATCATTGTTAACATCAGCCATATCCGTACCCATAGATGCCGTACTATTATGCGCCATCCAATCTGTCATCTCATCCCTAAATGTTCCGTTTTTTTGATTTATGTATAAATAATCTCGCTCAAAAAAATCATTAGACACATATACATCTAACCAACCATCGCCATTCACATCTCCAACGGTAACACCTAATCCAAAACTAATAAGACTTCCATGAATACCCGACTCTTTAGACACTTCATGAAATACACCATTATTATTTTGATATAAATGATCACCACCGCCTTTAAGAAAATCTTTTACCGAAGAATCTTCTGCTCGGGTATCACGTGCATTTAGATAGTTAAGGGTATTAACAGGTATCGGACTATTGTTTACTAAAAAACAATCTAAGTCACCGTCTTGATCATAATCAAAAAATGAAGCATGTGTTGTGTAGCCTTTGTCTGCTAAACCATATTCTACTGCTTTGTCAACAAAATGATTTTTTTTGTCATTAATGAACAATTGATTAGCTCGCTTTGATTCATCTTGCATATTGCCAGCATTACAAACATAAATATCAAGTAAACCATCGCCATTCACATCAACCATTACGACGCCAGTACTCCATTGTTCCTTTGGACCAAAACCAGCGGCTGTAGAAATATCTTCAAATTTAAAATTCCCCTTATTAAGAAAAAGTTTGTTAGATCCTTGATTAGAGGTCATGAATACATCTGCCAATCCATCATTATTAATGTCGCCGATGGCAACACCTCCCCCATTATATAAATTACGGTACTTAAATATATTAGCCTGCTCGCTGTCTTTAATGTCATTACTAAAATCAATTCCTGAATTTTCGACTTTTTCAAATCTAGTTTCCACTGAGGCTGTATTACAACCAAATACTATAAAAAATAAAGAAATAAAATACGTGGATAGCTTAGACATAATATCTCATAAAAATACAAAAAGGTTACACCAAATTGTACAACACTTTTTATATTAAATTAATTCCTACTTACTTAACTAAAATTGACATTTCATCAAGATTAGAGATTGCAGAATTTAAAGATGATTTTACTCTTCTCTCCCTTTAAAATCTTCTTGCAATTTAGTTACCCGTTCATTACTCAACACATTTTTACCAGACGAAACAACAATTCGATACCTAAACGTAACAGATTCTCCAGGGCGCAAGGAAAAGTTCCGCTCGGCCTTCCCATTCGTGAATATTTTCTCCCCTAAAGGGTTGGCCGCAAAAAGTCCATAGCCCCGAGCATGCCAATTGGTAGGATAACCTAGATTTTTAGGATGATCTATAATTAATACACTGATAGAATCTTTCCCCATTTTCCCATACATCATACACCAAGGTGCTTTGGCACTCCATACAGCGTCCCCATACAATCCATTACTATTTACATAATTCCCGTTCGCTATGCTATCTGTCACAGCAAGCACTTCAGTTACTATGCCCTTAGAGTCGGTATATTTTTTTGATTCTTTAGTAGGGATTTGCAGCTCATGCGCCACACGAAGTCCAAGAAATCCATCTTTAGCATCTTTAAAGAGCACTGGAATGACAGCACTAAGGGTTGTATTTCTATCAATAACCCATGAACCACCTAACTCCGAAAACGCATAGGTGGTAGACTCTTTTACATGTATTTTGTTACTATTATCCACCCATGATGCATCATAACTGAGTAGCCCAGTTGGACCATCTTTTAATTGTGTAATTCCATCAAATCGAATGGTGCCATATAGATCCTTTTTTTCTGCTGGAATCGCAAAAGAGTTATTCCAAAAATCAAGCCCATTCACATTCTCGTAATTCAACCATAATCCCAAATGATGTGGATGATCTGTAGGATCACCGGGTTTAGGATTCACGGGAAACCCTCGAGTAATGGTAACTCCATCAGGAGCATAGATAGGGTATAAAACAGGTTTAGCAATAGTATCTGGAAAAAAGAAATCAGTAAAATGTTTCCCTCCAACATACACCTCAACTGAAGGATGTGCTTGATTCCGGACCAACTTTACTTTATGCTTCTGAGAAAAAGTAACTAGTGAACTTAAAAATAATACAAAGAATAAAAGGACTCGCTTCATTTTTAGTAATTTATGTTACTGCTTATTAATCTATAGATTTAACGATACCTCAACTAGATAATAGTGACAAACCACTATAGTATACGCTCATAAAAATAACATCTATTTAGCGTAGAATATAAAAAAATAAAACCCATGTGAAAATGATTCACATGGGTTCGATATGTTATGCTAAACAAACTAAATCCTAGAAAGCACTTCGTTACCCATAGCTTCTGTACCAAGGATTTTATCGGGTGCTGTGGTAGCATCAGCTATATCTCTTGTTCGGAAACCAGCCTTCAAAACACCATCCACAGCATTAATCAATACATCTGATTCAGCTTTAAGACCAAATGAAATCTCCAACAACAATGCTGCAGATAATATAGATGCGAGTGGATTTGCAACGCCTTTCCCCGTAATATCATGGGCCGATCCATGGATAGGCTCATATACTCCAGTACCATCACCGATTGAAGCAGAAGCCAACATCCCCATTGATCCAGCAATTTGCGATGCTTCATCTGTTAATATATCTCCAAAGAGGTTAGCTGTAACCACCACATCAAAACGAGTTGGATCTTTGATCAACATCATGGCAGTAGAATCTACAAACTGATGTTCCACTTCTACGTCTGGATACTCCAATGCAATTTTTTGAACTACTTCTCTCCACAATCTGCTCGTCTCTAACACATTCGCCTTATCCACTGAACATACTTTCTTTCTTCGCGTACGCGCTGCATCAAATGCTTTTCGTGCAATACGCTCCACTTCAAAACGACTGTACTCTGCTACATCATAAGCAGTATCACCATTATTTTTTCTTCCTTTTTCACCAAAATAAATATCGCCTGTCAATTCACGGAAAAAAAGAATATCAGCCCCTTTTAATATTTCTGGTTTAATACTTGATGCACCTAATAACTCATCGAATAATTTTATCGGACGAAGATTTGCATAAAGGCCTAGTTCCTTTCTCATCTTTAGCAACCCTTGTTCAGGACGCACTTTAGCTGTTGGATCGTTATCATACTTTGGATGTCCTACTGCACCAAATAATACAGCATCGGATGCACGCATTTTAGCCAATGTCTCTTCCGGCAAAGGATTGCCTGTTGCTTCAATTGCTACATGCCCAATCAATGCTTCATCATACGTAAAGGTATGTCCGAATTTAGTGGCTACCTTATCCAATACTTTTTTTCCTACTGCGGTTACTTCTTGTCCAATTCCATCTCCTGGAACAATTAAGATATTTTTATTCATGCTGTTGGGTTTTGCTCTCACGTCTCTCTTTGTCAACTTAGATTAGATAGTAATGAGCGATTATGATTAATTCTAAATAAGATTCAACATTTTATGGGTAGCCTTAATAGCTGCTACGGTTTGATCACTATCCAACCCACGTGTTCTAAATTCTCTTCCCTTATAATCCCATGTAATAATGGTTTCACATAATGCGTCACTCTTTCCGCCAGGTGGAATTCGCACAGCATAATCTGTCAACACAGGAAGCAGTAACTTCTTCTTTTTATAAATACTTCTGAGTGCATTCATGAATGCATCATATTGACCATCTCCTTGAGCATGCTCTTCGAATATCTCTCCCTCAATAGTTATTTGCAACGTTACTGATGGCCTCAACTCTTTTGAATGAGTGAGTACATAATTTTCAATATGAATTTTTTCTTCTTCAATAGAACTACTATCAATCACATCAGAAATAATATACGGAAGATCAGATTGTGTTACTACTTCTTTCTTATCTCCCAATTCAATGATCCGTTGAGTGACTCTCTTCAAATCTGCATCGGAAAGTTCGATACCTAGTTGGGCTAAATTATTTTCAATGTTAGACTTACCACTCGTTTTTCCTAATGCATATTGACGTTGCCTTCCAAAACGTTCAGGCATTAAATCATTGAAATAAAGATTATTTTTTTTATCTCCGTCGGCATGAATACCGGCAGTTTGTGTAAATACATTAGCCCCTACAACAGGTTTATTGTCGGGAATGCGAAAGCCTGAGAATGTTTCAACGAGACGACTAGTTTGATACAATGATTTCTCCGCAACACCCGTCCTAACTTTCGGCAGGAAATCATGTAACACAGCAACAGCGCTTGCTAATGGGGCATTTCCCGCTCGTTCCCCCATGCCATTAATGGTTAGGTGAATGCCTTGTATTCCCGCTTTAACAGCTTCCAATACATTGGCCGTGCCTAAGTCATAGTCATTGTGACCATGAAAATCAAAATGAGTAGTTGGGTATCGTTTTATGATTTGACTAACAAAATCACTCACTTCACATGGCTCAAGTATTCCCAACGTGTCAGGCAACATTATTCGCTTTACAGGCTGCTTGGTTAAAAAATCTAAAAAGCGAAAGACATACTCTGGGGAATTACGCATGCCATTGCTCCAATCTTCAAGATATATATTGCATTCAATTCCTTTTTTCTTACCCAAGGCAATCACTTTCGCAATTTCAGCGAAATGCTGCTCAGGCGTCTTTTTCAATTGATGTGTTAGATGATTCATTGAACCTTTGGTGAGCAGGTTCATTACTTTAGCTCCAGCCTTGATCATCCAATCAATCGATACATTCCCATCAACAAAGGTGAGCACTTCCACTTTTTTCAACAACCCTTTTGACTTTGCCCAACGTGTAATTTTTTTAACAGCATCAAACTCACCTTCAGAAACTCGTGCTGAAGCAATCTCAATACGGTCAACCTTCACTTCGGTAAGTAACAACTGTGCAATAGTCAATTTCTCGGATGAAGAAAAAGAGACACCACTTGTTTGTTCTCCATCCCGAAGGGTGGTATCCATGATTTCAATATACCGTGTTGATTTGGGCATGCGTTAATGGGCTAAGTGGAGGTTTAAATTTGAAAACTAGAAAGAATCAGTATTTGGTATGTTGAGCAAATGCTGTAATCTCAGTTTTGATGTTATGAAGAAAATCAATATCATCAAACCCATTGATTAAATTATTTTTTTTATACCCGTTAATATCGAATGATTCACTTTCGCCAGTTGAAACAATAGATATAAGTTGTTTCGGAAGATCAACTTGAATTAGTGAGTTAGGATCGGCCTCAATAGCCAAAAATATTTTATGCAAAAAACCCTCTGAAACAGTTACAGGCAAAATGCCGATGTTCATTGAGTTGTTCTTAAAAATATCAGCAAAGAAACTAGATACTACACAACGAAATCCATAATCATAAATAGCCCATGCCGCATGCTCCCTACTACTTCCACTACCGAAGTTTTTTCCGCCTACTAAAATTTCCCCTTTGTAAATTGAATTATTCAATACAAAATCTGCCTTAGGAGTGTCGTCTGCATTATACCTCCAATCGCGAAATAGGTTATCGCCAAATCCTTCTCTCTTTGTTGCTTTCAAAAATCGTGCAGGAATAATTTGATCTGTATCCACATTTTCAATGGGCAAGGGAACTGCTGTGCTATTTAAAACTGTAAATTTATCGTACGCCATTTTTTTATTTTTTATCCGATTAAGGTTCTAGGGTCAGTGATTACTCCGGTAACAGCTGCAGCTGCAGCAACCAATGGACTTGCTAGAAGTGTTCTAGCGCCAGGCCCTTGACGACCTTCAAAATTTCGATTGCTTGTACTCACTGCATACTTGCCAACAGGAATTTTATCATCATTCATAGCGAGGCATGCAGAACAACCAGGTTGACGAAGTTCAAAACCTGCTTCTGTAAGGATATCTAAAATGCCTTCATCTTTAATTTGTTGCTCAACAACATGCGAACCAGGTACAACCCAAGCCGTCACATTATCAGCTTTTTTTCTTCCCTTAATGATTGAAGCAAAAGCCCTAAAATCTTCGATTCGACCATTGGTACAACTTCCTATGAAAACATAGTCAATTTTTTTGCCTAACATAGGTTCGTCTTCTTTGAATCCCATGTAGCTGAGTGATTTCGCATAGCTAGCCTTGCCCGATTCCATGTCAGCACCAGTTGGGATTGCATGTGAAATGCCTATTCCCATTCCAGGATTTGTGCCATACGTAATCATTGGCTCAATGTCTGCGCCTTCAAAATTATATTCAATGTCAAAAACAGATCCATCATCTGTTTTTAATGTTTTCCAATAGACTAATGCTTCTTCCCATGCATCCCCTTTAGGAGCCTTCTCTCTGCCCTTGATGTACTGGAACGTAGTTTCATCAGGAGCAATCATACCACCGCGAGCACCCATTTCAATACTCATATTACAAACAGTCATCCTGCCTTCCATACTCATGCTCTCAAATACAGAACCAGCAAATTCTACAAAATAACCAGTTGCCCCAGCTGCAGTCAGTTTAGCAATGATATACAATACAACGTCTTTTGATGTAACGCCTTTTTGCATACTACCGTGAACGTTGATACGCATCTTTTTAGGCTTAGGCTGCATGATACACTGAGAAGCAAGAACCATTTCAACTTCAGATGTTCCTATACCAAATGCAATGCATCCAAATGCACCATGAGTGGAGGTATGGGAATCTCCGCAAACTATTGTCATGCCAGGAAGTGTAATACCATTTTCTGGACCAACCACATGCACAATCCCATTCTTTGGGTTATTTAACCCCCAATGGGAAATACCATATTTAGCCGTGTTTTCTTCCAACGCTTTTAGCTGATTAGCAGACAACGGATCACCTACAGGAAGATGCTGGTTAATCGTTGGCGTATTATGATCGGCAGTTGCAAAGGTTTTTTCAGGAAACATCACATCAACATTCCTGTTTTTTAAGCCAAGAAATGCAACAGGACTAGTTACTTCATGAATGAAATGGCGGTCGATGAATAATACATCTGGCCCATCTGCAATTTGTTTTACAACATGAACATCCCACACCTTATCAAACAATGTTTGAGGATTTTTACTCATTTTCAACGAATTATTAAGATAGTTTAACAAATTAAAAAGACAGACTGCAAATTTCGAGTAAAATATGATAAAATCCCTATTATTTTTAGGAAATCAACAGGCTAAGTTACTTTTATGTTACTTAATCCAACTTGACCTGTTTAAAGCCTGACTTTCATTTATAAATCATTGATTAACATTGACTTATAATCAAAAATAAACGCTCATTAATTAGCAACACAGAAAAAATAGTAGTTATTCTAGTGTATTTGTCAAAATGAAAGAGCCATCACTGGACTAATATCCTTCCGTATTGAACAACTTTTCCAGAATCAACAACTGAGAAATAATATACCCCTCGAGCAATAAGAGTTATGTCAAATGTTGAACGCCCGGTTGTGAGTCCCATTTTTTTAACTACCCTGCCCGAAACATCAAAAATGGTTAACTGGAAAGGACCCACGCCACTTAAGCTCCCATCAAAATGAATAATACCACTATGGGATGGATTGGGATAAAAACTGAAAATTTTTGTCCCTGAGCCCCCACTACTACCGCCACCATTACACTTCCCTGGGATATTTTTATCGAGCCAAGTCAGCCGTTTAGTTATCCAAGATTTCAAAAAATCCAATTCTCCACGGTATGTTACAGCTATAGTATTAATCTCTGGCGCAGGCCCTGAAACTCCAAGAGTTTGCCATTTTTGAAAATGAGCTTCCTGATCGAATTGTACTTGTTGCTCTACACTATCTATATACCGAAAGATAAATGCCGTGTCTAATACTGTTTTACGATATGCTTCGTAGGTACACCTCAATTCATTAGCAAAAGAAGTGTCTTGCAATAATCGTATATAATACCCATTGGAATTATTATCAGGTTGACAATCATTAATATGATGTGCCCAACCGCTGCCACTGGTATTGGCTAATAAAAAACAATCATAAATATTTTTCCAAGCCCAATCAAAATCCCAAACAGGACCTGCTTTCAACTTCCCACCATTGGAATTTTTGTCTTTACTAAAAAAAATACTTTTCTTAAAGCCATCGATGTTTCTTGCCACTTCATTGACAATGAAATAATCAATAAACGATTTTGTATCTAGGTATTTCCGATACCCACTCTGAGGATCTTTAAAAGTTGGACTATATAAGACTTTTTCTAAGGTGTCAATATAGTTCGATATATATCTTTTTTGAGCCAGTGTTATCGAATCCATTCTAGGATATTCATACAAATAATGCACTTCATACCCAGGATGATCGATTGGCGAATAATTGGATACAAATCCATCTTTACCATCCCAAAGATTCTGTTGTAAAATATATCCACCTGTTAAGTCATCCCCAGAATTTTCAAACGTATAGAGATGAGCAATATCAATTCGATCTTTATCTCGTTTTAATTTTTCACAAAAAACATAAATGCCTTGGTAAACACTATCAAGATAGACCATACAAAGCTTCGAGCGTGAGGCATAATTCCCCATACTAGAAAAGATTCTACCTGCAAGGGTATTTCGAAGTAACGAACGATCATTGTAATTTGAGATAAGTACCCAATCATTTTCAGCAGGCATACCAAATAATGAAACATTATTGCTTAGTCCGGATGAAGTTCTTGTCTCAATATTAAATGGTGTTTGTGGATACCAGGCTGAACTAGCTCCTCTGATATTAATCCCAATATCGCCATAATAAATATTGGAACTATCTGTTAAGTGGGTGAACTTACCATCCCCTTGATATTTAATAGACATGACTGCATGAATCTTACTACCCTGAATAATCTCTTGATTCAACGTATTAATCATGATGATCGGCAAGAATGAACTATCCTCACTTATTATGAAGTAGTCAGTACGACTACTATTATCTGATTTCGAAAAAGGAGGTATGACTGTTGCGCTTATGGAAATTGTAATCAGAAAAAATGAGATAAACAGAAACCACCTCTTGAAAATTATATTTTTTCTATATGCCATGTAGTATGCCAAATTGCTGAATATAATGAGTGAATGTAGCCAATTTATCTAAACAGAATTGTACGACTAACTAAATAATTCACAAAAGATTAATCAAAGCCACTTCCGTTTTCTGAACCATAGGTAAATAAATATAAAGACCAAAAGCATTAATCCTATCGTGATGGGATATCCATATTTCCATGATAATTCTGGCATATACTTAAAGTTCATGCCGTATAAACCGACAATGAATGTAAGGGGTAAAAAATAAGCAGAAAAAAGTGTCAACACTTTCATCACCTCATTGGTTTTTTGTCCATTATACGACATATATGTAGAGAGTAGATTCTGAGCATCTTCATTCAATTGATCATAAAACAAGATCAGCTTTTTATGATTATCGCGTATATCTTGCATTTCATTCGATTTTTTATGCCTGTGCAACAATGACGTAATGACTTCTTCGGTTAGCAAGAGGATTTTTTTTGAAATCCCTACTTTCCGTTTCAACACATATAACGTTTCAATGGATATTTTACTCGAAGTCTTGAGAAACAGCTTTGTCTCAAATTCTTCAATTTGTTTATTCAAGACTGCAGCATGTTCAGTGTATGTTAATTGTACCCTTGATACTATTTTGAGAATCAAAAAATGAGCTGAGTTGATTCGTCCACTTTCAATAAACTGCTCTCCAATTAAATTTAACTCTGGTGCCGGAAGTCTATGAATAGTCAACACCACTTTGTCGTTGAAAAAAATAGCAATCTTAGTAGATAAACTTTGTATTGAATAAGTCTTGGGAGAATTCAGCAATACTTTTCGAAGAATAATAAAGTTAAATTCATCTCCTTCTTCAAATTTGGGTAAATGATCAGGTTCTAAACTATCGTTTAGATTATGGTGGTTCAAATTGAACCGAGCGCTTACCTCTTTTAATCCTTCTAGCGTAGGCTTAGTAATATCAATCCACGTAAATTCATTATTGGATGAATGCTTTTCGATGAGTTCCATAAATTCAGTTATTGACCAAAAGATAAATCAAATTAGTTGATAGAATAATGAAAACCTCAAAATTAAACGATATATACAGCTAAAATTTCATTTCACCATATTCCCCGATATTGAAAAACATAATACTAATCTCAATTAACATTCTATTTGTAAACCAATCTTGAAATATGAGTCAGAATCTTCAAACAATATACATATGGATCGCAAAGAATTTCTTTCTGCCTTAGGACTCGGTAGTACCGCTTTGATTGCTATATCTTGTTTGCAAGCCTGCTCGAAAACAGATACTGTCAGTAGTGCAGAAGTAGATTTCACGTTAGACTTAACGAATGGGGCCTATGCAGCCTTATCAAATGCAGGTGGATATGTTACAGTTCAGGGAGTTGTTGTAGCCAGAACCACTAATAATAGCTATTTAGCTGTTTCCGCAGCGTGCCCGCATGAAGGTATCAACGTAGAGTACCAAGGAAACCAAAATCAATTCTATTGCCCTGCCCATTCATCATATTTTTCGTCGTCAGGCTCAAGAACTACTGGTCCAGCTCAACGAGGATTAACCAAATACCAGACTGCCTTAACTGGTAACTCATTAAGGGTTTATGCATAAACCGTTACTTTTGCCCATTACAATACATAATATTCTAGCATGAAATACTTTTTCACTGGCCTTCTCTCAATACTCTCATTTCAACTCTTTGCGCAAGATGATATGTTAAACGACTTGATGAAAACGCAAGACACAAGCACATCATTATTGCCAAACAAAATGCTCTTCACGCAACGTATATTTTGGGGTGAACATGGACTTATCAGAGGGGTCTATCCTTTAACTCCCATAAATAGAGAAAAAGAATTGAAATTAAGACGTGGAATGCTCGTTACGCATCAAGTACTTGGATTTGTAAGCCTTGGTGGAATGGTAGCTCAAGGGGTTGTTGGAGCTAAACTCTACAATGCATCGGGTTCTAATTACGGAAATCTTAAAGATATTCATGAGGGACTTGGAGCTGCAGTTAACTTAACCTATTCCACCACAGCATTTATGTCGCTCTTCACACCCCCACCACTCATCAATCGAGATCGAAAAGTATCATCCATCAGAATACATAAATGGCTTGCTGTTGTTCATATGTCGGGCATGATTGCTACGAACGTTCTTGCTGGATTAGTGCAACAACACCCAGAATTAAAACCTTATCACCGCGCAGCAGCTTACACCACATTTGCCAGTTTTGGTGCAGCCGTAATTGCCATTAAATTTTAAATTATGCGTATCCTTATATTATTGTTTCTAGTCCCATCGTTGTTGATGGCACAAAAAAAGCCATTAGATAAAAAGAATTCGTCAGTTACCTATGCCATGAACCATCTTCTGCATAGTTGGGATGGAACATCAAGGGATTTGAATGGCGCAGTTCAACTCAATTCTACCGGCAAAATTGAAAAAGTTGCTATCGTTACAAAAGTGAGTGCATTTGATTCCGAAAATTCAAACCGCGATGCACACATGATGGAGGTAACTCAAGCAATCAAGTACCCTAATGTAAGTTTTTACAGCACCTCCATAACAGAATCCAAGCCTGGTGAATTGGAAGTAAAAGGTATACTTGCATTTCATGGAGTAAACAAAGAAATAAGCTTTAAGGCCTGGACTTCAGCAAAAGGTTCAACATCAATAGTAAAAGGAGAATTCATTTTTCTACTTGAAGACTATAATCTTGAGAGACCTTCCTTCATGCTGAATAAAGTAGATAACGAGGTGAAACTCAGCTTTGAAGTAAGTTACTAAGTCAACCCAGCCCCCTTAAACTTTATTATTCTATAGACTACCTTCATACACTGACGTATGAGTGATACTAAATTATACTACAAAGAGATCCATAATGCACTGATGGAATTAGCGATTCCTGAAAAGGCGAAGTTCTTTCCCCGTTTTTTCAAAACAGGAAAAGGAGAATATGGAGAAGGGGATTTATTTATAGGCGTTACAGTTCCCAACCAACGCAAAATCGCACAACAATTTCAACAAGCAGCTGATGATAGGTTGATCATAAAACTACTTGACTCCTCATTTCACGAAGACCGGCTAACAGGCTTATTCATTCTTATTTATAAGTTCAATCAAGCCAAAAAAAATAAGGAAGAAAAAAAATGGGTGGATTTATATTTAAAAAAAATTGAACGCATTAACAATTGGGATCTTGTTGATACTAGCGCACATAGTATACTAGGCCAGTGGCTAGAAAACAAGGGCAGGTCAATTCTATACAAGTTTGCTCGCAGTACCAATTTGTGGAAGAATAGAATCGCTATTATCAGTACACTTCACTTCATAAGAAAACACGATTTTGAAGATTTACTAAAATTGTCTGTCATTTTAATAAAACATGAACATGATTTGATTCATAAAGCAGTCGGCTGGATGCTTAGGGAGGCATGGAAACGAAATCACCGCGTCATTGAATTATTTCTAAACCAACATGTCCATGAAATGCCTCGTACCATGTTGCGATATGCTATAGAAAAGATGGATGAAAAGAAAAGAAAGCAATACATGAAGCTTAAATCAATTCCTAAGGGCAGTGCTTTATAACAAAACATCCCGCAGCTGCGGGATGCTCAATTTAACATTAACACTAATCTCGAAGTCAAGGACGGAATCGAACCGCCGTCGAAGGTTTTGTTGACCTCTGCCTACCCTCTCGGCCACATGACTATGTATTTCATTTGTCTACTAAATTTATAGACTTTATTTGAATCTGCAAACTATTTTATGAACAATGGTCATAAAAATGATGATTCTATAGAAAACAGCTGATATATTAAGAAATTGTAAACCCAATAATAAAGTCGTATAAAATCATCAAGAAGCTGCTTGAGATTACTAAATTACGTTCAGTTAAAAAGAACATTAAAAGTTATATGTCTAAAAGTGTATATGTACAACGTGATATAAGTTGGCTGAGTTTCAATGCTAGAGTCCTTCAAGAAGCAAATGACCCAAGTGTTCCATTGAAAGAACGTATTCGGTTTTTAGGAATTTTCTCAAACAACCTTGATGAGTTCTTCCGAATTAGGGTTGCCACCTTGAAAAGAATGACCGAATTCATAAGTAAAAAAGAAAAGCTCTCAGTCCATTTTGAAGAAAGTCCGACAGAAGTGCTAAACGATATATTAAAAATCGTTCTACAACAACAAAATGAGTTCAATAGAATATGGAGTAACATACAAATTGAATTGAAAAGAAACGGTATTTTTTTAAAAAATGAAAAACAATTAACACGGGACCAAAAGATATTTGTGACTAACTTTTTTGAAAAAGAAGTACGCTCAAATATTATTCCCTTAATGATTGAGAGCTTACCAGAATTACCATACTTAAGGGATAAGAGTATTTATTTAGGTGTGGTGATGCAAAAGAAAAATTCTGCTTACAAGGAAAAGTATGCCTTGATTGAAATACCTTCAAAAACCATCGGCAGATTCATATCGTTGCCAAACGGAAAATCGAATGAAGAACATATCATTCTTTTAGAGGATATTGTACGATATAATCTTCCCTACATATTTTCCTATTTTGGCTATGATCATTTTGAAGCCCATATTTTCAAGGTTACAAAAGATGCTGAAATCGACCTCGATAATGACATCAGTACGTCCTTTGTCGAAAAAATACAGAAAGGATTAAAAAGTAGAAGAAAGGGAAAACCAGTTCGGTTCGTATATGATAAAGAAATGAATAGTGGTCTGTTGAATTACTTATCCAAAAAACTAAACCTTGATAAAAAAAGTTCTATAATACCAGGTGGCCGTATTCATAATTTTAAGCACTTCATGGATTTCCCTGATGTTTTCCCATCACAAAAAAAGAAATCTCCCCCGTTCACTCATCCCGAACTTAAAAATGCAATTCGAGTAACAGACATTATAGACAAAAAAGATGTACTCTTACATTTCCCATACCATTCCTTTAGTGCTATTATAGATTTACTTAGAGAAGCTGCAATAGATCCTGATGTTCAATCTCTAAAAATAACAGCTTACAGATTAGCTTCCGAATCAAAAATCATAAACGCATTAATCAACGCAGCAAGAAATGGAAAAAAAGTTGAGGTCATGCTGGAACTAAAAGCACGATTTGATGAAGAAGCAAATCTCGAATGGAAGAGCATACTTGAAGAAGAAGGAATTAAAGTGCTGATTGGAGTTCCAAACATGAAAGTACATGCCAAAATATGTGTAATCAAAAAAAGAGTTGGAAACAGAACAATACAATATGGTTTTGTAAGTACAGGGAATTTGAATGAAAAGACTGCCAATTTCTATGGAGATCATTGTCTTCTAACCTCCAACAGGAATATCATGGCTGATATCAATAGAATATTCTTCTATTTGGAAAATCCAATCTTGCATTCAAGTGCATTAAAAGAATGCAAAACATTATTAGCAAGTCCGTTTCAAATGAGAAAAAGCTTTACAGAACTTATTGAAAAAGAAGTAAAAGAAGCGAAAAAGGGTAGACCTGCATCAATCACACTAAAATTAAATTCCTTAAGTGACGTCAAATTGATTGAACAACTATATCATGCATCTGCACAAGGAGTTGAAGTAAACATTATAATTCGAGGTATTTATTCTATCAAAAAACATCCTAAGAAAAACGAGAAACATATTTATGCGGTAAGTATAGTTGATGAATTCTTAGAGCATGCTCGAGTTGTAATATTTCACAATGCTGGTAATGTAAAAGTATATATTTCCAGCGCAGATTGGATGGTGAGAAACCTAGACCACCGAATTGAAGCAGCATGCCCAATTCTCGATGTTGAACTAAAAAATGAACTCATTGAGATTATAAAAATACAACTAGATGATAGCGTAAAATCCAGAATATTAGACCCGGAATTAAGCAACAACTATGTATCTTCACAGGGTAGAAAAAGGGTTCGCTCTCAATTAGCAACCTATAATTATTTAAATAAAAAATTATTATCACCAATACGTGAGATTAGCCGCAATTGATATCGGAACTAATGCATGCAGATTGCTAATTTCAGAAATTACTATTGATGATAACAATAAGCCACAATTTAATAAATTAAATCTTGTTCGCGTCCCACTTAGGCTCGGTTTCGACGTATTTGAAACAGGCTTGATTTCAAAAGAGAAAAAGGGCATGATCCTTCAAACCATGAAAGCATATGCTCACCTTATGAATGCATATAAGGTAGAAAAAAATATTGCCGTTGCGACCAGTGCAATGCGTGATGCCAAAAATCGTGATGAGGTGGTTAGGAAAATTTTTCTTGAAACTGGCATTAGCATTAAAGTAATTACAGGAGATTTTGAAGCATCATTAATTTATGAAAATCATATTGCAGAAAACTTAAACGAAAATAATTCGTACCTATATATTGATGTAGGTGGGGGTAGCACTGAGTTGACTTTTTTCTGCAACAAAGAACTGGTTTTTAAACAATCCTTTAATATTGGCACGATTAGGCTACTAAAAAATACAGTTAATGAAAGCATGTGGGATGCCATGAAGGAAACAATTCGAGAAAATATAAAAGGACAGAAAAATGTTATCGCAATAGGAACAGGTGGAAACATTAACAAAATATTTTCCCTCAGCAAAAAAAAGGAAGGCAAACCATTAACCCTCGAATTACTCAAAGACTATCACCGTGAATTTTCTTCATTTTCATTAGAGGATCGAATCAAAACATATAATTTACGTGAAGATAGAGCAGATGTAATCGTTCCAGCTCTCCTCATTTACATTCAAATTATGAAATGGGCTGATATAGATGAAATCCTAGTGCCTAAGATCGGACTTGCAGATGGCCTAATACAACATCTCTATGCAGAGATGAACCCTTAACATCAAATTCATATTATCATTCCGATTTGATAACAATCAGCTAACGATATTATAAAGAATTGTTTTGAAATTCACTAAACCAATTCTTATGATAAGAAGAGAAGCTGATGTTATCGTATTAAGCGACCTCCATCTTGGAACTTATGGTTGCCATGCTATGGAACTTGTTGACTATATCAGAAGTATTCAGCCTAAAATACTAATCCTCAACGGAGATATCATTGATATTTGGCAATTCAGAAAACATTATTTCCCAGCATCACACATGCAAGTGATAAAAGAAATTTTTGGCCTAATGGCTAAAGGGACTCAAGTTGTATATATCACAGGAAATCATGATGAGTCACTCAGAAGATATAGTGGACTACAAATGGGGAATCTCCTATTAACAGATAAATACGTTATGGACCTTGATGGAGAAAAAACATGGATATTCCATGGAGATGTATTTGATGCCACAACCAAGGGGAGTGCAAAAATGATTGCCAAGTTAGGTGGACAAGGTTATGATATGCTGATTTTGCTAAATAGAGCAATTAACTGGTTGCTTAAAATGGTTGGTAAAGAAAAGATGAGCTTGAGCAAGAAGGTTAAAAATAGTGTGAAAAAAGCCGTTTCATGGATTAGCAATTTTGAACAAATCGCAGCAGAATTAGCCATTGAGAAAAAATATAAAAATGTCATTTGTGGACATATACATCAACCACAAATAAAAGAAGTTAAAACTGATAAGGGATCTGTTACATATATGAATAGTGGAGATTGGATTGAAAATCTGACTTCACTTGAGTACAATCAAGGGAAATGGGAAATTTTCCAATATGAAGAAAAGGAAATTACAAAAGCAGATATAAGCGTATTCAAGAAGGAAAATAAAATTCCAATATTAGATATCCTCACCGATGAGGTTGCTGTATTCTTTAATTCAATGACTGCTACAATTCAATAAAATACATGAAGATATTTTATGCAGTTCAAGCTACTGGGAATGGGCATATAAGCAGAGCATCTGAAATTATTCCATTTTTAAAAAAATATGGAACTGTGGATGTCTTCTTAAGTGGGAATAATCATTCCCTGAAAAACGATTTGCCGGTTGCCTACAAAAGCAAAGGTTTGAGTTTGTATTACGATAAAGAAGGTTCTGTAGATTTATGGAAAACATTAAAATCAATCCAAGCAAAAAAAATTTGGAATGAAGCTAAGCACTTGCCAATCGAAAAATACGATCTTATCATCAATGATTTTGAATGCATTACCTCACTTTCTTGCAAACTAAAAAAAATCCCTTCCATTCATTTTGGACATCAAGCAAGTTTTGTCAGCAGTAAAGTTCCTAGACCTAATAAAAGAGAAGTAACTGGGGAGTGGGTGCTTAAAAATTATGCTTCTGGAACGCAGAACATAGGGCTACACCTCAAATCATATGATCAAAATATATTCCCCCCTATTATAAAATCTTCGATTATTTCAGCAGTCCCTAGTAATAATCATCATATTACGGTATACCTCAATCATTATAGAGATGAAATACTAATAAAATATTTATCTCAAATAAAGGATTACAATTTTGAAGTGTTTTCAAAAGAAGTACAATCAAGTAGTGTTATAGGAAATATAAAAATCCTACCGATAAATCAAGAGATGTTTAATCAAAGTCTCATTCATTGTCATGGCATAATTACTGGCGCAGGATTTGAAACCCCCGCCGAAGCATTGTATCTAGGTAAAAAAATTATGGTGATACCTCTACAAGGACAATATGAACAACAATGCAATGCAAAAGCACTTGAAGAGTTTAATGCTATGTCTGTCCCTAAACTTGATGATGATTTTCCCAAACATTTCAAAAATTGGATCGAACAATTCGAACCGATTAAATTGACTCTAAGCCATTCAACAGAAGAGATTATTAGAGCAGTCATACATAAAGCTCCATCTTATAGTATATCCTCAGCCACCATTACAAGTACACTTTCACCACTCGAAATGGCTATTTAAAAAACTACACTTTACTAGGGAGCTCACATTAAAGCTGTTTTACAACGTACCAACTATAGTCATCCGGCTTAATCTCAACCTCAATGGATACTTCATGATTGTTGTCCACCTTTAGATTAAGCGGTTTATTATACTTATCCGTAATACGGATTGAGGTAGTAACTCCAGCATAATACAGTGGCAATTTTATTGTTTGTTTAATAACAGTCTTTGTTGGATTGAATAACAGCACAAAAGCCTTATCATCTAATAATGGGTTGACATGCATAAACCCATCCCATTCCCTACCATCCGCTCTTCTCAAATGAATAATAGGCGAATTCAAGATATTCCTATATTGCTTATACCAATTTATCGTTTTAGCAACGAGCTGTTTTGTTTTTTCAGTATCATACAATCTTGGTCCACGATAGCAAGCCTGCACACCAGCTCCATAATATTGTATCATCAGCATTTCATAATCATTTAGATGATCCTGTAAGGGCTCCAATACAGCCTCCGGACCACCACCCTGATACCTTGTTAGCGGCACAAAGCCCCAACCCATAGATGGACTTTTTTCAAATGTACCATCATGTATATTTTGGCGATTAATGATTTTTTGTTGCTCCCTTGATAACGAAAAATTTACTTCACGATACCCGACTCCAATTTTGTGAGTGCCATCAAGGAAATACCAATCTGGGGCATTCACATAAATACCATGCTCATTACACCAATGATATAATTCCTTTTGTAATTGCATCTGTTTCCATTGGGAATCCTCTAATCCAGAATGACCAGGATGAACTGTAGAAGCACATACATCCCCAGGATAAGGTCCATCGTTTTCAAAAATGTCAAACCCTGTACTGCTGATAAAATACTTCAATTTATCAATATACGTTAAGCCCCACTTGCTACCCATGCAGGGTGCATTACCAAAAAATGCACCACCCGGCTTACCCGTTAACGGGCTAATAACATCGGTCTCATCATCTATCCTTCTGCTACTAAATAATGAATAACTGCCAATTTGAATACCCTTACTATGCGCATAATCGGTCAAATATTTCCACTTCTTTACATTAAGTTCACTTGTATCTTCCATATCACAATGACTACCAAAGCTTAAAATCAATGCTTCGTATCCCGTAGCGGCACATTGGTCAACTGCAGTTTTAACCTCATCATCATTAGCGCTGACCAAATGCATGAATATCGGGTTTTGAGTTGTCCATGGAGCAACAGTAGCATACATTTTTTGAATCATAAGTCCACGACGCTCTCGATCATAACTATCCATCAATAACTCATGAGTTCTAACGGATTGTATTGATTGACTAGGTGATAAAACAATAGACGTTACTTTTTCAGGATAGATCTGTAATAAACAAGGTGTTTGGTAATTATAATTCACTTGAGAAGTATAAGTAGAATCAATATTCCAATGGGTAGTTTGATCGCTTATGTCATACCGCATAGCATTATTAAATGCATAATTTGTTTCAACATAGATTCCATGTTGCTTTTTCATTTGCTCAGGCGTTCCAACAACAGCACTTTCTTCTTCGACTAATCCAAGCGATTCATTTATAATTTTATTAATTACAATTGAATGATCACTATTATTTTTTACTAAGACAGACTTAACAATCAATGGAATACCATCATAGATTTCATATTGAACAATAACTTCTACACCCGAAAGTGCTTGAATAGAGGAATGGTAAGTAAATGATACTTTTTTCCCTGTGCCATATTTATCCAATAATCCCCATGTCTTTTTTTCCCAATTCAGTAATGACTTAATGTTTTCTACTTGAACATTCGTGCAGAATAAATCATCCGACTTCTTCGTGAATGCATCTAGCCAATCAGGTTTAAAAAACGCCTTTTCTTGCTGACCATGCAATCCTCCAACTGAGTATGGCTTTCCGTCGATCGTAACAATAGCTTCAGGCTCGATAGCACGAATCAATTCTTGCCCGGTTGTCATATTTCGAAAATCATAGCAGACAATATTTGGACTTATACGAAATGTCCGTCTAACTAATCCATTATAGAGTATGATATTTTTTTTATCCATAGATAGATAGACTCCAGCTTTCTCCTTCGGGGTATTGATCAACCAATCTGATTTAATTGTAGCAGGATGTAATTCATTCCAAACAGGGAGCGAAGGCATAGTTTGTGAAAATAGGTGTTGAGTAACCAAAAAAACAAACGCAAAAAATAATCCCTTTTTCATGTGTTGAATTTATATCAATAAAAAAATAATAAGTATTAAGACAGTAGTGGTATTAGCTAAAGTTAATGAATTAAACAGTAGACATATTAATACGTGCAACCTGGAAAGTGGGTGATTCTTCCCAACTCATCATGGCATTGATGAATTTTACTTGTTCAAATTTTTTTAAGTCGGATAATCGAATATCCATTAACTGAATTTTCCCTTCTATTAGCAACTGTGCACGCCTTGTTCCCTCTAACAATGGATCTTCGGGCGTATACCAATTCGCGCCATCAAAGAATACAATATTCGCGTATGACGCATCTTTAAGTATACCCTCATCACACATAATTATTTCATCAACCCCTGCAGTATTTAGCAAGCTAGTAATCCAACCTCTATCCTCAAATTTGAAATCATATTGATGGCCGCCTAAGTTGACCAACATAACACTATCAATAGTTTTGATTGAATAGTCAGTATAAGAAATATCAATTATTTGTTCAAGGTTGTATACAATTCTCCATTTAACAACAGTATTACTATCGAAACACTTACTATCGAAGATATCATGCAAGTTGATATAAGGCTCCTTGCCATAATGCATTAACGTTCTGTTCATCCTCAATTGATGAAAATGCAAATTTTCGGGTTGCCGATTGTTTACTCTTATTGATTCAATAAATTGGAACATAAATTTTATCAATCATTTCTTGATATTCTTTTATTACATCGCTTTGAAATGTAATACCACCTCCACTTCGAAAATTATTTTCACCATCTATGTACCTAATCAAGACGCAACTATCTAATGTTGTGCCATCAAAATAACCTGCAACACCTGTATAATAACCCCGATCTGCATTTTCAACTTGTCGAATTGCCTGAATGGTTTTATTCTTCGGCGCTCCAGAAACAGATCCTGCTGGCAGAAGGCTGAAGATAATATCCCCAATATGCGCATTAAAATCTTCATATAATGTTCCTGAAACTTCTGAACTAACCTGCCCAATTATCCCGTATTGAGTTTGAACTTCTTCATAATAACGATACCGATTCACTTTTACATCATGTGAAACCTTACTCAAGTCGTTTCGAATAAGATCAACTATGGTAGCATGCTCAGCCTGCTCTTTTTCATCACACAAAATAATATTGTGAGCACCTGGAATGCTTGCATCAATTGTACCCTTCATTGGAAAAGAGTAAATTATTTGATTTTTTATTTGAATAAACGTTTCGGGTGAAAAACTCACAAAATGGTTTTTATACCAAACTGCGTATTTTGAATTTACGTTCTCAAAAATATCTTGATGGGTGAGATTTAGCTCAATGGGTGTTGAGCATGTTAGGTTTATTAAAAAACTATCTCCATAGTTTAGGTACTGCTTTACTTGATTAAATTTAGTAGCATATTCCTCGATAGAAATTGGAAATTTTTTTAATTCGACTGCACACTTATTTTTTTGATATTCATGATTTGAAAACCCCTGAAAATTATAGAGAAAATCTTTACTACATTCATCAACTAACCATGCCTTAGGCTGTTGACATTCAAAGTCAATTAGAAAAACAAATGCTCGCTTCTCCGCTCCCCACGTATTTAATCTATCTTTCATTGAACTTTTAAAAATTACCGAATTCAGTTAGAGTGATGTACAACTTTTTGTATTATGCCTATGATAAAGGTAATATGAGTTTTTGTAAAAAACCGACAAGCTTCAATTCAACAAGGATTGCAAGGCTAATGGGATATATTTCTCAGGATTTTTTATAGCATCTTCCCTCGAACTTGAAAACGAAACAAGAGAACATATCTTTTCTACCCCAATCGCCTTAAGCTTTTCTTCGGAAAGAGAGGAATCGCCGCAAATCAAGTGTATTTTTTTATGATACTTGGTTGCTAAGGAAGCTATATATCCAACAACCTTGCCCGAGATTGACTGTTCATCAACTCCACCCTCTCCGCTAATTATAAAGTCTGCTTTTGATAATACATCTTCTAGTCTAATTTCATGAGCTATAAATTCTACTCCAGAAATAAGTTTAGCGTTCAAAAAGGCCATACACCCTGCACCCATCCCACCTGCCGCACCTGCACCTTCGTGATCTGCTACTGATATTCCAAGGTCTTTTTGAAAAAGTGCATCAAGATGTGTCAAACCGAATTCAAGTGTTTTAATGTCTTCAACGCTAGCTCCTTTTTGAGGGCCGTAAACATAGGAAGCACCTGTTCGACCAAGTAGCGGATTTTTCACATCACTTGCAACAATAAATTCAACCCGCTCCAACATATTGTCGGTTGGCTTAAGTATACAATCAATTGAAGTCATTAATGCAGCAGTAGGATGAATGCGATTTTTTGAATGATCAAAAAACTCATAACCCAACGCTTCTGCCATTCCAACTCCTCCATCATTTGTTGCACTTCCTCCAATGCCAAGGATTATTTTCGTTGCCCCTTTCAATATGGCATCTTTTATGAGAATGCCTGTGCCAAATGAGCTTGCATGCATTACATCCCGCTCTTGAACTGCTAATAACGCTAAGCCACTAGCGGAAGCCATCTCAATGAATGCAGTCGTTAAATCTGCCGTAAGTTGATATGAAGCGTGTATTGATCTCCCTAAAGGGTCAACGGTTGAAACTTCTACATCTTCAGTTTGAAAATAGTATTTTATAATTTGCGCAAAGCCATCACCCCCATCAGCAAGAGGAAAAGAGGACACCTCAGCATCAGGGTAAAACGAAACGATCTCCTTACGTAATATATTACACAAGGAGATCGAGTCTATACTTCCTTTGAATTTATCTGGGGCAAGTAGGAAATGCAATAGCTTAGAATTTTGGATAGATAGCATTCACACCCAATTCTTCTTCAATACGAAGAAGTTGATTGTATTTTGCCATTCTATCAGTTCTAGATGCAGAACCCGTTTTAATTTGACCACAGTTTAGCGCTACTGCCAAATCTGCGATTGTTGTATCTTCTGTTTCACCACTTCTATGACTCATAATTGAAGTATATCCGTTGGTTTGTGCAAGTCTAACTGCATTAATCGTTTCAGTAACTGTACCAATCTGATTTACTTTAACTAAGATACTGTTTGCAATACCTCTATCAATCCCTTCTTGCAAACGCAATACATTGGTTACAAAAAGATCATCTCCAACAAGCTGACACCTGTTACCTACTGATTCTGTTAATTTTTTCCAGCCATCCCAATCGTCTTCAGCCATTCCATCTTCAATTGAAATAATTGGATATTTATTCACCCAATCAGTCCAATACGCTACCATTTCATCACTACTAATTACTTTACCTGAACTCTTATAGAACTTATACGTCTATTCTTTTTCATCAAACATCTCACTTGTAGCTGCATCCATTGCAATACTAATTTGAGATCCTAATTTATATCCAGCCGACTCAATAGCTTGCATAACAGTTTCAATGGCTTCTTCATTGCTTTGGATGTCTGGAGCAAATCCACCTTCATCACCTACATTCGTACTGTATCCTTTTTTCTTCAATACAGTTTTAAGCTGATGGAAAACTTCTACACCCCAACGAAGCCCTTCACTAAATGAAGTAGCTCCCGTAGGAACAATCATAAATTCCTGAAAATCAATTTTGTTATCAGCATGTGCTCCGCCATTTAAAATATTCATCAACGGAACAGGTAACGTAACAGCATTTACACCACCTAGATATCTATATAAATTCAAGTTACTCGCTTGCGCTGCAGCTTTGGCAACAGCCATAGACACTGCAAGTGTAGCATTTGCACCAAGATTAGCTTTATTAGGCGTCCCATCAAGATCAATGAGTATCTTATCAATCAGCGCTTGTTCTGTTGCAGGAACTCCCCTTAATTTATCTGCAATGGTGTTATTTATATTTCCAACTGCCTTCATTACACCTCTTCCAAGATATAGAGACTTGTCCCCATCACGCAATTCAACAGCTTCATGTTTTCCTGTTGAAGCTCCTGATGGAACTGCTGCACGGCCTAAAAAGCCACTCTCTGTTATAACATCAACTTCTACTGTTGGATTACCACGACTATCTAGAATTTGTCTGGCATGAATGTTTGCAATAAAACTCATAAAATGAATGTTTAAAATTGGTTATGATAATAATTGACAGCAAAACCATCAATGGGCATTACCGGTAAGTTCGCGGAAAATATCCTCAAGCCGTCGGGTTTGCGTTTGCAAAGAAACGATATTCAGACTATGTTGCAAAGTGAAACCGATAAGTTCTTTACTCAACTTCTCTGCATCATGGGTTTCAAGAATCCAATTTTGGGAATCAATTTGCTCTACTGATAATACCCCATGGATGTTTTCTAGCAACTTGGGGTTGGCATTTTCCTTTAATTGCAGTCTTATTCGGGATATTTCCTTCGTGCCAAGCAGATTTTCTAGTTTATCATCCGCAACGATTGTCCCTTTATTAATGACAATTACCCGATCACATAACGCTTCTACTTCTTGAAGGATATGGGTTGAAAATAAAATCGTTTTATATTTTCCCAAATTTCTGATTACCTCTCTAATTTCAATAATCTGATTAGGATCTAACCCTGTTGTTGGCTCATCCAAAATAAGTACGGCTGGATCATGTATTAAAGCAGCAGCAAGTCCAACCCGTTGCTTATATCCTTTTGAAAGCTGCCCTATTTCCTTATGCGCTTCAGCACTAAGCCCTGTTAACTTAATAACTTCCTCAATCCGCTCTTGACGATTTTTGATTTGATGTAACCCAGCCATCAGATCAAGGTACTCCCTAACGTACATTTCAAGATATAAGGGATTGGATTCAGGAAGGTAGCCGATTTTTTGCTTTGTTGCTATTGCCTCACCTTCAACCAGTATTCCACAAACCCGAATTTCACCGGCATCCGGAGCGATATACCCTGTTATCATTTTCATTGTGGTAGACTTACCAGCTCCATTTGGACCAAGAAATCCAACAATCTCCCCAGACTTAACTTCAAAAC
>CAJBBV010000155.1 GCA_903951405.1 uncultured bacterium
ACATTAGAGGTTAGGAGTTAGGTGTTAGAATCTAGAAGTTAGAGGTTAGGAGTTAGGTGTTAGAATCTAGAAGTTAGAGGTTAGGAGTTAGGTGTTAGAATCTAGAAGTTAGAGGTTAGGAGTTAGGTGTTAGGAACAGCCAAACAATTTACTCACGTCTACCCTCTAACCTCCAACTCCCAACTCCTAAACTCTAATGTCTAACGTCTAACATCTAACGTCTATTGTCTATTTTTTGCCATTTGCCCCAATCAAACTAATTTTGCGGTTCAATCAATAAAATCATCAACATGGCATACGACATTCTTGTACTTGGAAGTGGACCTGGTGGATATCCTGCAGCGATTAGAGCTTCACAGCTAGGTCTTAAGGTAGCGATCATCGAGAAGGAGAGTCTTGGAGGCGTTTGCTTAAACTGGGGTTGTATTCCAACCAAGGCCTTATTGAAAAGTGCACAAGTGTATGAATATGTAAAACATAGCGCAGACTATGGAATCAAGACCACCGGAGCAGAACACGATTTTGGTGCTGTTGTGAAAAGAAGTCGCGGTGTTGCAGACAAAATGAGCAAAGGAGTTCAGTTTTTGATGAAGAAGAATAAGATCGATGTGATCATGGGTTACGGTAAAATTGCCGGAAAGGGTAAGATTGAAGTGACTGCAGCAGATGGACAAAAACAAGTAGTAGAAGCTAAGTATATCATCATCGCCACGGGTGCAAGAAGCCGTCAGCTTCCAACCATGCCGGTGGATGGAAAAAAAATAATTGGCTATCGCGAAGCGATGGTGTTGCCAACCCAACCTAAATCAATGATTGTAGTGGGTAGTGGTGCGATTGGTGTTGAATTTGCCGATTTTTATAATTCTATGGGAACGAAAGTGACGGTGGTTGAATTCATGCCACGCATTGTGCCAGTAGAGGATGAAGACATCAGCAAAGAATTGGAAAAGCAATTGAAAAAGAAGGGTATTACTATTTTAACTTCAAGCGAAGTAACTAAAGTAGATACCGCAGGAGCAGGCGTTAAGGCAACTGTGAAAAGTGCATCAGGTGAGGCTGTGTTGGAAGCGGACATATTATTGAGTGCGGTTGGAATCGCTTCCAATATTGAAAATATCGGCCTTGAAGAAACGGGTGTGAAGGTGGAAAAGGGAAGAATTGTGGTTGACAAGAGTCAGCAAACATCTGTTGCTGGGATTTATGCTATTGGGGATTGTTCACCTGGCCAGGCTCTTGCCCACGTTGCAGGTAAAGAAGGTATAACGGCTGCTGAACAGATTGCATACTTAGAGAAAAAAATCAGTCATAAGCCTGATTCGATCGATTATAATAACGTTCCAGGATGTACCTATTGCTCACCAGAAATTGCTTCTGTTGGCTATACCGAAAAGGCTGCCAAAGACGCTGGATTTGAACTGAAGGTGGGTAAGTTTCCTTTCATGGCAAGTGGTAAAGCAAGTGCATCAGGTAACACCGATGGATTTGTAAAGGTGATTTTCGATGCTAAATACGGTGAATTCTTAGGTGCTCATATGATAGGTAATGGTGTTACAGAAATGATTGCTGAGGTCGTTGTTGCACGTAAATTGGAAACAACATTCCATGAAATCCTCAATGCGATTCATCCTCACCCAACGATGAGTGAAGCCGTGAAAGAGGCTGTTGCGGCGGCTTATGGCGAGGCGATTGATATCTAGGAAGTGAGTTAGGCGTTAGGAGTTAGTGGTTAGGGGTGAATTTAGTTCACTAAACGAATCCCTTGCTGATTTATTCTAGTGGGATATTAAGTAATTTAAGTTCTTCAATAATTGTTTCAGTCCCAATAATCCCGGTATGCCTCCATTTTTCTATTCGTTCATGGAAAAATAGGGTGCTAGGCATGGAAATGATGTCTAATGATCGAGCAAAAATCGAGTTGGCTTCAATTGTATATTCAATTGTTTCAATAAATGAGCTGAATTTCTGCTGAAACTCCGCCATCACTGGCTTACATAGATTACATGAGCTGCAAAACGGTTTGAAGAAAAAAACCAGCAAAGGTTTTCCTGAGTGGATTTTGGAAGATAAATTCCCCATTTATTGATTGGTTTTTATAGGTATTGAATGAGATCCTCTTGAAGTTAGACCTATTGTTGAGGAATCTATGTTTTGAGTGAAGGGGGGTAACAGACTTTAACAATAAATAGTTTAGAATAAACTAATTAGTAGATTAAATCAATGGAAAAGTTGATTTAAGTAAGGTTGTGTACCCAAAATGAATAACGCTATTTTTAATGTTAAGAAGAGTGTTAAGGCGTTAAATTGGCTAGTGATGGCTTGGTATTAAGTGATGGTTTTTCAATGTTTCATGAATTTCCTCTGCCCCGATAACTCCAAAATGCCTCCAGATTTCTTTTCCTTCATTAAAGAGTACAATGGTGGGCATGATTTTAATCTGAAAATGAGGGGTCAGGTTTGGGTTATTGTCTAAGTTGACTTCTTCTATATCCAGCCTGTCGTCGTATTTTTTGGCAAGCTCATTTAGCATAGGTTTTATTAAGCTGCATGTTCCACACCAGGTAGTGAAGAAATGGACCAAAATGGTCTTGCCAGATTCTATTTTTTTGATCAGATTTTCCATCTGTTGACTTGACTCGAGAGGTTGTTGGATTGTCATCTGCATGAAGGTAAGCAAACTGGTGTTTGTTTAAGAGAAAGATCGTTTTTTTGATAAAGGGTTAACAATACTCAGGGGCTTTTTTGAGGTTGATGCGTTTCGTAGGGTTATTTAAGCCAAAAGATTTGGTTATATCCCAAACTATCCCGACTTTTGCACTCCCTAAAAATTTAGTTTATGGCTCGAGTATGTCAGGTTACAGGAAAGCGTCCAATCACCGGAAATAAGGTTTCGCACTCAAATATTAAGACAAAACGTCGTTTTTTGCCAAATTTGCAAACTAAGAAGTTTTTTCTAGCCGAAGAAGATAAATGGATCACGTTGAAGCTTTCTTCAGACGCAATTCGTACCATCAACAAAAACGGCTTGTATAGTGTTGTTAAGAAACTTAGGGCAGAAGGCGTAAGCATTTAATCACTGAAAATAAAGACTTAAAATGGCTAAGAAAGGTAATAGGGTACAGGTAATCTTGGAATGTACCGAGCACAAAAACACCGGGTTGGCTGGGACTAGTCGGTACGTAACCACTAAGAACAAAAAGAACACCCCAGAACGTGTGGAGTTGAAGAAATACAACCCCATCATGAAAAAATATACTGTACACAAAGAAATTAAATAATCATGGCAAAATCAGCTTCCAAAAACTCGAAAGTAAAAGATCTTAAGGCTTCTGCCGAAGCGAAGAACTGGACAAAAGTAATTAAGGCAGTAAGAAGCCCTAAGACAGGCGCTTACACTTTTAAGGAGTCTATTATCCACAAGGATAAGGTAAAGGAATTCCTCGCCCAGTAATACTTAATTTGAATTTCAAACCTGAGCTGTTCCGTTATCACTATCGGAACAGCTTTTGTGTTAATAGCCATGACTGATACAATTCAAATCATACGAGCCAAGCCAGAAGACGCCCTTGATATCACCGAGCTATCAAGGAAGACCTTCATTGAAACTTATTATGAAGCGTCGAATACCAACCAAGTTCAAGTACTAAAATACATCGACGCATACCTTACGTTGGAAGTCATCAAAAGTGAATTACAAGATCCTCAGAACCTCTTTTATATTGCCAAAAAAGGAATTCAAAGTGTGGGGTTTTTGAAACTCAATGGGCAAATGCAACCTAAAGGCATTCCAGATAAAAAATGCTTGAGGCTATCCAAACTTTATGTGCTCAATGAATTTCACGGATTACATATAGGAAAGCAATTTGTTGATTTAGCAAAAGAGTATGCGAAAAAAGAGGCCTTCCAAGTGCTCTGGCTTGAAGTATGGCAACACAATGCAAAAGCTATTCAATTTTATCAACACGCAGGATTTGTTGTCTATGAAACCTGTATGTTTGATTACTTTGAGGAGCCCGAACCGGATTTCTTAATGCGATATGACCTTTACAATTAACGACTATGGGATTTTTTGATCGATTATTTGGCGTCAAGGAAAAAGAACAGCTCGACAAGGGATTGGAGAAAACCAAGGAAGGCTTTTTCTCAAAAATCACCAAAGCCATTGCGGGTAAATCTCAGATTGATGATGATGTATTGGATCAACTGGAAGAAGCACTCATCTCATCGGATGTTGGCGTAGATACTACGCTTGAACTCATTGAGCAGATTCAACGTCGTGTAGCAAAAGATAAATACATCGGTACAGCCGAACTGAATCAAATCCTGCAAGAAGAAATGCAAGCGCTGTTGATAGACAGCAAAGAAAATATTTTAGACGGCTTCAGTTTGCCAGAAGGGAAGAAGCCTTTTGTGATCTTGGTGGTAGGTGTAAATGGGGTTGGTAAAACAACCACCATAGGGAAGCTTGCGACCAATTTTAAGGCCTCTGGCAAAACAGTGATGTTGGGTGCTGCCGATACATTTAGAGCTGCTGCGGTTGATCAATTGACGATTTGGAGTGAGCGCGTGGGTGTGCCCATCGTTAAAAAAGAAATGGGCAGTGATCCTGCTTCAGTAGCCTTTGATGCAGTCAATAGTGCCATCGCAAAAGGCGTTGATATACTCATCATTGATACAGCAGGTAGGCTTCACAATAAAGCACACTTGATGGAAGAGCTCAGTAAGATTAAGCGTGTAATTCAAAAAGTGATTCCTGATGCGCCACATGAAACGTTATTGGTGCTTGATGGTACAACCGGACAAAACGCGATTGAACAAGCAAGGCATTTTTCAACCGCTACGGATGTTACGGCATTAGCCATTACTAAACTTGATGGCACAGCAAAGGGTGGTATCGTACTCGCCATTGCGAATCAATTTAAAATTCCCGTTAAATTCATCGGCGTAGGTGAAAAAGCTGAAGACCTGATGCTATTCGACAAGAGGGTTTTTGTTGAACGACTTTTTAGTATTTCATAAATCAAGGGAGTTTTATTTCACCTTCTCTATTGGCATTCCATTTTACAATGTCATTCTCTTTGTTACAGTGCCATTTTCTTTTTTATTTTGTCATTCCCTTTATAATTATTCTGTCATTCCGAGCGAAGCGAGGAATGACAGAAATGACAATAGGCAATAGTAATACAGAAAAGGGACGAAGGCACAAAGGCACAGAGTGTTCAGCGTCAATCCTTCATCCCCCCCAAAAAAAACTGTCATTCCGAGCGAAGCGAGGAATCTAATTCATTCGAGTAAAGGCAAGATTCCTCGC
>CAJBBV010000156.1 GCA_903951405.1 uncultured bacterium
CCCGTTCAATCGGACCATATAGTCTCATTACTCAACAACCATTGGGTGGTAAAGCTCAATTTGGTGGTCAGCGTTTTGGTGAGATGGAAGTATGGGCTCTTGAGGCTTATGGCGCTTCTAATATCCTTCAGGAATTACTTACGTTGAAGTCTGATGACATCATCGGTAGAGCTAAGACCTACGAAGCGATTGTGAAGGGCGATAATTTACCAAAAGCAGGTATTCCTGAATCCTTCAATGTACTTGTACATGAATTACGCGGATTAGGACTTGATCTTAAGTTTGAGAACTAGGCCGTAACCAAGCTATATTCCAAAAGCTATCCGCAAGGGTAGCTTTTTTTTTAACTATTATTTTTTAGGCGGGTACATTTTTAGTCACCACATTGGATAAAAAATATTTACATTTAGTAAACTCCTTTACAGCGAGTACATAGGTATATCATGCTCATTGTTAAAAACTGAATGATTGGATAGTTTGCTAGTAGATAAGCTTAAGCGTTTCAGCACGATTGATTTCATGGACATGAAGTTGGAGACCTTGTTTACCAATCGCCGTGATATAAAGTATATAATTTCTATTGATAGACTTGATGCTATACTCGAGAAGTTAGTTGATCACTATGATTTACTTGTTCGTGCAGAAAAGGGGTATGCGCAATACCATACAGGATACTTTGATACAGATGAATTTAGTTTGTACCAAGATCATCATAGAGGAAAAGGGAATAGAAGCAAGATACGAGTAAGAACATACGAGGACGGAGCAAGTTATTTAGAAGTAAAACAAAAAAGCAATACTGGACTAACATTAAAGCGTAGACTGCCGATAGATAGAAGGGGATTCCAGTTGAGTGACTATTCTAGTTTTATTGAGGCTTCTATGGGTCCATCAGGCATGGACTATTCAGAAAAATTAGAGGTCACCTATCAACGAATAACTTTTTTTAGCAAACAAAAAATAGAAAAAATTACGTTAGACTTCGGATTGACCTATACGTTGGGTAATGTACTTTTTCCTCTACATGGTTTGCTCATAGGCGAAAGTAAGGGTGTTGGACAAGCACATTCTTTCTTCAATAATTATATGAGGTCGTTAAGGGTACATACTTCTTCATTTAGTAAATATTGTTTTGGGGTAGCCAATTTGGAGGCCACTGTAAAAAGCAATAATTTTAAACCATTGTTAAGGCGAGTAAAAAAAATAGAACAATCAAATGCAATTTCTTCAATTCTCTCTTGATACAGCTTGGGTTGAGATTACCCCTATTCTTGGCGTAAAACTGGCTATAGATTTATTGGCTGTCTTGGTGCTGGTGCGTGGTGTTTATTTAAGGAAGCATCATCGGACAGACTTGTTTCTTACTTTTTTCTCCTTCAATGTTATTGTTTTTTTTATTACCTATCTATTGAATCGTGTAGAGATGAGTACGGGTGCAGCATTTGGACTGTTTGCTATTTTTTCCATCTTGCGGTATAGAACTGAGGGTATTTCTGCACGTGATATGACGTATCTTTTTTTGTGTATAGCGATAGGATTGATTAATGCTGTGAGTAGAGGAACAATAGCAGAGCATTTTATAATTTCTGCGTTTATTATTTTATTGACTTTCCTATTAGAATCTGGATTCGTCTTGAAGAATAGGGCATGCATGAAAATTGTTTTTGACAGAACGGATCTACTCCATCCATCAAAGCGTGCTGAATTGATACTGGTGTTAGAAAATAAAATTGGATTTAAGATTAGTCATATTGAGGTTGGAGATATTGATTTTCTAAAGGATAGTGTAATGCTTGATATTTATTATGTACATGCGTAGTATTTTATTTCTGCTTTTGTTTTTTTTTGGTGTTCATTCATTATTTGCTCAAGCTACCCGCTCTGATCCATCTGATATGCAAGGATGGTTTGGTGCAACAATCGGGGCTGATTTGCCGAAGAAATGGAAAGCCGAGCTTGCTTACCAGGCTAGGTATAATAATAATCTTACAACCTATAATGGCTCCTATTATTCGGTAGGTATTGAACGGAAAGTCACAAAATTTTTATCTCTTGCAACTGAATACAGGCTTTCTAAAGTGCTCAAAGGAACCTACAATCGATATAGTTTTGGATTTTTATTAAATCGAAAACTTGGCAATTTCAAAGTGGATGCACGAGTATTGTATCAAAATCAAATTCAGGATTACGATGACCCCACTAAGGAAACGAATAAAAATAATTTTGCCCGGGTTAGGCTAAGAGTTAAAGTACCTATTTCTACTCAAGCTGATTTGTTATTATCAACAGAGCCTATTTATGGTATTTCCCCTACCGTTCATATTGATAATTACAGGCATCAAGTTGCTTTTCGTTTTAAAGTGATTAAGGGTTTTTCATTGGATTTCTTTTATATTAATAGGCCAGACTATGCTAAAAAGTATAAGAGGCAGTATCATATCATTGGGTCTGGATTAATTTATCAGTTCAAAGTAGGGTGATAAGGGGCTTCATTAAATAATCCCATAATCCAACATCTTTCCCCCTTAATTTATCTTCATAGGGTGTACCTTTGGAAAGGGAATATATTACAGGTATATGGATAAGTACTTTCAAAAATCGTTGTTAAAGCTAATTAATCGTGCTTTGAAAGAAGATATAGGAAGTGGTGATATTACTTCATTGGCAACAATTCATCCCAGTCAACAATCTGTTGGTACTGTACTTGTTAAAGAATCTTGTATAATTGCTGGTGTAGAATTGGCTCAGTTAATCTCCCAAGTAGTAGATCCTTCTATAAAGTCTACTTTTTCTGTAAAAGACGGAGATCGTGTTTCTGCTAATAAAAAAATTGGTAAACTAGAGGGTTCTACAATAAACATTTTAAAGGCTGAGCGCTTAATTCTCAATTGTATGCAACGGATGAGTGGTATAGCTACTAAGACGAACAATCTGGTTAGTAGTATTGCCCCTTTTGGTGCTCAGTTATTAGATACACGGAAAACAACTCCCAATAATAGGCTTTTGGAAAAATGGGCTGTACGAATTGGCGGAGGTGTTAATCATAGGATGGGTTTGTATGATGCCATCCTCATCAAAGACAATCATATTGCAGCATCTGGTGGGATTAAAGAAGCACTTAAGCGATGTAAGGGATACATTAAAAAAGAGAAGTTATCGGTGCCAGTCATAGTCGAAGTCAAAAACGAAAAGGAGTTTGGCGAAGTAGTTAATGATGCTATGGTAGATAGGATTTTATTGGATAATTTTACTCCAGCTAAACTGAAGCGTATTGTGGGGATTAACAAGAAAAGAAAGGTGCTAGAAGCCTCGGGGGGGATAAATAAAACAAACATCAAGTTGTTCGCTCAGACAGGCGTAGATTTTATTTCTGTTGGCGACATAACACATCATATAGAGTCCATTGATATTTCATTAAAAATTCATTAGACATTGTTTACAGAAGAATTAAATCGAGTTGGATACATCAGTAGGTCAGTGCCTACTGATAAAGATTTACGCACGTTGATTCTTGAACTCAAGAAACAAAAAAATGCAGTTATACTGGCTCATTATTATGTGAGTGCAGAAATACAGGAATTGGCTGATGTAGTTGGGGATAGTTTAGCATTAGCACATGCAGCAAAGAAAACTGATGCAGATATCATTTTGTTTTGTGGTGTGCATTTTATGGCAGAGACTGCGAAGATATTAAACCCTAGTAAAAAAGTATTGTTGCCTGATCTTAATGCGGGATGTTCTTTGGCCGATTCAACTCCTTCAGTTGAATTCGAGGCATTTAAATCTGCACATCCAGGCGCTGTAGTAGTTAGTTATATCAATTGTTCTGCTGAAGTAAAGGCCATGAGTGATATCATCTGTACTTCGTCTAATGCGGTTGAAGTAGTTAATTCTATTCCAAGCGATAAGAAAATAATTTTTGCTCCGGATAAAAATCTGGGAACCTATGTTGCCAAGCAAACAGGTAGGGATTTGATATTGTGGGATGGGGCATGTGTAGTTCATGTCAATATTTCAATTGATAAGTTGATTGCATTGCAGGCACGCTTTCCTGAGGCTGAATTGATTGCTCATCCGGAGTGCGAATCGGAAATTCTTGATCGTGCTCATTTTATAGGGTCGACTAAGGCGCTCATTGAATATGCTAAGGTTTCTCCTGTAAATACATTTATCATTGCTACTGAAGCAGGAATCCTCTATAAGATGAGGGAATTGGTTCCAGAAAAAAAATTGATTCCAGCTCCAGCATTAGAGACAAACTCTTGTGCCTGTTCTGAGTGTCCTTATATGAAAATGAATACACTTGAAAAGGTATTCAATGCCTTGTATTATGAATTGCCGGAGATAACATTATCTGATGAGATCATCAAGAAAGCTTCTGTTGCAATGAATAATATGATGGCAATAAAATGATGGTGAAAATGGAACATTATGACGTGGCTATCATGGGATCTGGCATAGCTGGATTGTCGTTGGTGAATTATCTTCAAGAGTTATCTGTTGAAAAGGGTAGACATATTTCTGTAGCGATAATAGCCAAGGGAAGGTTTGATCAAACCAATACCAATTGGGCGCAAGGGGGTATTGCTGCTGTAACGTCTGCATCTGATAGTTTTCAATCGCATATAGATGACACCTTAGTTGCAGGGGGTAATTCCAATAATATTAAGATTGTTGAACAGGTTGTGAACTCGGCACCAGAAGTGATTGATGATCTGATTCGATGGGGAATGGACTTTGATAAAACCGAGAAGGGTAGTTTCGACTTAGTAAAAGAGGGGGGGCATCAATTTAGCAGAATTTGGCATCATAAAGATGCAACGGGTGCAGCTATACAATCTACTTTAACGGAGAAGGCTACAAAATTATCTCAGGTAGCTTATTTTGAATATAATGCTGTAACACAAATAGAGAGAGAGCAATCGGGGGTATTTTATTTGAAGCTTCAGCATATCGAAAATCAATCACTTCGAACTATCTCAGCAGACACGGTGGTACTCGCAGGAGGTGGTATTGGAGCGCTTTACGCCAAGACAACCAATCAGCCTATATGTACGGGAGATTCTATATTCTTTGCAAAAGAACTTGGTGCTTCACTCAAAGAATTATGCTATGTTCAGTTTCACCCCACTGGATTATATAGTGATAAGCAAACAACTTATTTAATTACAGAAGCGATAAGAGGTGCTGGTGCCATTTTAAGAAATGAGAAAGGTGAAGCTTTTATGAAGCTATATGATGAGAGAGCTGATTTGGCTCCTAGGGATATAGTTTCACGGGCTATTTTTTCAGAAATGAAAAAAACAGGAGCTACAAATATATATCTTGATGCTACAGAATTAGGAGAGGAGAAAATAAAGACTCATTTTCCAACGATATACTCGTATTGTATAGATAATATGGAATTGGATATTTCGAAAAAATGGATACCTGTTGTGCCAACACAACATTACCTATGTGGTGGAATAGAAGTGAGTGATTCGGGTAAGACCTCCATTGAAGGCTTATATGCAATTGGGGAATGTGCCAACACCGGTTTACATGGCGCAAATCGACTTGCCTCAAATTCATTGTTGGAAGCCGTATATTTTGCAAAAAAAGCGGCAAGTGAAATATTCAATAGCAAATCACCTAAAAAAGATTCAATTGAAGTAGAACATGAATTCACCGACTTTCCAATAACGAAGTTATCACGAGAAGCATTGCAGCAGAAGATGTCGGAAAATGCTGCCATAATAAAGAGAACCGATAACATGCATGATATGGTTGACTGGATAACTAATACATTATCTGCTAGTCCAGTTTTGAATCATTATACATTAGCCGACATTGAAACAAATCACATGTATTATATCGCATTGTGGTTGCTCCAAGATGCCTTAGATCAAAAGCAAAATATCGGCGTACATTTTAATGAGACACTCTAAGTATATAGGACTTGGTGTAATTGCGATTACATGAAAAAAGAAGTAATCCAATAGATTAACGCAGCAAGCAAAGCACTAACAGGTATTGTTAGAATCCAAGCTACCATAAGTGAGGACGTTACTCCCCATCGAACAGCACTTAATCTTTTGGTGGCACCCACCCCTATTATCGATCCAGTGATGGTGTGAGTTGTTGAAACGGGAATCCCCATTTGTCCTGTGAAAAATAACGTAAATGCACCAGCTGTTTCTGCAGCAACTCCTTCTAGTGGCGTTACCTTGGTAATCTTGGTTCCCATTGTTTTTACAATTTTCCAGCCTCCACTCATAGTCCCAATTCCGATGGCCAGGTAACAGGCAACGGGAACCCAGTTAGGAAGTTGTCCGAATTCTTGGATATTGCCACTTGCTATCAAAGCGGCACCAATGATACCCATTACTTTTTGGGCATCATTACCACCATGGCCAATACTGAATGCGGCAGAGCTAAACAATTGAAGTTTTTTGAACATGTTGGCAACAGTATGTGCTGTAGGATTCTTTATTTTTTCTATATATAAATAAATCAACATGAATAGTAATGATGTGAGTGCGATGCCCCAAACAATTACGTGATTGTCTGATTTCTCAATATCTTTTTTGAAAGATTTTTCGATATTAAATTTTTCAATCTTCGATTTAATTTTTGAGATATTTTGAGGATCAAAGGGGTATATAGCATTTAATTCGATAAGGGTGCTGTCAAGTGTGAGTTTTTGATTTAGGTATTTTTTTAGTGGAGTCTTATATTTCTCTGTTTCAGCTTTTGCGATGTCGAATTCTTTTTTCTTATTTTCATTTTCAATAGATAAGGCTTCTAAAATCAGAAAATTATTGGCATTTCTAACTTCATCTTTCAATTTGCTTACTTCAATATCTTTTAAAAACCCATTCAGTGAAGCATAGTGTACAATTGAATCCGAACCAATTTGATCGTATTGAGATACTATAGGGGCTAATTTTTTATATACTAATTCTACGTTATCGAGTTTTTCTTTGGCAACGGTGCTGTTTTTTAACGCACTGGGGTCATTCGTTTTATCCTTTAATATGGTTAAGGTTTTTTCGTAATCAGCTTTATATTTATCAAGTTTGATGAATTTTTGAATGCCTTCGTCCATCTTCTTTTCTTCAAATCCATCAAATATGTAGATGGTGATAAGTGTGGTGAGTGTTATGATGCCTAGTCTAATCCAGATGTTTTGGTATATGGTTACGATTGTTATAAAAATCGAAATGGCCATTCCAATTAGTGGTGCAAGAAAAATGAATAAAACAGTTTTAATGATCGTTTCGCTATCTACAATTTTAGACCATGAAATATCAGCTCCTTGAGAGATGATGCCATGCGCTATAGCAGCACCAGCAAATCCACCAATTAGTGTATGAGATGATGAAGAGGGTATGCCGTACCACCAGGTTAATAGATTCCAAAAAATGGCTGCTAATAGTCCAGCTAAAATTACTTGAAGGGTTATAAATTCTTTGAATACTGTTTTGCTGATGGTGTTAGCAACGGCGTGGTCTTTGAATATCCAAAAAGCTACGCAGTTGAATAGGGCTGCCCATAAAACTGCTTGAAAGGGTGTTAGTACTTTGGTTGAAACTACTGTGGCTATGGAGTTTGCTGCATCATGAAATCCATTAATGTAGTCGAATAATAATGCTAGTATAATAATTATGACGAGAAGGGACATGCGAATAAATTGATTTGTTCTTTGCTATCGACTCTTATTAAGAGTATTTGATAATAATTGACTCAATTACATTTGCTGCATCCTCACATTTGTCTGTAGCAATTTCTAATACTTGATAAATTTCTCTTTTCTTAATTACTTCTTTGAAGTCGTTTTCATTTTGAAAGAGCATTTCAATACTCATGTCAAATACATCATCTGCTTGGTTTTCAATGCTGTTAATTCTAATTAACGCATTGGTCATTTCTCGAAGGTTTTTCATGTCGCGAAGTCCGTATACAGCTTTTTTTATTTCAATACTTCCTTGCAGTACAAGATCTGTAAGCTTATGGATTCCCGTATCGTTTGGGTTTATGTGGTAAAAGCTTATTTTTTTTGCTGAAGCATAAATGTAGTCAGCGATGTCATCTAATGCTGATGCTAAGGCATGGATATCTTCTCTGTCGAATGGGGTAATAAAATTTCTACCTAGTTCAGTGAAAATGTTATGTGTTATGTCATCATTTTTGTGCTCCATATTTTCTATATGGGCCTGAATGCTTGCTCTTTTATCAGCATCTGGTTCATTTACCATTTCCATCAAGCTGATGGCCATTTTGTGAACGGTTTCTGAAACAGATTCAAACAAGGTATAAAATACTCTATCTTTTGGAAGGAATATTTTAAAGAATGTATTTGCGGCCATATGATGATTTTTTCAAAGGTCCTCAAATCAATTCGCGGTACTCGTATAGATATATTACGAAATTGTTAACAATGGTTGTTAAGTGCCTTGATTATTCACAAAAAATCAACATAAGCGTAGGTTTTATCAAGCAGTTGGGCTGGCATTTCTGCTATTATTTAATTAGCATAAATCGACTAATGTCTTGTTTGCCCGAATTAGTGATTTTTAGGAGTAGCATGCCGTCATACTTGTTGATTTGATTTAAAGCCTGTTCGTTGATCAACAAGGTATGGTTTCCAGCTGATTGGACTGAATTGAGTATTGTGCTGATGGTAATGCCATTTAGGTCTAGGATATCAATTTGTGTTTTCCCTGCCGTAGCTAACCTATAGTTTATTCTCGCAGTAGATTTTACAGGATTGGGGTAAATTTTGATTCCTGAATTGAGTGGTTGAATTGCGGGAGATATAATTGCTGTTACGAGATTTGCACTCAAGTCTTTGTTTAAAAAAACATGATATTCTCCTGCCTTCAAATTAATAGTTGATGTTCCTCCTGATACATTCAGACTAGTTCCAGTTAGGTAGCTGTACCATGCCCCGTCAGATGGAAAAGGAATTGACTGAGACGCATCAGTTAGGTCAAAATTTCCGACTACAACTATTTTTAAGGAATCATCGTTGATTGAAAGTGTCTTTACTCTTGTGCTGAAATTGTAGGTATAATTTGTTGTGGTGAAGGTAGAAAAGTAGTTCTTTTTCATTCTAAGCCTAATCAAATTTGAAAAGACATCAAATAGTCCTCTTTTAAATGGATCTTGATAGAAATTCCAAACTGGGTTTTTATTGTCTAGCCTACAATTATTATTTACAGAACCGTCAGCACAGGTGTTGATGGAATTAGGGAATCCTAATTCTTCGAATTGCCACATCATTTTTGGACCAGGTAGCATTGACCAAAATGCTGCAGCCATTGCATTCCGTTTTAGTGCTGTAGTTGGATCTTTAATATTATAGGTCCCTATTGAATTTCCGGACGTTATGTTTTTGTACATTATTCTTTCTTCATCATGACTTTCCATGTACCCAATAAGGTGATTGTTAGTCCAGCCTCTTTTTGAAGCACTAATGCCACTAAAGTCATCATCTGAATAACCCATAGTTGCTTGAGCGAAATTATAATTTCCATTACCCCATAGAAGCATTCCATAATCTGCCAGTTCACGCTCTTCATTATTATCTGCAAAATGTTCTAAGATGCAATAACTGTTTGGTGATATAGATTGTAGCGTATCATAGATTCTTTTCCAAATGGCAACTCGACTAGCGTCATAATTTCCCCATGCTCCAACATCATTTGGGTTATTCGTTTGTGTAAATCCTTTTGATAAGTCCCATCTAAATCCATCTATTTTATAATTAGTCATCCAATGTTTCATAACCCTATTGGTTAACTGTTTTGTTGCAAAAGCCTCATGGTTAAAGTCATTGCCAACATTAAATGGATGAGTTGCGTTAGGATTAAGCCAGGGATTGTTTGCTGCTGGGCGATTATTTGTTCCATCCCAATACATTTGTGCAAAAGGTGATGAGTTGAAGCAATGATTTAATACCATATCCATGATGACTGCGATGCCCTCACGATGACATGCGTCTATAAAATCTTTTATGGCGTTTTCTGTTCCGTAAAATTTATCTGGTGCAAAGAAATAATTTGGATTATATCCCCAACTTAAATTCCCTTCGAATTCTGAAAAAGGCATGATCTCTATTGCGTTTACACCAAGTCTTTTTAGATAGGATATGGTATCCTTGAGTGCGGTAAAATTTCTAGCCGCTAAAAAGTCACGTATTAGCAATTCATAAATGACTAGATTTTTTTTATCAGGTCTGGTGAAGTTAGAGGTCGTCCAAGTATATGAAGGCTTACCAATTTGGAGAATGCTTACAATCCCGGATGTTTTTCCCGTGGGGTATGCTTTTAAATTTGGATAGGTATTGGTTGGAATAAATTTATCATTATCAGGATCAAGAACTTTTTCGGTATTATAGTCTGCTACTTTAATGCTACCATCAATGATAAATTGATATGCATATTCGGTCTTTTCTGTTAGTCCCGTAATTCTTGCCCAAAACCAGTTTCCATCTGGCGTTTTATTCATTTGTCCTTGATCTGTCTCTGTCCAATTGTTAAAGTCACCGATCACAGATATACTCGATTTTCCTGGAGCATATAATGCTAGGACTACCGATGTATCGCCTTGTTCATAATTTATACCTTCTACAATACCAGTTGGTAGTGGTGCGATTATTGTTCCTCCAGAAACAAAAAAAGAGATAGAGTCTTTAGCGATGTTGCCACCAGCTTGTGCTTCTACAATGAACTTTTGAGGCCCTGCTGTTACGATAGGAGTTGTTGTTGTAATGGTTGTACCTGTATTGGTTTGAATTATATTTCCATTGTACGAAACGGAAATGGTTGATGCTTGACTTGTATTAGCTATGAGTGAAAAATTATCTCCAATTAATTTTTTTATTGCAACCAATGACGGCACGTAGGTTGGATTTGAAAAGGGGGAATCAATTCTTGCATGGAGTCCGTTGTCATAGACTGGGATATACATGTCAGATCCATCTTCATTTCGTTGCACGGTGTTTCCATCGCCAGATCTAAATAGTATGGCGATTTTCTGAATTTTTTCATTCGGATCAGTGATGTTAAAAAAAGATCGAAGTCCTCCCGCAATAGAAAACTTCCACTCATTTACGGTTGATGAATTCGCATTTGCCAATGAGTTTGTTGTTGCCCATTGAAAAGGAACATGTTTCCAATCACTGCTGCTTGTGCTAAGGTTTGTGATAGCGCCTATGTGAACGTATACATCTGTTGTGTTGATGTAGCTAAGTAATCCTTTGTTGCCGTAGCTTGAATTGCATGTGATGCTAATGTCTTGATCTGTTTCCTGAATGAACGTTGGCGACCAGCGCAACAACTGTGCATGGGTATTATGATAGAGGAAAAGGAGGAGGAATAACCCAGTGATTTTTTTCAACATGTATGGCAATCTTTATGTGTAATAATTACACATAGCGAATATACTTGTAATTTATTTTTTTTCAAAGTTTAGTGTGCTATTTAATAGCCTTTTATCTCAATGTGTTCGCCTTAACAGTTTTAGCGAAAAAAAATAGGTTGTATAAAAGATAGAAATGGGCGAGGGCTAGGACTTCAAAAACCAAAATATACCATGGCCATTCTCCAATGATTAGTGGATTATGTGCAATTGGTGGGGAGGATAGATACATGTAGTTTGACCCAAATAGCCAATTGAATATACCAATGCATAGTGCCACAAATTGAGTGATGTAAAATGCATTAATCCATGATTTTTTGGTGGGTACAAATTCACAGTGTAAAATGATGTAGAATGCAACAAGTATCATGCTTGCATGATTGATAAAGTAGGAATAGAAAAAATATCCGTCCGCTCCTAAATCAAATTCAGGTGTAAGTAATGAATAAACGCCACCTATGAGTGCCCAGTAATAGAAGACTTGTGCAATTGTTGTTGAGTATCGAAACATTAAAAAAATTCCCATCAGTCCACTTAATCCACAAAGATGTAGAGGCAGATTTTCTGTTATATGCCAATTGCCCATTTCGTATGCATACACATTTTCCGTGATCAAATTGATTGCGATAATAAGTCCAATTAATTTGGGGTAGCTTTTACTTTTTCCCCAATTTGTGTAAAAAGGTATAATTAGAAGAAGGGTAATAGCTATTGATACCGCAGCAATACATCCCCACCATTGGGTACTAAAGCTATCCATGGTTTGGTGTGGATTCATATACTGAATTTAGTAGGTTGAATATATATAAAATCTGGTCTGTATTTGATATGCCATATAAAAATGTGAATTTGGGTTCAACCATTTTGTAGGTTTCTTTGTTATGAACAAAATCGAGTTAATTTTTTTCTTGATGCCTTCTAACTTATCATTAAACTTGAATTATATACAGTAATTAAACTTCTTATTTATGCAGCGTAAAGAATTTTTAGACAAGTTAAGCGGGGGATTAGCATTAACGTGTGTTAGTTGTATGATGGCAGCCTGCTCAAAGGACTCAACCACTAGTGGGGATAATTCGAATAATCCAGGCGATACCATATTGCTTAATATCGACCTTTCAACTCAATTATTGGCTGTTAAGGATTTCATATCATCGAAAGGGATTATTGTGGTACGTACTGCAGATGGTAATTTAGCAGGTAGTTTTGTGGCATTTTTTAGTGCATGTACACACGAAGGCGCGATTGTGGAGTATGATGCTAACACCAACGGCTTTATTTGCCCTCGCCATGGTGCTACCTATTCTATATCAGGTGCCGTGACAGGTGCTCCTGCTCCGGCGCCATTGAAGACAAGAACAGTTGCTGTATCAGGTTCTACTCTTACTGTGAAGTGATTGGTAGGTGCGTTGCCTTGCCCGCATTTAAACTTAAACTGTATTTCACTGAAGAGGGTATGTCTTGTTCATAGTGGCTAACATAGATCAGTGTAGTTTCTTTGATTTTACACAATTGGTCGATTAGGTTTTTGATGAAGTTTGTTTGTAGTTGATCTAATCCTTGGCAGGGTTCATCTAGGATGAGTAGTGCTGGACTTTTTACCAATGCTCTTGCTAACATGACTAGACGCTGTTCTCCCAATGAAAGTTGATTTAGCATTTTGTCTGCAAACTGATCAATCTTTAGCAGTTTCATCCAATTTAAAACGATGTTTATTTTTTCGGCATCTGGTTTTCTGAAAAGTCCAATCGTGTCATAGAGTCCTGATGCTACCGTTTGAAATGCTGTTTCACCTTGATTGAAAAAGAGGTGTATTTCTGGCGATAGGTAACCGATCTTTTTTTTGATGTCCCATATGCTTTCGCCAGTTCCTTTTCTTTTATCGAATAAATAAATTTCTGTTGCGTAAGCTTGTGGGTTATCGGCTGTGATTAAGCTCAATAGGGTTGATTTCCCCGATCCATTTGGTCCACGGAGGTTCCATTTTTCCCCACGATTCACTTGCCAATTGATATTTGACAGAATTTGAGTTTGGTTGTAGCGGATATTTACATCTACCATCTTTACCGCTGATTCGAATGTTTCTGTAATGGGTTTATAGCATGCATTTAATAGTTCGATGTCAAGTTGTATATCCTCTACCTGTGTTATTTCTTTTTTGATTTCGGTTGACGGACCTTTATGTATAATGGTTCCTTTTTGTAGCAGTGCAATATGGGTAAAGCAAGAAGGAATATCATTTTCAGATGCAATTAGAATTAATTTTACGCCATTGTTACTAATCTCTTGCAATCCTTTTGAAAGAGCGTCTCGTCCTACTGTATCTAGTCCTATAAATGGATTATCTAAGATCAGAAGATCTGGATTTTTAAGCATGGCCTTCACCAATTGGAGTCGTTTATTTTCTCCATTAGAAAGTTGGATAATGGGTTTGTCGAGGATATCTTGGATGTTGAAAAAACGTATCCATTTTGATTTATCCGGATGGTTTTCTGATACTTGATTTATTTCTTCAAGAGTAGTTATTGTTTCTTCGGCATCGGCAGAGTTGAATCGTTGTTGGTAGTAAAAATTTGCAACGTTGCTTTTGTTTTTAAATCGGTGTTGCTGTTCAATGAGAATGATGTTTAGTGTATCGGTAGCTTTTTGCTCATGGGTTAACTCTATCAGGCCTCTAAAGAAAATGGATTTTGTCAGTGCTTTAGCCAGGGTCGTTTTCCCTGATCCAGACGGACCTATAATTGCCCATTGTTCACGATTGTCTATAGTAAGATTTATTTTATTCAATACAATTTTGCTAGAGAGGGAAACAAGTAGGTCTTGAATGATGATTTTCATGTGTTCGTAACGTATTTTTTGAAATCGACTATTCTATATCCCCGATAGGATTTATTCTTGAGATAGGTTATTTGTAGTTAACGGTTATTGGATTTGCTTTAATACAAATTCACCAAGTTGTGCTTTGAAACGGCTGATAGGTAAAGAGGGTGTGTCCATGAGTATAATGAAATGGTTGTTGCAACTGCATTTTACGAAAATGGGCACAATTTTTAGGAAACTTTTTACAGTCAGTTTGACAGTGTGACTGTTAGTAAGCAGTTAAAAAGGCCTGGATTTGTTTATAAATGCAAACCGGTTCACTATTTGAATTCTATTGTTAGGATGTTGAATTCATGAGGAAACTCCTATTTTAAAGCATATCTTTTTTGAATAGTCACAAAATAGTTACCAAAAAATTACAATTATTTAAATTTTTGCTTATATTCATAAAGTTATTTTAAAAATAACATTACCAAATCATTAACGTTTCACGTTTTATCTCTAAACATCAAAACTTATGACAATCAAATTTTCTCTAAGGTTGTTGGTCATTCTAACGCTTACATGCCTTGTTGGTATTATGCCTCAGCATGCAATTGCCCAAGGAGCCAAAACAATTACCGGTAAGGTTACCGATGAAAACGGCGCTCCTTTACAAGGCGCAAGTGTAACCGTTAAGGGCAGCAGTGTAGGAACTGTAACTGATGCTTCGGGTGTTTACTCTATTAAAGTAGCCGGAAGTAATTCAGTTATTGTGATCAGTTTTCTCAACTATGCCGATAAAGAAATGAAATTAGGCAGTCAGTCTGTTTTAGATGTACAGCTAGCTAAATCAGCCAAGTCTCAAAGCATGGATGAGGTAGTAGTGATAGGGTACGGAACTCAACGTAAAGCAGATTTAACTGGAGCTATAGGTTCAATTTCCAAAAAGGATTTTGCAAATCAACCGTTTACAAGTCCCGATCAAATTTTGACTGGAAAGTTAGCGGGTGTAAATGTTACCAATCGTAGCGGTGACCCAGGCGCTCCAATTGAAGTTAGAATTCGTGGTATTGGTACTGCTGGTAATAATCAGCCACTTTGGATTATTGATGGTGTACCAGTTGCAACCAATACAAGTACAATAACGGTAAATACATCAAGTGCTACGGAATCAAATCCATTAGCAGGTATTAATCCAAGTGATATCGAAAGTATTGATGTATTAAAAGATGCATCAGCTACAGCGATCTATGGTGCTCGGGCAAACAACGGGGTAATATTAGTTACTACAAAACGTGGTAAGGCTGGAGCTGCATTACTAACCTATGATGGTTATTTGGGTGCCCAGGCTGCTCCAAAAAATAAATTGTTTGATGTGTTGAATAACGAACAATTTATTAAATACCAGCAAGATGAATTTGGAAACGATTTTTCACAGTTTTCAGGAAAGCCCACTGTTGATTGGCAGGGTTTGGTATTTAAAACAGGTCTTGCAACTGCTAACAACCTAACTATTTCAGGTGGAAGTGAAAATACGACCTATAGCTTTGGAGCAGGTTATTTTAAGCAGGACGGTATTCAGTTAGCCCAAGGGTTCAAGAGGTTTTCTGCAAAAGCAAGTTCCGATACTAGAGTTGGGAAGTATCTGAAGTTTGGTGAGTCTCTTTTATTGAGTAGAGCTGAAAGGACTGTCCAATCAGAAGATTTCGCCAATGCAGGTGCTGGTGCTGCGGGTAATGCTCCATTTTTTCAGCCCTACGATGAAAATGGTGATTACAACCTATCAAATACAGATACTAGAGGTGGTGCCCAGGCACAAAATTATCTTTGGAGTGCCGACCCCAATATAGGCTACACCACAATGGGAAGTAATAAAATATTAGGAAACTTGTATAGCGAAATAGAACCTATCAAGGGGCTAAAATATAAAGCTAGTTTGGGTCTTGATTATAATGAGGCAACTGGTTTATTCTATCAGAATGCGGTAAACTTTGGCGGTGGCCCACGACCTGCTATCATTGTAAATGAGCAACCAAAAGAAGGTACACTTAGTTTAACCAATACGCTTACCTACGATAAAACATTCGGAAAAAATAAGATTACAGCTTTAGTAGGCTACGATCAAACCAGCTATCTGCTTCGCAGATTAAGGGTACAGGGTAACGGGCTATTTAACCCTCCTTTAGGATTGGCCGGTGGATCAGATGCATTTGGTTCCGCAGAAACTGCTGACCATTGGAATATACAGGGTAAACTTGCTCGTTTGTTTTATTCTTATGACAAACGTTACCTGCTTACAGCTACTGTGAGACAAGATAAATCCTCAAGATTCGCTTCAGCAAATAACACAGGAACTTTTCCTTCTTTCTCTCTAGGGTGGAGACTTAGTGAAGAGAAGTTTCTTAGTGGTTCAAAGTTGTTTGATGATTTGAAGCTCAGAGCAGGTTGGGGCCAATCGGGCAACCAGTTTACAGGTACCAATTTTTCTTACTTGCCTGCACTTAGTAGCTTCGTGAAATATGTGGTTGGTAGCGGTCAGCGCATTGCCACGGGCTATGCACCAACGCTGTTTGCTAATCCAGATTTGAAGTGGGAAACGGCTATTCAGACAAATATTGGTTTAGACTTTAGCATGTTTAATTACAAGTTAACTGGTGCTGTTGATTATTTCAGCAAAACCACAAAGGATTTATTGTTAAGCGTTCCTGTAGCATTATCTACTGGCTTTTACCAGTTTGCTGATTTAAATTCAGGCAGCTTAACCAACAAAGGAATTGAGTTTAGTGCAAATTATAAGGATAAAATTGGGGATGTTAACTTTAACATCGGAGCCAATTTTACCCAGGTAAAAAATGAATTTACATTGCTCCCAGAAGGTGTTGATTATATACAGCTTGTCGATAAGCGAATTTCACTCGGTCAGCCTTTAGGTTACTTTTACGGGTATAAAACAAATGGTATTTACCAGAGCGATGCAGAGGTTCCTAATAGTCCAGGATATATTGGTGCAAAGGCTGGCGATATAAAATTTGTAGATGTGGATGGCAACGGAGAATTGAACGATGCCGACCGTACTTTTTTGGGCAGTCCTATTGCTAAGTTTTTTTACGGGATGAATTTTGCTGCTAGCTATAAGCTTTTAGATATAGCCGTTGTCTTACAGGGAGTGGGTAACTATACCGTTAATAACGGCCCCCGCTCAGGTCTTGAAAGCATGAATGGAACAGCTAACCAAAGCGTTACTATATTAGAAAGGTGGACACCTACTAATAAAAGCAACACTATGCCACGTGCCAATAGCAGCTACAATAGCAACTTTGGTTTCAGCGATCGCTTTTTAGAAAATGCTTCATTTCTTCGTGTAAAGAACCTGCAAGTAGGATACAATATAAAATCGATTTCCAAAACAACTAAAGGAGTTGTTTCTTATTCTCGGTTGTATCTAGCAGTATCTAACCTATTTACATTTACCAAGTATACAGGATACGATCCGGAAGTTACCAGATATCAAAGTTTTGCTGGTGGAGAAAACCAGTTTTTAAATGGTTATGATAATGGTAATGCACCGCAGTCAAGAATGGTTCAATTAGGATGGCAGATTAATTTTTAAAATCATATTTTAACCACACGTTTAAAATAACAGTACAATGAAAAAAAGATATTTTATAAAATTTTTATTGGCAATAGTAATTGTCATTGGAAGCGCAGTAATTATTCAATCATGCAATAAGCTCAATTTGACGCCGCTTGATAAAACCACCACGTCTACTTTTTACACCAAAAAAGCAGATTTTGACGCAGGTTTATTTGGCGCGTATTCTTCCATGCAGGATTTTTATGCAATTAATAGTGCTACTTCCTTTGGTGGCCAAAATGGTTGGGGCTCATTTTGGGTGGTAACCTTGATGGCAAGTGATGATGCTGAATTCAATAGCTCGTATAGCAATTCAGTCTCTGACGTACAGGATGTTGATGCACTAACCTTTAAAGCAAACAACCGATTTATATTTACGATGTATGCAGAAATATATGAAGGCATAAACAGGGCCAATATTGTACTGGAGGCGGTTGATAATGGGAAAAATGATCTTACTGATGGCGAAAAGAAAGCTGTAGTAGCAGAAGCAAAGTTCCTAAGAGGTTTCTTCCATTTTTTAGCAGCACAATTGTGGAAAACAGCTCCAATCGTAACCGAAACAGCAAAAAAGCTTAGAGAAACGTATTCAAATAGTGATCCTACCACTCTTTTGCAAGCTAGTTTGGATGATTTTAAAGCCGCTGTAACAGATTTGCCTACATCATGGGACGCTGCCAATACAGGCCGGGCTACTAAATGGACAGCACGTGCTTATGAAGGGAAAGTGAATGTGTGGATGCAACAATGGAATGATGCTGTCGTTGCGTTCGAAGATGTTGAAAAAAATGGCGGATATGAATTACTACCTGATTATGAAGATGTATTTGCTTCTGCTAAAGAGAATAGCCGAGAATCAGTTTTTGAAGTCCAGTTTGGAGGGCCTTATTCGGATGATAATAGCTGGATATTGGATGATAACGGAAATGAAGACTTCAAAGCTACACAGGGTACTTCTCGTATTAACTTTTTTAATCCACGTACGGATGCTGGCAGCTCACGTTGGTTTGCGGCCACTACAAAATTGAAGGCTTTGTTTGATGAAGAGCCAACTGATAAAAGGATAGATGCCTCTTTTTATTACAGAGAAGGTGAGGATTTAACCTCTTATGATGGTGGCGGAATATCAGCTAGCACATTTACTGCAGATTTATCGTCTACCGGCCTTGCCATGAAAAAATATATGGGAAGCAAGAATATCGACCCTGCCTTTTATAGAAATGGTGTGACATTCAATAACGAACGTTTTTTCAGGTATTCTGAATTATTGTTGTTACATGCTGAAGCGTTGTTAAATGGAGGTGCAGCCAAAGGGGTAAGTATTTACCAAACTGCGGATGCCTGTATTAACGCAACTAGGAGTCGGGCTGGTTTAGGTAATTTATCCGGGGCGACAATTTTGGACCTTCAGAAAGAAAAACAAAAAGAACTTTGTTTTGAACCTGCTCGGTATTTCGATATGATACGTTGGAATATTGGCGGCGCAAAAATTTACCCTTTCCCTCAAGCTGAAATTGATAGAAACGGTGGTTCACTGATACAAAATAATTAACAGTACCTTTCGTTGCTAGTCAACTTTATTGAGTTAGCAGTAAAAAATTAGTTTCTTTATAAACACAACAACAGGCAGATTAATCTGCCTGTTGTTGTGTTTATAAAGGAATTTAAAACAATAAATAATTTCATTTAATGTAAATTCAATGCGTAAAAAAATTTCATTTTTGAAAAAAATCAGCCCTGTTTTTTTATTGCTTGCCCTCATTTCCTGTAAACAATCAAATACCCTTTTTCAGGAAGTGGCTGCTTCCAAAAGCGGTATTGAATTCGTAAATCAACTCACCTACTCCGATAGTCTCACAGTCTTGGATTTTGAGTATATGTTCAATGGAGCGGGTGTGGCTGTATTAGATATTAATAACGATGGGTTGCAAGACATTCTTTTTACCGGCAATATGGTTTCGGCAAAACTCTATCTAAATAAGGGTAATCTTAAGTTTGAAGATATAACCGCAAAAGCAGGTATATCAACAGAAGGCTGGTGCTATGGGGCATCGGTAGTGGATATTAACCAGGATGGATACCTGGATATTTACGTCTGTAAATCAGGCAATAAATTCACTCCCCCTAGTCAGCGGAAAAACCTGTTTTTTATAAATAACGGGAACAATACGTTTACCGAATCGGCCGCAAAAATGGGGCTGGATGACGATGGCTACGATGTGCAGTCAGCTTTTTTTGATTATGATAAAGATGGCGACTTAGACATGTACATCATGCGCAATGCCTTTGTAAACTACAACCGAAATAACGCAAGGGAGATGAAAAAAGACTCCATAGGAACTTCATCTACAACGGGTAAGCTATTCAAAAACAATGGCAACCTTACTTTTACTGATGTGTCGAAAGAAGCTGGCATTACGGTAGAAGGTTTTGGACTAGGTCTTTCTATTTGTGATATTAATAATGATAACTGGCCTGATATATATGTGTCTAACGATTTTATCACAAACGATCTAATTTGGATTAATAATCATGATGGTACATTTAGTAATAAAGGCAAACATTACTTGCGCCATCAAACGTACAATGCCATGGGTAATGATGTGGCCGATTTTAACAATGATGGGTTTGAGGATATGGTTGCTGTAGATATGCTTCCTCCCGATAATAAGCGTTGGAAACTAACCATTGGTGGAAACCGGTACGATGAGTTTCAAAACAGCTTGCAGTTGAACTATGCGCCACAATATGTCAGAAATACATTGCAGCTAAACAACGGTGACGGTAGTTTTAGTGAAATTGCCCAGGTGTCTGGCGTGAATGCAACTGAATGGAGTTGGGCCCCACTATTTGCCGATTTTGATAACGACGGATGGAAAGATCTGTTTATTGCCAATGGGTATAGAAC
>CAJBBV010000157.1 GCA_903951405.1 uncultured bacterium
ATCCGGCTTAGTGATGATTTGAGCACGGATAAATGGTTCTTCAATCCGATCCATTTGAGTTGGATCCAACATTTCACTTGGGTTATTAACCTGAATTACTTCGCCTTTCGTAGAGTAGGCAACAAAGCTCACGTTTGGAACCGTAGTAATTACAGTTTGGTTAAACTCACGCTCAAGTCGTTCCTGGATAATTTCCATATGCAGTAATCCCAAGAAACCGCATCGGAATCCAAATCCTAACGCTTGAGATGTTTCCAGTTCATAGGTAAGTGATGCGTCGTTCAATTGAAGCTTGTCCATGCACTCGCGCAATTCCTCAAACTCATCTGTATTCACAGGAAAGATTCCAGCGAAAACCATCGGCTTCACATCTTCAAATCCTTTAATGGCATCTGCAGGATTCACTGCATTTACTATGGTATCACCCACTTTCACTTCCTTCGCTATTTTGATACCCGTAATGAGGTATCCCACATCACCACATTTTACTTCCTTTTGTTCCAGCATAGTGAGTTTTAAGACTCCCACTTCATCTGCTTCATATATGGTATCGGTGGAAACGAACTTAATTTTATCGCCTTTTTTAATACTCCCGTTGGTTATTCTATAATACACGATAATGCCTCTGAATGGATTGAATACACAATCAAAAATCAATGCTTGTAATGGTGCAAGAGGATTACCTTTTGGAGAAGGAATTCGGCTTACAATGGCTTCTAAAATACCATCTACTCCAATACCGGTTCTTCCACTAGCCATTAGGATATCTTCTGCTTTACATCCTATTAAATCCACTATTTGATCTTTCACTTCATCGATCATGGCTCCATCCATATCGATTTTATTGATCACCGGAATAATTTCTAGGTTATTCTCTACAGCCAAATATAAATTTGAAATTGTTTGTGCTTGAATACCCTGAGTGGCATCTACAAGCAATAAAGCGCCTTCGCAGGCTGCTAAGGCACGACTCACTTCATAACTAAAATCGACATGTCCAGGAGTATCGATTAAGTTTAAGACATATGTTTCGCCATTGTTATGCTTGTAATTAATTTGAATAGCATGACTTTTAATGGTAATACCTTTTTCGCGTTCTAGATCCATGTCATCTAAGACCTGATCCATCATCTGTCTTTCAGAAATGGTATTGGTTACTTGAAGTAATCGATCAGCTAAGGTTGACTTACCATGATCGATATGGGCTATAATACAGAAATTGCGAATATTTTTCATTTAGAATAGATTCAATGCAGCGTTAAAGTTGGCTGAATTCAAGTTGCAAAATTAGTCAATTTGAATGTAATGAACGGAAGCAAATTGTATCCTTTTCAGTTAAAATAGGCTTGTGACAGTAGAATAAATCGCTTAAATTTGCATCCTACCTAAAGAACATCATGAAAGAGCAATTTGAACTAGCAGTAAAGGAAGTAGATGAGTTAAAAGAACGACCAAGTAATGACACACTTCTTCAACTATACTCTCTCTATAAGCAATCTACAGAAGGCGACAACCGCAACCCTCCTCCCGAAAATCCATTTGATTTTGTATCAAAAGCAAAATATGAGTCATGGCTTGCTTTACTAGGAAAATCTACCGAGGAAGCCATGCAAGAATACATTGCCTTGGTTGAGAAGCTAAAAAACTAAAAGAGTTATTTTAGTGCTTTAATGATTTGGATAAATTCAGCTGCGATTAGCGATGCTCCTCCAACCAATCCACCATCTACATCTGGCATTGAAAATATTTCTGATGCATTTGATCCCTTAACACTACCCCCATATAGAATTGATGTGTTTTCGGCAACATCAGCTCCATATTGATTTGCGATAACGCTACGAATATGTGCATGCATTTCTTGAGCTTGTTCAGCGCTAGCTGTTCTACCCGTTCCAATCGCCCAGATAGGTTCATAGGCTATGATTACATTTTTTAGTTGATCTGCACTGAGATGAAAAAGTGATTCTTTCAACTGAAGTTCAACAAATTCATTTTGAGTAGCTGCATCCCTAACGGAAAGTGGTTCACCACAACAAAATACAGGTGAGATGGATTCAGCAAGACATAGATTAACTTTTTCAGCTAAGGTGGCATTAGATTCCGAAAAATATTCACGTCGTTCACTATGACCAACCAAGCAATAGTGTATATCAATTGATTTCAACATGGATACAGATACTTCACCTGTATAGGCGCCTGATGTTTTATTACTGCAGTTTTGAGCAGTGATGTGCATATTTTTTTTAGACTTAATAAGCTCAGCTGTTTCGGTTAAATACGGAAATGGAATAGCAAATAACACATGGCGCGATTCAGTCAGTTGGAACTCTGCTGAAATGATTTCATTCAAGAGTTCTTTCCCTTCAGATAGTGTTTTATTCATTTTCCAATTAGCTGCAGCGATCTGTTTTCTCATCTTATTTATTGTTTAAATGTAAATATAATGCTCTGATTGAATTTTCTTTAATTGAATCTAAGGTTTGTCCTTTTGCTGCCATCCATTTCTCCATCTCTGTAAATAAT
>CAJBBV010000158.1 GCA_903951405.1 uncultured bacterium
AGATAAACCTCTCCTCGTCGTTCTGCAAAGAAATCTAAGAGTAAGACTGTACTTGATTGAATAAACAAACCCACTCCAATTCCATTCCACAGGGAATTTTGCCTAGCTCCGTACATGAGAATAACACCTAAAAATATTAAAGTGATTTCAGTGTATCTAAAAAGTATAAAATTCCGCATGACTTTTTCCATTCTTGGAATTTCTTCTGTTTGAATCATTTCAGTTTTTTCCGACAGGTAGGTTTCCACCCTTATAATATCTTTTGGACTTCGATAAATTAACGTTAGGCCAACTATGATTTCTAAAAAAGAAACCAAAAGAAAGGGAATTGCTATTCCTTTCATAAAAGATGTTTTAGCAACAGAAAGGCATATTACTGCTAATGCTAAACCTAAAAGCCCTAAACCTAAAAACAAGAAACTCTCAAGTCTTTCTCCTGTAAAATATTTTACAATTGGATTCATCTCTTATAATTTGAAAAACTTTTTATTCATTCTATAAATAAATCCATATCCGAAAATCTTATTTAATAGATTGAGGAGTTTAGCGTCTTTGCCTGCCATGTATCTGAGCCTTTTAGTTCCATCCGTTGCAGCTTCAAAAATGACCTTAGTTACTACATTTGTTGACGATGAATTTTTAAGCATTTCTGGGAATGCTGTCATAATTTTCGTTACTATATTTTGGTAGGCAGTCAATTTTTCATCATTGTTAAAATCAAAAGAACGACCTGCAAAATCTGTAGCAATTGAACCAGGTTCAATTATTTTAACGGAGCCTCCAAATTGTTCTACCTCATATCTTAGAGATTCTGAGATGCCCTCAACTGCGAATTTGGTACCATGGTATAGCGAACCTAATGGGAAAGTCATTTTACCACCCATTGATGAAACATTCATTATTATTCCATTTTTATTTTCTCTAAAATGTGGAAGTATAGCTCTTGTAACATCTAAAAGTCCAATGACATTGGTATTGAATTGACGCAATATCTTTTCTCGTGGGAATGATTCTAATGGTCCGTATGCCCCGTAGCCCGCATTGTTTAGGAGGACATCAATTCTTTCGAATTTTTCAATACCATAGGTTATTGCTTGATTTATTGAATCTAAGTCCAATACATCAAGTTTCGTTACAAAAACATTTTTCAAGCCGGTTAATTCGGTTTCTGTTTCAGGATTTCTCATTGTTGCCACAACATTCCATCCTTTTTTTTGAAAGAATTTGGCTGTTTCTCTCCCTATACCACTGCTTGCGCCTGTAATTAAGATTGTTTTTTTCATTGTATGTATAATTGTTAGACTGCAAACATATTAGCTTAATTTCGAACCAACAACCTTAGAGTATAGTCTAAGGTTGATATTTATTTTTCAACACCGTACATTTGTCGAATGTTAATAAATGAATTATCCAAAAAAACAGGTGTTTCCGCTCATACCATACGCTTCTATGAGAAGTCAGGGTTGATAGAGGGCAAGCAAGATGAATCAGTTAAATCCAATAATTACCTTCATTACGATGATGTAACGATTGAAAAGCTTGAATTCATAAGTGATGCGAAGTCGGTTGGTTTTACTATCAAAGAAATTGGTCAAATCATCGACGCCTGGTACAATGAGAAATATTCAAAGAATCAAAAACTTGAAATTCTTGATGACAAACTGATTTCTTTAGAACAAAAGATGAAGGAAATAAAAGCAATGAAGAAACAGTTGCTTCAGTTTAAGGATGATGTAGTAAATGACAGGTGTTAAGGGTAAAATGAAAAAGGGTCATACTATCAAAGTATAACCCTTTTATCTTTTACTTGCTCCCCCTGCTGGACTTGAACCAGCGACCCTCTGATTAACAGTCAGATGCTCTAACCAACTGAGCTAAGGAGGAATGTCTCAATTCGAGGATGCAAATATATGTAATTTTTCGAATTCAAAAAGTGAATTATTTAAAAAATTCATCACTTTTTTTCATCTTTTTTCTAAGTTATTCAAAATCATCATTATCCAACGAAAAATCATCCATGCTTGTTTGGTATTGATCGTCGTCATCGTCTTGATCTACAAAACCAGTGGCCTCTTGATCTTCGCGATTGGAAGGTCTGAGGATGTTGGTTTTAGAAACATTCAAGCGGATTTCAGTGCGCGTAGAGCCGTCTTCCATTTGAATGGTTTTGGCAAAGGGTGTACCGATGATTTCAACGAGAGTTCCGCGTGTCAGAAAATCAATGATACGCATGTTTGAACCTTCGCGTTTCCAGATAGTACAATTGACCCAAGTTGTTTTGGTGCGCATTTGACCAGATTTTTTGTCTTTCCAGTTTTTGTTGTGCGCGACCGGAAAGTTGATAGCGACAATGCCTCTTTCCATCGTTTTAACGTGTGCGTCTTTGCCGATATTGCCGATAAGTCTGGTTTCAAATACAGTTGCCATTTCTTTGTAGAATTAAAAAAGCGTGTAATGGAATATACCAATACACGCTTCTAACAATAAAAGAGCTAAATTGTTGCAGCTTAGTGCTGATGACCATGCGGACCATGCGCATGACCATGTGCCAATTCGTCGGCATCCGCTTCGCGAACTTCAAGAATTGTACCTACAAAATGAAGGTCTGTACCAGCTAATGGGTGGTTGAAATCCATCTGAACAGTTTCGTCAGTGATTTCTAAGATGCGGCCACGCAATTGATTGCCGTCGCTGTCAGACATCGGTACTAAACTACCAATTTGGAACATTGTGGCATCAAATTGACCGTCTTCGTTGTGAAAGATATTTGTTGGCAACATCACGACATGCTGTGGGTCTTGCTCGCCATAAGCATTGGCCGCTTCGATATGAAAATCAAAATGCTCACCTGCTGTTTTGCCAGCAAGTTTTTCTTCAAATTCAGGAATCATCCCACCAACACCATACAAGAAGGTCAAGGCAGTTTCCGGAGTTGTTTCTTCAATGTGTTCTCCGGTTGTGTGATCAGAGAGCTTGTAGGTCAAGGTAACGACCTTGTTGTGGGAAATTTGCATGTTATTTTTGAATTAATTGCTTTACAAAATTTGGAAGGGCAAAAGTAGAGAAGTGGATGTCTTCGTTGTAGTAACGCAGGCCTTTCTCGGCAACAAATGCCTTGATGGCATCGGTGTTGCTTACTTTGCGTGGATCAGCAGCACCTTTGATGCCGTATTGG
>CAJBBV010000159.1 GCA_903951405.1 uncultured bacterium
CGTCTAGCGTTAAGCGTCCAGCGTTAAGCGTCTAGCGTTAAGCGTCTAGCGTTAAGCGTCTAGCGTTAAGCGTCTAGCGTTAAGCGTCTAGCGTTCACCCCCTAACACCTAACCACTAAAATCTAACGTCTAAATCATGACCAACATCAAAGAATGGAGCGCAGATGACCGCCCAAGGGAAAAAATGAGAATGAAAGGCGCTTCACACCTCAGTGATGCTGAACTTATCGCCATTCTCATTCAACATGGTACGAGAGGCAAATCAGCCCTCGAACTGTCTATGGAAGTACTTAATCGCTACAATGGTAAACTTTCTGACCTAGCCAGGGCCTCTACAAAAGACTTAATGAAAACAAAAGGCATAGGTCTAGCTAAAGCCATTATCATACAGTCTGCTATGGAAGTAGGAAGAAGGCGCATCGGATCAGAAAATATAACCGCTGAAGTGATAACAGGAAGCTCCTCTGTCGCAAAATATTTACAGGCTAGGTTAATGGATTTATCACATGAGGTCTTCGCTGTGCTTTTTTTAAATAGAGCTAATCGAATTAAGCACTTTGAAATCATCAGTGTGGGGGGAATCACTGGCACCGTTGCAGACCCTAGAATAATATTAAAAAAAGCGCTGGAAGAAGAAGCAGTTAGTCTAATTCTTTGTCATAACCACCCTTCCGGAAACCTTAAACCCTCCAAAGCAGACGAGGACCTGACCTCGAAAATCAGGAATGCTGCCCGGTTTTTTGATATAAACATTTTAGACCACATCATTGTAAGCACAGATGGCTACTATAGTTTTGCTGATGAAGGTTTCTTCTGAAAAAAACTATTTTTCAGAATATTCATGCAGGAATAACTACTCAGTTAACTTACCCCATTGCATGATAAGAACACCATTTTTTGTACCTTAGCGAACAGTCATTCAATTAAAAATACTATGCATTCAGAAAACATCAACCCACACATTTTCATAGAGAATAGAAAAAGGTTTATCGCTAAAATGGCAAAAAATAGCATTGCCATTTTCAACAGCAATGATGAAATACCAATCAATGGTGATGCCCTATATCCATTTAAACAGAATGCCGATCTTTTTTGGTTAACTGGAATTAGACAGGAAGATACTATGCTCGTCTTATTCCCAGACAACCCAGATAAAAAATACAGAGAAGTGTTGGTGCTCGTGCGTCCAGTTGAATTGAAAGAAAAATGGGATGGCAAGAGGCATCGCGCTAATGAAGCAACAGCCATTTCAGGCATACAAACAATAGTATGGCTAGAGTCAGTAGATGCACTGTTGCAACCAATGATACACCTTGCAGATAGTATTTATTTAAACACAAATGAAAACGATCGTAAAGCAAGTTTAATTGCAGTGCGCGATTATCGCTATGCAGCAGAATTGAAAGCACGATATCCCCTCCATAATTATTTGCGCTCTGCGAAAATAATGCGTGAGCTCAGGGCAATCAAATCTCCTTTGGAAGTTGCTGTTCTGCAACAAGCAATAGACATCACTGAGAAAACATTTAGACGCTTGTTGAAATTCATCAAACCTGGAGTATGGGAAAATCAAATCGAAGCAGAGATCTATCATGAATTTTTAATGAACCGTTCTGCCGGACCAGCATATGGCTCAATCATAGCAGGAGGAGATCGCGCTAGAACATTGCATTATGTTGCAAACAACCAACAATGTAAAGATGGCGAATTGATATTAATGGATTTCGGTGCTGAATATGGCAGCTATTGTGCTGACCTAACCAGAACTGTCCCAGTTAATGGCAAATATTCAAAAAGACAAAGAGAAGTTTACAACGCCTGTTTGCATTTACATGATTATGGCAAAAGCTTATTGAAGCCTGGCATCACTATTGTTAAGTATACTGAGATGGTTGGTGATGAAGCTTCAAAAACATTCCAGAAAATAGGTTTGCTGAGTAAAAATGACATCAAGAATGAAACTCCCGATAATCGCGCCTATAGAAAATACCTCTATCACGGCATCTCGCATCACCTGGGCATAGATGTACACGACCTAGGAACAAAAACAGAACCCATCAAAGCTGGAATGTTATTTACGGTAGAACCAGGAATTTATATTGAAGAAGAAAAATTCGGCGTACGCGTTGAAAACAATGTTTGGATTACAAAAAATGGTAACGTCGATTTAATGAAAAATATTCCAAGAAAAGCAGAAGAGATAGAACGTTTGATGAAATAATGCTGCATCGCCAGGAAGACATCGCTTATAAAAAACTGAATGAAACAAATTCCAAATATTTTCACCTTGCTCAACCTCTGCATGGGGTGTGTAGCCATTCTCTTAACACTTCAAACTGGCGAATCGATTGCTCGCATCCAAGGAGAGGAATGGACTATATACCTGCCAGAAAAAATGAGTTGGGCAGCTCTATTCATTGGTATCGCAGCAGTAGTTGACTTTCTAGATGGTTTCATTGCTAGGTTATTCAAGGCAACCTCAGAAATGGGCAAGCAATTGGATTCATTATCAGACCTTGTATCATTTGGTGTTGCTCCAGGATTTATAATCTATCAACTGCTTCGACTATCCTTCGCAGCTGAACCTTCTGGACTAAATACACCGTTGCTATTCTTGCTACCCTGCTTATTAATTCCATTGGCAGCAGCATGGCGGCTAGCCAGATTTAATTTGGATACGATTCATAAAAACAATTTCGAAGGCTTACCCACACCAGCCGCAGGCCTTCTCATTGCATCATTTCCTATTATACTCTTGTACAATCCACTAAATATTCAAATGCTGCTCATGAATAAATGGGTACTATATTTAATTTGTTTACTGGTGCCCTACCTCATGATTTCAAGATTACCCTTACTGACCATGAAATTTAGCACCATGGCATTTAAGGAGAATAAAGCCCGTTATATTTTAATCGGACTCTCCGCATGCTATATTGGTGTTTTAGGATGGCTTTCAGTTCCTGCCATCTTCATCACATATATTCTAGTATCTTTGCTCCTTAAAAATCAAACGACATGACCTTCACTATTGCAATCAATGTGATGCCTCTTAAAGATCTTTTGGACCCACAAGGAAAGGCTGTTCTAGCTGGACTACACAACCTAGGCCTTAAGAACACCGAAGATGTGCGCATTGGAAAAAGAATAACGCTACAAATCGCAGCTGCTTCAGAACAGGAAGCTATCGCTATAGCAAAAGAAGCTGCAGAAAAATTACTCGCCAACCAAGTAATGGAGCAATTTGAGATAAGTGTAATTGGCTAATTGACGACTTTTTTTCGCCTCACAATCCATCTATGCTATACATCATTCCAACTCCGATAGGAAATTTAGCCGACATGACCTTTCGGGCAGTAAGCATATTAAAAGAGGTAGACATTATTTTAGCTGAAGACACCAGAACCTCAGGAGTTTTATTAAAGCATTATGATGTTCAAAAAAGTATGTTCCCATACCATCAGCACAATGAGCATAAAGTCACTGAGCGATTAATTCAAGAATTATTATCAGGAAAAAAAATGGCCCTGCTTACAGACGCAGGTACACCAGGAATTTCAGATCCTGCTTTTTACCTCATTCGGGAATGCATTAAAAATGACATTAAAGTAGAATGTCTACCAGGCGCAACAGCATTTGTACCCGCATTGATTAATAGCGGGCTTCCCACAAATCGATTTTGCTTTGAAGGTTTCCTTCCGTTAAAAAAAGGCCGTCATACCATACTCACTGCTTTAGCGGAAGAGACTAGAACAATGATTTTTTACGAGTCGCCAGTCAGGCTTTTGAAAACCCTGCTTCAATTCATAGAATATTTCGGAGAATCGCGCCAATGTTGTGTTTCAAGGGAACTGAGTAAAAAGTTTGAGGAAAATAAACATGGCACATTGAGGGAAGTACATGATCATTTCGCAAGCAAATCAATTAAGGGTGAAATTGTTATTACCGTTGAAGGGAAAACACATGACAAACACAAAGTGATTGAGGAAGACGATGCTATAGAGGATTAATTTCCAAACAATTTTTCAGCTTGTACAATAGATTCCGGTTTACCTACATCCAGAATGATGTCTCCTGAATGATCATATCCCACAATAGATTGAGTTGCGGCTAGCCCCAAATATACATCTGTTATCGAAAACGTACCTGACTTGGGCATCAAATTAAAAATAATTGGATCCATGATATGGATGCCTGAAAACGAATAAGGCCTTACCTCTTCAACTGGATTTTCGACCCACTTATGTTCTCCTGTCGTGTTGTTTCTCCAGCCTACCAATTTCATTTCATCATCGAATAAAAATTGCCGAGAACTTTCTCGTTTGGTAACGGCCAAAGTAGCTAGTGGTGTAATTTTTTGATGAAACTCAAACATGCCATTTAAATCTAGGTTAGTCAACATATCCACATTCATTACAATAAAAGGATTGTTATTCCCACTAAATTGATTTGCTGCAAACGCAAGACCACCGCCCGTTTCAAATGGCCCATCCTTTTCATGAGAAATAAAAATAGTCATGTTGGGATCTGTATGTACACGTAAAAAATCAATAATTTGATCTGCAAAATGATGCACATTAATTACAATATCATGTATACCAAAACCCTTTAAATAGTCTAGATTTCGTTGAAGCAACGTTTTGCCATTCACTACAGCGAGAGCCTTAGGATGGCTATCCGTGAAGGGCTTCAAGCGAGTTCCTAAACCCGCTGCAAAGACCATAGCTTTACATGCAGAAATTGTTAGATTGCTTTTCATTAATAAGATAAATTAACCCATCCCTTAGATTCCTGTTCAACATGGGTAACAAGAGTCCTCACATTATATTTCTCCGTTAAGTGTTCAGCTAGTCTATCAGCAGCAAATACACTTCTATGTTGGCCACCAGTGCATCCAAAATTGATTGTTAGTCCTTCAAAATCTCTTTTTAAATAATCCTCCACCGAAATATCGATGATTCCAAAAACATGCTGTAAAAATGTAGGCATAGAAGTTTTATGCACTAAAAATTCTTTAACGTCTTTATCTCTGCCCGTTTTAGTTTTATACGCCTCAATTCGTCCAGGATTTAAAATACCCCTACAGTCAAACACATAACCACCACCATTGCCGAATCGATCTGGAGGAATTTCTTTTTTATAGGAAAAGCTATTAATATGAATCGTCAACTTTGTTTGCTCCCCGGCCACTATCGGTTCGAACTTCATCAAAATATCTGAAGCAATAACGGCTTCCAATAATTTCTGAAGTGCAGGCAGACGTAATGGTAATTTTTTATTTTCGAGAAACCATTTTAGGTTTTTAAGCGCGAATGGTATGCTGGAAATAAAATGTTGCTTTCGTTCAAATAAACCCCTAAACCCATATGCACCAAGCGTTTGAAGCATTCGTATCAAGACAAAACCATCGTAGTTATTTAAGAAATTAGCTTTATCAAGTGTATTGTTTAGCAATCCATTTGCCTGCTCAAAATAATATTCTACTAATTCATCCCTCCATGGATATGGCATTTGTGCTCTTGCCTGCCAAAGAAGTGAGGCAATATCGTACTGTAAAGCACCTTGCATTCCACCTTGATAATCGATGAAAAATACCTCACGATTGTTGACCATCACATTTCTACTTTGACAATCCCTGTGCATGAAATATTGATTCTCTTCCTGTACTAAATAGCTGCTAAGCATTTCAAAATCATTCAACAGCAAGTTTTTGTCGTAAGGCAAGTCTAATGCACGAACGAAATAATATAAGAAATAGAGAAGATCAGAATAAATAGCTTGCTTATCGAATGACTTTGTTGCAATGCATCTATTATAATCTAAATTTTTACCGCCAATTATCTGAAGCCGAGCAAGAGCAGCACATGTTTTTTTAAACAACACCAAGACTTCATCTGTAAAACCTTCTTGCTTTATTCGATCAAATAATGATTGATCACCTAGGTCAGATTGCACATAAAATTCACGGGATTCATCTGCATAAACAATGCTTGGAACAGATAAGCCTAGTTCACTAAAATGTTCTGTAAAAGCAATGAAGGCCTCGTTTTCCGGAATGTTTGTTGGATTATAGGTAAGAATATAAGAATTCTCATCATGCTCAAACCTGAAATACTGCCTATTGCTTCCCGCCCCTTTCAGTGACTCAAGATGAATCTCGTGATTAGGTTGCCACTTTTTAAGCGATGTCAATATATGTTGAAATCCTTCTTGCATAGAAGCACAAAGTTATCTTTTATTCTTAACCGAAAATCAACACTACCTTATCTTTGTAGTATGTTGAAAAAGACAATGGATGAATTGCAACGGCTCAGTGCTGACGAATTCAAGGCTGCTGAAAAAACACCTGTAGTGGTGATCCTTGAAAATATCCGCAGCATGCACAATGTAGGAAGCGTATTTAGAACCTGTGATGGATTTAGAATTGAAAAATTATTGCTGTGTGGCTTTACCCCTAAACCACCCCACCGCGACATTCACAAAACGGCGTTAGGGGCTACCGAATCTGTAAATTGGGCGTCATATGAAAATACAACTGATGCGATAGATGAACTAAAAAAAATGGGGTATACTCTTTATGCAGTTGAACAAGCGCATAATAGTATTTTACTACATGATATAGACATGTCACATAACCGTAAAATTGCCGTTATATTTGGCAACGAAGCAGAAGGGGTAACGAATGAATCAATCGCAGCATCGGATGCATGCATAGAAATACCACAGGCTGGCAGCAAACATTCCTTTAATATCAGCGTAGCAGCGGGCATTGTATTATGGGAATTATTTAAACGAACAAAACTTAAGTAAAAGACAAACGAAGTACATGAGCAAGGTTAAAAATTATTTGTCTCTCATTAAATTTTCGCATACCATTTTCGCTATGCCATTTGCCCTGATTGGGTTTTTCATGGGAGTTTATACCATAATGAATTCGGGTGATACCTCTTCGATAAAAGGCATTGATGTAATCATCGAATATAGTAAAACACATCGCCTAATATTTATGTACATCATAGCCTGTATGGTTTTTGCACGGAGTGCTGCTATGGCATTCAATAGATACTTAGATAGAGAGTTTGATGCGAAAAATCCACGTACTGCCATTCGAGAAATTCCAACTGGCATTATTAGTCCGTCTAGCGCACTTCGCTTTACCATTCTTAATTCAATTCTGTTTGTGGGCTTTGCATTCATGATTAACATTACCTGCTTTCTGCTTTCCCCTATTGCCTTAATCATTATTTTAGGCTACAGTTATACAAAACGATTTACAGCATTATGTCATGTTGTGTTAGGATTAGGATTATCATTGGCTCCTGCTGGAGCATTCATTGCCGTAACGCAATCAATAGACCTTTCAGTCATCTTATTATCTCTTGCTGTTATTGGATGGGTGAGTGGCTTTGATATTATTTATTCACTGCAAGACGATGCATTTGATTCGTCACAGGGATTATGGTCAATTCCGTCGGCATTAGGAAGGGAAAAGCACTTAGACTTTCTCGAATCTTGCATATCATCACAGCTATATTGATTTACATGGCAGGTTTCCAATTTGATTTTGGCATTTCATATACCATAGGAGCTGTTTTATTTACCGGGCTGCTCGTTTACCAACATAGCTTGGTTCGGCCAGATGATCTAAGCCGGGTGAATATTGCCTTTATGACAGCCAATGGAATAGCGAGCATTGCTTTTGCTATTTTTGTTATTGCAGACCTTATTTTATTTAAATAATACCATGGGGAGGATTATTGCACTTGATTATGGGAAAAAGAGAACAGGCATTGCTGTAACTGATCCATTACAGATCATCGCAACTGGACTTACCACAGTGGAGACACAAACCCTTTTTGATTTTTTGAAGCAATACATTTCAACTGAAGTGGTTGAAAAAATATTAATAGGCGACCCGTTGAATCTTGATGGAACTGAAACAGATTCAACAGCTGCAGTAAAACATTGCATCAGGAGATTAAAAAATACATTTCCAAACATACCCATCGTAACGATCGATGAACGTTATACCTCTAAAATAGCATCTAAGGCAATGGTTGAGATGGGAATGAAAAAAAAGGAACGTCAAAAAAAAGGGATTATCGATGAGGTTGCAGCCACTATGATGCTGCAGGAGTATATGGGGGAGAGAGGTTGATGGAGGCTGAGTAAGGTTTAGGAAAGTTTAGGGAGGTTTAAGAATGTCTATTATTTTGGTAAAAGCATTTTATAGCCAGCTTTAACTCTTCCTGAGGAAATATCATCTAACTTTTTCTTCAACAGTTTTTTTCTAAATGGAGAAATGCGATCGATAAATAATTTCCCTTCAATGTGGTCGTATTCATGCATAATCACTCTAGCATTAAGCCCCTTATACTTTTCAATTTTTAATTGAAAATTTTCATCTAAATATTCAATCGTTAATGAGCTTTCTCTGCTCACTTCCTCTCTAAAGCCGGGTAAGCTCAAACATCCTTCATCACAAATCCAAGCTGGACCCGTAAGCTCTGTAATGTGTGCATTTATAAATACAATTTTCTTCCCTCCTTCTCCTTCAAATCCCTTTCTTTCCTCATCATCGCTTTTTTCAAATACCTGTTGAGTATCTATCACAAATAATCGTATGGCTTTATTAATTTGTGGAGCTGCTAATCCCATTCCATTAGAATGGTACATGGTTTCCCACATATCTGCTATTAGCTTTTGAAGATCGGGATAACCCGCATCAATATCTTTACAAACCTGCCTTAGTATTGGATGACCATATGCAACTATGGGGAGAATCATGGTGTAAAGTTAAAGAAAGTTTGATAGAATAATACTGACTAAACCTATCTCAACTTCCCTAAACCTTTCTCAACATTCTTGGAAACTACCCATTATACAACAACTCATAATACTCATGCGCCATTCGATTGGAGTCAAATTTAAAGCGCACGTCCTTCATACCATTTTGAACAACTTGTCTCCACGTATGGGGATCATCGTAATATAAAGGAAGAATTTCTTCATGCAAAATACGATACACTTCATCGAGGTCATATTGATCTTGGTCCTGTACATTCATGCTTTCATAATCCAACGGAGGCACAACAAATCCATTGTTTCCATGATTTATGAACTCTACTATCCATCCATCATTGGTTGAAAAATTAACTGCCCCATTCATTGCCGCTGTCATGCCACTTGTACCCGATGCTTCACGAGGAACACGAGGATTATTCAACCAAACATCAGACGCCTGCTTGAGTCTTTTACTCAAGCCGAGCTCATAGCCTGTACATACCGCCATATTATGATATTGCTTGCTCAAATGCACCAGGTGATTGAATTCAGTTATTGCAGGATAGTCTACTGGATAAGGCTTCCCAGCCCAAATGCATTGAACAGGATATTTTTTATTATTCATCAATTCGTGGAATCTATCCCTATCCCGGGTGATCATGTCTGCGCGCTTATATCCTGCAAAACGTCTTGCCCATACAATAGTAAACACATCTGGGTCCAATAGCTTTCCAGTTTGATCTGCCACTAAATCAAAGGCTCTTTTCTTTAAAAATTTCTTTCGATCTATGAAACGTTCATCATTTTGTTCGTCCATTGCAAAATACAACTGCTTATCAGCCCAGTAACGCCAATTTTGAGAATTAGTGACATGAATAATGGGACAAATACCTTCATGTTTATTCCACATTTTTCTACTCACATGGCCATGCAATTCGGAGACCGCATTAGACAATCGGGCAAAACGCAATGCAACAAGCGAGTGATTAAATTGATCATCTTTCATGCCAGTGATTCGTCGCACTTCCTCCAATGGCACTCCATTGAAGTAAGACATCTTATGGCATAAATAAATATCATGCTTTTCATTTCCTGCTTCCTCTGGAGTATGTGTAGTAAAGACTAAGCGCTTCTTTATTTCTTTAAGGTCTCCATTGAATTTTTTATACAAATAAAAAGCAGATGAAATGGCATGTGCTTCATTGAGGTGATATACTTCAGGATTAAACCCAAGCTCATCAACTAGCTTTGCTCCACCAACTCCAAGTAAAATAAATTGTGCCACTTTGGTTGCAACGTTTGCATCATACAAACGATGTGTGATGGTTTGAGAAACATAATCATTCTCAGGGCAATCAGTACTCAATAAGAAAAGTGGGGCAGACTTAAATGTTTCTGGATTAAGGTAAAAAACCTTTACCCAAACAGGAGCATCATGAATCATGATTTGAAACTTAATGCCTGTATCTTCTAGAAAATTATATATTTTTTCGTTCCACTGTACTTGCAATGTCTGATCTTGATTTCGTGCCTGATCATAATAGCCATACTTCCAAAGAATCCCTATACCAATAAGGTTCTGTCGTAACTCATATGCACTTCTCAAGTGTGATCCAGATAAAAAACCAAGACCGCCGCTGTAAATTTTTAAGGGTTGATGAATTGCAAATTCCATAGAGAAATAAGCAACTTTTTTTGAATACGTAGAATCTGATGTGTACGGAACTTTGAAATGTGTAAATCCTGTCATGCCTCTTTTCGTTAGATTAGCCTGCAAGTTAATCTGATTTATTTAAATGGTGAAAATTAATATGTATATTAGACACATATCGCAGATTTACTGTCCGCATCAACTGAAAATAATTCCTATAAGATCGATGTTCATAACTTAGTTCATATTTCTTTACTTTGTAAAAACACAGTTTATGCGATTACTTATAGCAGCTTTCTCCTTTTTTTTGCTATTAAGTTCATGTGGTAAAAAAATCAAGGATATAAACAGTGATGAGCCCATTGCAGCGGTAGATTTTATTGAATCATTTCAAGACCATGAATTACCAATCAACTTCAATCCAGTTAATCTAGGCGAAAAAGAGTCTGATAGCTTTTACATCAAATCTAAAAAAGTACTTCAATTTATTCCAGACAGCCTTTTTAAAAAATCATTTAGCAAAGCAACAGACCTAAGGTTCTACAGAAAGGGGAGATACAATGCAGAGTCAGAAGAAACCTATTTATTTCTGATAGCAGAAAAGAAAGAAAAAAAAGTAGCTTATATCATTTGCTTCGACAAAGATCAAAACTATAGTGCCGGAATGGAACTCGCTCAAAAAAGCGATGACCCTGCTGTTATTTTTGAAGGAGGCATTGATAAAAAATTAACAGTTATTAAGATTAAAAATAAAAAATCAGCAGAAGGTAAAACTATTTACAATAAGAGTGCCTACGTATACAACACAGAAGGATTATTTACATTAATCCTTACAGAAAGCAATGAACCTGTTGAAGAATCAATTGTGCAAAATCCAATCGACACGTTGCCAGCAAAAAATCCATTAAGCGGTAATTACGTAGAGGATAAAAATAATTTTGTTTCAATTCGCGATGGCAGCAAACCCAATAAGCTGATTGTTTTCATGAAACTGGCTAAGCATGCAGGCAAATGTGTAGGGACACTTCGAGGAGATATTATTCAAGTTAAACCGAAAGTGTTTCAATATAATAAATCAGATGATCATTGCATCATTGAATTCAATTTTAAAAACAACAGCGTAAAAGTGAAAGAATTAGAAGCATGTGGAAACCATAGAGGTATTCGATGCACATTCGATGGAACCTACATGAAGGATTCTAAAAAATCATCCCTTCGATAATGTCATCAAAGGTCTCTCTTCGTCTAATTATTTTATGTTCTTCTCCATCAATCAATACCTCAGCAGGCCTCAGTCTTGAATTAAATCGGCTACTCATTTCAAATCCATAAGCACCTGCATTATTAAACAACAAGATATCATTGGGTCTCACCTCATTGAGTTCTCGATCCCATGCAAACGTATCAGTTTCACAAATATTCCCTACCACATTATAGGTTTTTAACTCCCCTTGGGGGTTGGATAAATTAGTGATAAAATGATATGCATCATAAAACATTGGACGAATCAAGTGATTGAATCCGCTATTCACACCCACAAAACTTCGTGTTGGAGAATGCTTGAGCACATTAGCTTTCACCAGAAAATAGCCACATTGGCTAACAAGAAACTTTCCTGGCTCAAACCATAGCTCAAATGTTTTTCCGGTTTCAACTTCATATCTTGAAAAGGCCTCAGCTACTTTTTCACCCAAGGCTTCCATATTGGTGCCCTGCTCATCTTTTTTATAAGGGACTTTGAATCCACCGCCTAAATCGATAATAGAAACCGTTGGAAATTCTTTTGCCAATTCTAATATTAGTTCAAGCCCTTTTATATAAACATCGATATCTTTTATCTCACTCCCAGTATGTATATGAAGCCCTTTAATTTGAATTCCAGTAGCTGAAACGATTGATTTAATGTCCTCCACTTGCTCTATCGAAATACCAAACTTACTATCGACATGGCCCGTAGATATTTTTAAATTTCCACCTGCCATGATATGCGGGTTTAGTCTAATGATCACTGGATAACCTCCTCCAAAATGATTGCCAAATGACTCTAATATAGATAGATTATCTATATTGATATTCAAGTGTAAGTCAGTGGCTTCGATGTATTCATCTAATGAAACACTATTGGGCGTAAAAATAATTTGACTAGGTTCAAACCCAGCTTTGATGGCTAGTTTAACTTCATTGATGCTTACACAATCAATTCCGCCGCCCATTTTTAAGATGATACGTAGAACATTGATATTCGTCAACGCCTTACATGCATAAAAAATACGTGTATGATTTCTACGAAACGTATGAGCAAGAAGTTTGTATTGATGCTCGATACAATTCGCATCATACACATACAATGGTGTACCGTATTCGTTTGCGATATTCAACAAAGTAGTTGGAGAGAGAACAGGATGCATTGGAATGATATGGACTATGTATTAGGAAATTGCAGACTCAACATCCGTATCATTTTCTTCTGATGATAGTTGTTGTTCGTCCATTTCTATATTGATATTCTCTTCTTCGCTGCTGTTTTCAATTGCGCTAATTACTTCCTCTTCAGTTTGGGCTGTTGATGAAGCAGAACCTTCTATATCAAAATGCTCAGCATTTACCAATGTTGGTTCTACCATCTGCTCTGCAAGCACTTCACTAATCTTTGGAAGTTCGTCTGAATTGTTGATTCCGAAATAATCCATGAAATGCCTAGACGTTCCATAGATAAGTGGTTTACCTACCATATTTTCATTTCTTCCAGTGATCACGACCAATTCCTTTTCCAATAATTTCTGAATACTATAATCAGAGTTTACGCCACGAATGGCTTCAATTTCTGATTTGGTGATGGGTTGTTTATAGGCAATAATGGCCAATGATTCCATCGCTGCGGTGGAAAGCCTTTTCAGAAACTTATCGCCGTTAAGCTGGGCGATGGTTTGATGATAGTCCTTTTTTGTAAGGAACTGCCATCCACCTCCACTTTGCCTTAATTCGAATGGATAGAATTCGGAGCTGTATTTTTCTCTGATACCATCGATAGATGTTTCAACTTGATCGATTCCAATTTTATCGTCCAAAAAACCAAAGGCATTGTTTATGAGTTCAACCACATCAATCGATGTCAATGGCTTTTCACTCGCAAAAATGAGCGCTTCGATATGGGTGATTAAGTTTGAAATGTCCATTTTACAATAATACAGTAGTGACCCTAAGGCCGGTTATTTTGATAAAAATAGGAGAAAAATACTAAACTTGGTCGGTTAACCTCGTAATGCGGCTGCGCCACTTACAATTTCAGTCAACTCGGTCGTGATAGCAGCTTGTCGTGCTCTATTATATGATATTTTCAGTGATTTGAGCAATTCATTGGCATTCTCCGAGGCTTTGTCCATAGCAGTCATACGTGCACCATGCTCAGAAGCATTGCAATCAAGAACTGCTTTAAAAAGCTGGGTATTAAGAATTTTAGGCATCAGCTCAGCGATCAATTGTTCTTTTTCTGGCTCGAAAATAAAATCTGCTTTTGCCTTACTCGCACCGGCAGCAGGTGTAACTTTTGATATCGGCAAGAAACGTTCTACGGCAAAGCGCTGTGTGGCGGCATTTCTAAATTCACTATAGACTACCTCAATAACATCAAATTCTTTTTGTTTGAATGCTTCAATTGCCGCCTTAGCACATTCTTGTACTTTTTCAAAAGAAAGATGAAGAAAGGTATCCCTGAAATTGGTATTTACATTGAATCCTTTTTTCTGAAAAAACTCCGCCCCTTTCTTACCAATAGCCCATATTGACACATTTCCAGCTTGATGTGCAGCTGAATAATTTTCTTGAATGGTAGAGAGTGCCAGTTTTTGAATATTTGCATTGTATGCTCCACACAATCCACGATCACTCGTTACGACAATGAGCAATACCTTATTTATAGCCCTTTCCTCTGCTAATGAACCACTTGAACCACTGTCGTCATTGCTAACGATATTGGCAAGCATATCTTGAAGCTTATTGGCATAAGGCCTCATTTGAATGATAGCATCTTGTGCACGACGAAGCTTAGCTGCACTCACCATCTTCATTGCTTTGGTAATCTGCTGGGTAGATTGTACCGATTTTATCCTATTTCTTACTTCTTTTAATTGACCGGCCATTGGGGATAGGTAATTTAGAGTGCAAAAGTAATAAAAAGACACTAGACAATAGAAATTAGTGGATAGGAAAATAGGATCCCCTACCCAAGATGGAATTTAAGGCCGTTTAAGCAGGACATGAATTATTTTTGCTACTTCGTCAGCTATGTCATTGATTTCTTTAAAGTCAGGCTCCTTAACATACCCAAATTTGTTAGACAAATACATTTGGGTTTTGAGTTCATAAAGAGAACCTAATGAAATTTTCAAAAATCGTTTAAACTCGTCCCTTGATCTTCGACCAAATCCTTCGGCTATATTACTTGGAATTGACACTGAAGCTCTATTCATTTGAGAAACAAGTCCAAATAGCTCTTGTTTAGGAAATTCAGAAGTAGCCTTATACACCAATGTTGCAAGTTGTATACCTTTTTGCCAAATGATTAATTGATTATAAGTTAGAATTTTAGCCATCACTAAAATTAATGATGTGTAAGTTTATGGCTAGGGCAATTCCCTCAAATTGCATCTGTATTTATAACTAACTTCTAACGTCTAATATCTAACGTCTATTGTATTAACACTCACGTCTAATATCTAACCTCTATTGTATTAACACTCACGTCTAACATCTAACGTCTAAATAAAAAAACCCCCACCAATTGGTGAGGGCTTACTTTTCTCGGTAATGATTATTTATTTCTGAACGATGATTTTTTGTAGTGTTTGTGCACCTGATTCCGGATAGATCAACTTGATGGTATAGATACCATTTTTGAGGTTATCCAAACGGTAGGTTGGATCTGTGATGCCATCTACCCTGTTTACGATGCGCCCAAGTTGATCAATTACTTGGATATTCATCTTTTTGCCATCAGGTGTTCTGCTGATATTTACACTACCCTGACTTGGATTAGGGAATATCATAGTCACTGAGGTAGTACCAAATTTCACAAAACGAATTTCAGAATACATGGTTCTGCCATCAAGATCAATCTGAGCAAGTCTGTAATAAACTACCTCATTCTGATGAACCTTAGGATCAACAAACGTATAGTTTAATTGATTTGTACTCTTTCCATAAAGGGCTTTTGTTTTTACAAATCCAATGGCCTCATATTTTCCATTATTCCCTTGAGATTGTCTTTCCACCATGAATCCGTCGTTGTTCGATTCAGAAGTTGTGGTCCAAGAAAGTGAAACTGTATTTTGTGGTGTTGCTTTCGCAGTAAACTTAGTGAGTGATACGGGTAAAGCATCTGGTGGATAAATAATACCAGTGTACGACATAAAAGATTGTCTGCCACAGTTATCAGTAACTACACATGTAATATAACAATCGGTGTTCTCTGTAACTTCTGGTGCTGTGTAAGAAGTCGATGCCCCATTTGGATTAGTGAACGAACCACCGTCAACACTTGATGTCCACTGATAGCTCAGCGTTGCACCTACTGGCGACGAAGCAATCACATGGAAACTTGTATTAAGGGCTCCGGAAATCAAAATCCTATCACTTGTTTGTGATGATGATGACAACGATGGAACTTTATCGTTTGCTTGAGAAAATGAATAATTTAAAAATGCACGCTGTCCGGCAACATGTGGACCATCTTCAATGGATGCATGATCATGACCAGCTTCATACATAACGTAACCTCTGTTTGGATTATCAAAACCACGACCATAAAGAATAGCTACTGCGGCATTACGTAAATCGGGTTGTAAATCGGTAACATCAGATTGTGTTGGATCGTACGAAATAATTTGAGCCCCTGGCCTCCAGCCTGCAACTCCACCTTTTTGACGAGGAACATATATTTGTTCTGAACCTACTGTCTGAGAAGTGTCGATTGTTCCAATAAATTGTGAAATTGGATCGGTTGGTAAGAAGTGAATATAAGGAGGTGTGGCATTTTGGTGATTGTACCAAAGTTTTAGGCTATTGCCAGATGTATAATCAAGGCCCGGTGTAGGGCCGCCAGCTGAATATAAAGTTGTTAAATCAACAGATGGATCCTTTACAGACAGAAAATTGGTTTGCTGTGATTTGTCAGCTGGATTAACCAAGTTCTCAATTAAACTTCCTGAAATACAAGAAGCCCATATACTTCCTTTGAAGTTAATATTCCAATTTATTAAGTTACCATGTTCTGCCCAAGTTGGATAGGCATGTGGCATGATAAAAAGATCATCACACTCTCCTAAAGAATTTGCATCGCTAAAATAATATGCATCGGGAAAGGCAGTTAAGTTAATCCCAGCATTAGATAAATACCTTTGGGGGATTTGCCCATTATGGGAATTGATTGCCCACCTTGGATATGAGTTAAGTATAACTGAATAATCGATAGTGAAGTCAGATGTTGTTGTTTCGCCAACAACGCCTAATCCTTGCCAATAAGCAATACGACTATTTACCCCTGAGCTTCTGAATTCAGGCAGGATCACAAATGTACCGCCTTTATAATCAGTGCCATTGTATTGAAAATCTACCCCATCAGCAACTTTAGATTGATTTATAACCCAACGAATTGGAACATTATAGTTTTTAATCAAATCATAGATCATTCCATAAGGCTTTAATCCATTACCAATTGTCTGTGCGGCTTGTCCCATATCAACTATAAATGCCCCACTGTAAATCACTTCAGGAACTGAAGTAAGAGAAGAAGCCGGTAATGCTCCCGAACAGCCTGTACTGGTATAGTTCACTTGAACAAGTTTAGCACCACCGCGTTTCCACTGCAGCGAAATGCTATAGGTAGAAGCGGTAATTTTAAGCGGAGAAATCAACGTATAATCAACGTTTTTCTTACCTGGAATTACCCAAACATAATTTGATTGACCTGATTGTGTTGTGTACACTACCGTAGTATTGAGTGTAGTGGTAGCACTTGGGCTTTCAACAAAAGTTGGAATAGGCGCAGATTTTACATTGAATGAAGCGGCATTTCCTGAACTTATCTCAGAAGTACATCCTTCATTTCCACTACCACCACCATTCATCAATGATGTTATAGTAATATTTGTAATTCCGGTGTTTAATAAAGTATATGTATAAAAACTTCCTACACCTGCTGTTTCTACTGTCATTAATGCAGTAGATCCGGTAACTGTATTTGCACCAGAAAGATCATATGTTACGATATAACTTCCTACAGGAAGACTTGGTGCGTTAGCAGAAACTGAAATGAGCACAACGTTATTTGCACATGTATCTGCTGCAGCTGTAGTATTTAAACTAAAAGCTGTAGGACACGAAAATGTAATCTTAATTTGGCCATCTCCACCATCACCGGCTTGATCTGATGATGCAGATCCTGAACCACCTTCTCCGCCACCGCCACCACCAGGCTGAGCACCTGCTAGTCCGTCTTCATCTACGTTTCCTCCATTTCCACCATTTCCACCACCATTAACACCAACACCACCATTTCCACCACTTGTTCCAGAATTAACTGAACCAGTCAAACCATCAGCGAGACTGTTTCCTGATGCTCCACCTCCGCCGCCACCTTTATTATTTGCGTCATCGGCATTTCCACCAGAACCCCCTGAATGATTTACATTTCCAGTAACTCCTGCGGAAGCACCTAAACCTGAAATATTTGCAATTGCTGCAAAACCACCTTCAGCAACTAATGATCCGAAACTACTTATTCCACCATTTTCACCAGCCTTAACACCCATTGAACCAAGACCTCCACGACCTACCACAAAAGAGATAGAATCACCTGGGGTGACTGTCAATGTTTTACTCGAATAAGCACCACCACCACCACCAGCTCCAGGTTTATTTCCTGCTACTGAACCACCACCACCACCTGCTCCCCATACTTCCACGTCGATAGAGATTACTCCAACTGGAACGATCCATTTAGCCGAATTAGGGCTTGAAAATGTAACCGTTTTCTGTGCGGTTGCGTTAATGAAAGCGCCTGTTGAGAGGATGCAGAGCAGCGCAGAACAGATGTTCTTTAAAAAAGTTTTCATTTTGTTTAATTGACTGATGATGAAAAGGTGGTTAAACAAGGGGGTTGGATATATCGTCAATTTCTAAAATTTGCATTTTAGAAATAAGCTTCTAGAGTACAATAACGGTTGGGAATTCGGTTGGATTGGATTGAACAACAATCATGTAGGGACTCCTACAAAATTAGATTGCCTGTAAAAATAGGTGCTAATATCAAGTTTTGCAAGTTTTTAATATAAAAAAAGTTAGATTTCAAAAGAATTAAATTCTCGAAATTAATTTCTAAAGTGTTGATTATCAATATTTTGAAGTTCAACACTTTAAATTTTATCCTTAACTATTTATATAAAAACGCATTTCACAGGGTATTATTATGTAGTTGACTAAGAATCTATTGAAACAATGGAATTCCTGCGTTGGAGAATAATGAAGCATACCCTTTACGATAATCGTTTCTCCAATGATTTGCTGCAAGGATAATTGATGCTACACTATTTAAAATGTATAATTACGGAAAATTTCTAGATGGAATATTCTTTACAAAAAAAGCCCCCGCCGTTAAGCGAGAGCTTTTCATCCATCAGAATAAGTGGGTTAAACCATTACTCCTTAGGAGGTGGACTAAAGTGAAAACTTAGGTCCGACTATTTTTGCACTACGATTTTTTGTATCGTTTGCTCACCTGTTTCTGGATAGATCAACTTGATGTTGTACATACCAGAATAGTTGATGTTTAGTTTATAATTTGAATCGGTTACATTGTTTATTTGTTGGATCAGCTTACCCGACATATCCGTTACCTGGATGTTCATCTTGCTTCCGTTCGCCGTTCTGCTGATGTTCACCATACCTCTAGTAGGGTTTGGATAAATCATGGAAACCGTTTGTCCATTGAACTTCACTACACGAACCTCGCTGTATGAAATGGTTCCATCCATATCTTCTTGTGCAAGACGATAGAAAGCAGTTTCACCATTACCCGGATGCATGTCGATGAAATTATAGTATAGTGCAGTCTGGCTATTTCCGTTCAATGCTTTTGAAGCAACATATCCGATACGCTCATACTTTCCATTTACATTGCTTGCTTGACGCTCAATAGCAAATCCTTTGTTTACCGTTTCGCTTGATGTTGACCAATTCAATGCGGCTGTTCTTTCTGGCGTTGCTTTGGCCGTGAAGTTCATCATCGTAACCGGTAAAGCAGAAGCACTTCCGCCTACGGTGAGGGCACTGAATGATTTTTGTGCAGGCAGTACAATTTCAAATGCATTGGGGCCTAACCATGTTGCGCGATTTGCCTTTTGATTTTTCTTGTTTGGCACTTCCCACTGCGTTCCATTGTAATGCAATATATACATATACGTTGGGGTTCTTGAATCAGTTGGGTCATCATGATAGTGCATGGTAACATCAACACCATAGGTTCCCAAGATATTTCCTGTTCCCACATTGTC